>NZ_CP092827.1:4011071-4315714 GCF_022533585.1 Pseudomonas sp. LS.1a
ATCCTTCAGGAATGCTGCAACCTTCTCAGCCGCCGCCTGCAAATGCTGCTCGTGGCTGAACCCCGAGGCCTTAAGCGGCTTCAGGTCATGGTCCCCCGCCACTAGCCAGCTCACCTCGATCGCCGGCGACAACGCATACCCTGCCACCGCCTCGCGGTTACCCAGCGCATCCCGCTCGCCCTGCACGATCAAGGTCGGCGTCTTCAATTCGGCCAGGTGCTCGACCCGTGGCTTCTCCGGTTTGCCCACCGCATAGAACGGATAGCCCAGGCACACCAGTGCATCAGCCCCCAACTCATCGGCCAGCAGGCTGGCCATGCGCCCGCCCATGGACTTGCCACCCACCGCCAGCTTGCCCGTGACCAAAGGTCGCACCTGCCGGTACACCTCGCGCCAGCACTCCAGCAACACCTTCTGTGGGTTCGGCGGCCGCTTGCCGCCGGTAACCCGGCGCTCGGCCATGTACGGGAACTCGAAGCGCACTACCGCCACCCCAAGCGCCGCAAGCCTTTGCGCCATTTCGTCCATGAACCCGCTGTCCATCGGTGCACCTGCGCCATGGGCCAGGATCAGGCAACCCTTGTAGCCGTCCTGGCCCTGAACGTGCGGAGGATCGCAGCGCAAGCCTGGGACATTTCCGACCTTCGCCCATTGATCCCCGTCAATACCGGCACTTTGCCCATTAATCATGCTTGCCTCGCTGTAAAGCCTGCCAAATAACCGTGGATGGGAACCCATACATGAACACAACCAGCAGTACCGCCTATAACTACAAGGTGGTCCGCCAATTCGCCATCATGACGGTGGTGTGGGGAATCGTCGGGATGGGGCTCGGCGTCTTCATCGCCGCCCAGCTCGCCTGGCCTTCCCTCAACTTCGACCTCCCCTGGACCAGCTTCGGCCGCCTGCGTCCCCTGCATACCAATGCGGTGATCTTCGCCTTTGGCGGCTGTGCGCTGTTCGCCACCTCCTATTATTCGGTGCAACGCACCTGCCAGACCACCCTGTTTGCACCAGGCCTGGCCGCGTTCACCTTCTGGGGCTGGCAACTGGTGATCCTGCTGGCGGCCATCAGCCTGCCGCTGGGCTACACCAGCTCCAAGGAATACGCCGAACTGGAATGGCCGATCGACATCCTGATCACCATCGTCTGGGTGAGCTACGCCATCGTGTTCTTCGGCACGCTGATGAAACGCAACACCAAGCACATCTATGTCGGTAACTGGTTCTTCGGCGCCTTCATCCTCACCGTGGCGATGCTGCACGTCGTCAACAACCTGGAACTGCCGGTCAGCCTGACCAAGTCCTACTCGGTCTATGCCGGCGCTACCGATGCCATGGTGCAGTGGTGGTATGGCCACAACGCGGTGGGCTTCTTCCTGACCGCGGGCTTCCTGGGGATGATGTACTACTACGTGCCCAAGCAGGCCGAACGCCCGGTTTATTCCTATCGCCTGTCGATCGTGCACTTCTGGGCGCTGATCACCCTGTACATCTGGGCCGGTCCGCACCACCTGCACTACACCGCCCTGCCTGACTGGGCCCAGTCGCTGGGCATGGTGATGTCGCTGATCCTGCTGGCACCCAGCTGGGGCGGCATGATCAACGGCATGATGACCCTGTCCGGTGCCTGGCACAAACTGCGCAGCGACCCGATCCTGCGTTTCCTGGTGGTGTCGCTGGCGTTCTACGGCATGTCCACCTTCGAAGGCCCGATGATGGCCATCAAGACGGTCAACGCCCTGTCCCACTACACCGACTGGACCATCGGCCACGTGCACGCCGGCGCCCTCGGCTGGGTGGCGATGATCTCGATCGGCGCGCTGTACCACACCATCCCGAAAGTGTTCGGCAAAGAGCGCATGTACAGCATCGGCCTGATCAACGCGCACTTCTGGCTGGCCACCATCGGCACCGTGCTGTACATCGCCTCGATGTGGGTCAACGGTATCGCCCAGGGCCTGATGTGGCGCGCGGTCAACAGTGACGGCACGCTCACCTACTCGTTCGTGGAAACCCTGGTGGCCAGCCACCCAGGCTTCATCGTGCGCTTCGTCGGTGGTGCGATCTTCCTCAGCGGCATGTTCCTGATGGCCTGGAACACCTGGCGCACCGTGCGTTCGCCGGCGCTCGATGTCGCCCCTGCGAACGCCCAGCTGGCTTGAGGAGACCTGCCTGATGAAACATGAAGTCATCGAGAAAAACGTCGGCCTGCTGGCCCTGCTGATGGTGTTTGCCGTCAGTATCGGCGGCCTGACCCAGATCGTCCCGCTGTTCTTCCAGGACGTCACCAACAAACCGGTGGAAGGCATGAAGCCCTACACCGCACTGCAACTGGAAGGCCGCGACATCTACATCCGCGAAGGCTGCGTAGGCTGCCACTCGCAGATGATCCGCCCGTTCCGCGCCGAAACCGAGCGCTATGGCCACTACTCGGTGGCCGGTGAAAGCGTGTGGGACCACCCGTTCCTGTGGGGTTCCAAGCGCACCGGGCCGGACCTGGCCCGGGTCGGTGGCCGTTACTCGGACGACTGGCACCGTGCGCACCTGTACAACCCGCGCAACGTGGTCCCGGAGTCGAAGATGCCGTCGTACCCGTGGCTGGTCGCCCAGCAGGTCGACAATAGCCACACCGACACCAAGATGCGCACCCTGCGCAGCCTGGGCGTGCCCTACACCGACGCCGACATCGCCGGGGCCCGCGACGCGGTCAAGGGCAAGACCGAGATGGACGCCCTGGTGGCCTACCTGCAGGTGCTCGGCACCGCGATCAAGAACAAGAGGTGAGTGCGATGGAAATGGACATCGGCATGATCCGCGGCCTGGGTACCCTGGTGGTGATGATCGCCTTCATCGGCCTCACCCTGTGGGTATTCAACCGCCGCCGCGACCATGATTTCGCCGAAGCGCGCCTGCTGCCCTTCGTCGACGACCGCCTGCCCTCTGCCGGACAGGAACCTGCTGCAAAAAGGAGTAACGGGCAATGACCACCTTCTGGAGTACGTACATCTGCGTACTGACCATCGGTAGCCTGATTGGCCTGACCTGGCTGTTGCTCGCCACCCGCAAGGGCCAGAGCAACACCACCGACCAGACCATGGGCCACAGCTTCGACGGCATCGAGGAATACGACAACCCGCTGCCCAAGTGGTGGTTCTGGCTGTTCGTCGGCACCCTGGTGTTCTCGGTCGGCTACCTGATCCTCTACCCGGGCCTGGGCAACTGGAAGGGCATCCTGCCAGGCTATGAAAACGGCTGGACCGGCGCCAACGAATGGCAGAAGGAAATGGACAAGGCCGACGCAAAATTCGGCCCGATCTTCGCCAAGTATGCTGCCATGCCCGTGGAAGAAGTGGCCAAGGACCCGCAGGCGCTGAAAATGGGCAGCCGCCTGTTTGCCTCCAACTGCTCGGTATGCCACGGCTCGGACGCCAAGGGTGCCTACGGCTTCCCCAACCTCACCGACAAGGACTGGCGCTGGGGCGGCGAGGCGGAAACCATCAAGGCTTCCATCATGAACGGCCGCCACGGCGTGATGCCGGCCTGGGCCGAAGTGATCGGCGAGCAGGGCGTGGCGGATGTGGCCGCGTTCGTGCTCACCGACCTCGCTGGCCGCACCCTGCCGGAAGGGGTCAAGGCCGACCCGGCCAAAGGCAAGGAGATCTTCGCCGGCAACTGCGTGGCCTGCCACGGGCCTGAAGGCAAGGGCACTCCGGCCATGGGTGCGCCAGACCTGACCCACCCGCAGGCGTTCATCTACGGTTCGAGCTTTGCCCAGTTGCAACAGACCATCCGCTATGGTCGCCAGGGGCAGATGCCGGCGCAGGCCGAGATCCAGGGCAACGACAAGGTGCACCTGCTGGCGGCGTATGTGTATAGCCTGTCGCAGGATCAAGCTTCGCCAGACCTGACAGCCAAGTAACACCCATTCGCGGCGGTTCGGCGTCCCGACTCGCCCGCTCCCACAGGTCAACCACAGATTTCAAGTATTGTGGTGAACCTGTGGGAACGGGCAAGCCCGCGAAGAGCTGCAAAGCAGCCCCTCTCCCTGCTCTCCCCTCCTTGCACCCCCTCCGAACAGAACTAAGCTTGTTGCCTCAGTGGGCCTCGCTCCGAAAGGACCGAAGCAGACGCGGCGCGTAGCCTGTTGCCGTCCCGATAAAAAGCTTGACCGATCGATCAGAAAAAGACGAAAAACGGTACACATTACAAATATTTATTTGTGTACAATCGCCAGAACCCGATTACTGCGGGACATCAGTGAACGGGCTCGGGCACGGGTCGGCGTACCAAAGTTGCGTTGCGGTAACCCCAGTGGTTATCAATACTGGCGCCGATTTTTCGACCAACAAGAACATCAAAACCGTGGAACCTTAGCAATGAGCACAGCAATCAGTCCGACTGCTTATAACTATAAGGTCGTCCGCCAGTTCGCCATCATGACGGTGGTCTGGGGGATCCTTGGCATGGGCCTCGGCGTCTTCATCGCCTCGCAGCTGGTATGGCCGCAACTGAACCTGGACCTGCCCTGGACCAGCTTCGGCCGCCTGCGCCCGCTGCACACCAACCTGGTGATCTTCGCCTTCGGGGGCTGTGCGCTGTTCGGCACCAGCTACTACGTGGTGCAGCGCACCTGCCAGACCCGGCTGATCTCCGACAGCATGGCCGCCTTCACCTTCTGGGGTTGGCAGGCGGTGATCGTCGGCGCGCTGATCACCCTGCCGATGGGCTACACCACCACCAAGGAATACGCCGAGCTCGAGTGGCCGCTGGCGATCCTGCTGGCCATCGTCTGGGTCACCTACGGGCTGGTGTTCTTCGGCACCATCGTCAAGCGCAAGACCAAGCACATCTATGTCGGCAACTGGTTCTACGGCGCCTTCATCGTGGTTACCGCGATGCTGCACATCGTCAACCACATCTCGCTGCCGGTAAGCCTGTTCAAGTCGTACTCGGCCTACTCCGGCGCCACCGACGCGATGATCCAGTGGTGGTACGGCCACAACGCCGTGGGCTTCTTCCTCACCACCGGCTTCCTGGGGATGATGTACTACTTCGTACCCAAGCAGGCCGAACGCCCGATCTACTCGTATCGCCTGTCGATCGTGCACTTCTGGGCACTGATCACCCTGTACATCTGGGCCGGCCCGCACCACCTGCACTACACCGCCCTGCCTGACTGGGCACAGTCGCTGGGCATGGTGATGTCGATCATCCTGCTGGCACCAAGCTGGGGGGGCATGATCAACGGCATGATGACCCTGTCCGGTGCCTGGCACAAACTGCGCACCGACCCGATCCTGCGCTTCCTGGTGGTGTCGCTGGCGTTCTACGGCATGTCCACCTTCGAAGGCCCGATGATGGCCATCAAGACCGTGAACTCGCTGTCGCACTACACCGACTGGACCATCGGCCACGTCCACGCCGGCGCCCTCGGCTGGGTGGCGATGATCTCGATCGGCGCCGTGTACCACATGATCCCGAAACTCTACGGTCGCGAGCAGATGCACAGCATCGGCCTGATCAACGCGCACTTCTGGCTGGCCACCATCGGCACTGTGCTGTACATCGCCTCGATGTGGGTAAACGGCATCACCCAAGGCCTGATGTGGCGCGCCATCAACGATGACGGCACCCTCACCTACTCCTTCGTCGAAGCCCTGCAGGCAAGCCACCCTGGCTATATCGTCCGCGCCCTGGGCGGTGCGTTCTTCGCCACCGGCATGCTGCTGATGGCCTACAACGTGTTCCGTACCGTACGTGCCGCCAACCCGGCACAGGCTGAGGAAGCCGCCAAGATCGTCGTCGTGGGAGCGCACTGATGAAGCATGAAGCCGTCGAGAAGAACATAGGCCTGCTGGCCTTCTTCATGGTCATCGCCGTGAGCGTCGGTGGCCTGACCCAGATCGTCCCGCTGTTTTTCCAGGACGTCACCAACAAGCCCGTGGAAGGCATGAAGCCGCGCACCGCGCTGGAACTGGAAGGCCGCGATATCTACATCCGCGAAGGCTGCGTGGGCTGCCACTCGCAGATGGTCCGCCCGTTCCGCGCCGAAACCGAGCGCTATGGCCACTACTCGGTGGCCGGTGAAAGCGTGTGGGACCACCCGTTCCTGTGGGGCTCCAAGCGCACCGGGCCGGACCTGGCCCGGGTCGGTGGCCGCTACTCCGACGACTGGCACCGCGCGCACCTGTACAACCCGCGCAACGTGGTACCGGAATCGAAGATGCCGTCGTACCCATGGCTGGTCGAGCACAAGCTCGACGGCAAGGACACCGCGAAGAAGATGGAAGTACTGCGCACCCTCGGCGTGCCGTACACCGACGCCGACATCGCCGGGGCCCGCGACGCGGTCAAGGGCAAGACCGAAATGGACGCCATCGTCGCGTACCTGCAGGGTCTTGGCACCATCATCAAGAGCAAACGGTGACGCTGATGGATATCGGGATGATTCGCGGCCTGGGCACCGTCGTGGTGATGGTGGCTTTCGTGGGCCTGGCGCTGTGGGTGTTCAACCCACGGCGTAAAAAGGACTTCGACGAAGCCACCCAACTGCCCTTCGCGGATGACACCGAGGCCTGCCGCCACGTCGAGCAAGAGCACGCAAAAGCTTCTGGGAGCAAAAAACAATGACAACCTTCTGGAGTCTGTACGTTACCGTCCTGACCCTGGGCACCATCTTCTCGTTGACCTGGCTGCTGCTGTCGACCCGCAAGGGCCAGCGCGAAGAGGTCACCGACGAAACCGTCGGGCATGCCTTCGATGGCATCGAGGAGTACGACAACCCGCTGCCGAAATGGTGGTTCTGGCTGTTCGTCGGCACCATCGTCTTCGCCCTCGGCTACCTGGTGCTGTACCCGGGCCTGGGCAACTGGAAAGGCATCCTGCCGGGCTACTCGTACCTGGATAACGACAAGCAGACCGAGTTCTCCAACGGCCAGCCGGGCTGGACCGGCGTGCACGAGTGGGAAAAGGAAATGGCCAAGGCCGACGCCCGCTTCGGGCCGATCTTCGCCAAGTTCGCGGCCATGCCCATCACTGAGGTGGCCAAGGACCCGCAGGCCCTGAAGATGGGCGCGCGGCTGTTCGCTTCCAACTGCTCGGTGTGCCACGGCTCCGACGCCAAGGGTGCCTTCGGCTTCCCTAACCTCACCGACAACGACTGGCGCTGGGGCGGCGAGCCGGACACCATCAAGACCACCATCATGGGCGGCCGCCACGGCGTGATGCCGGCCTGGGCCGAGGTGATCGGTGACCAGGGCGTGGCCGACGTGGCCGCGTTCGTGGTCAGCAAGCTCGATGGCCGTACCCTGCCAGAAGGCGTGAAGGCCGATGCCGAGAACGGGCAGAAGATCTTCGCCGCCAACTGCGTGGCCTGCCACGGGCCCGAGGGCAAGGGTACGCCGGCCATGGGCGCGCCAAACCTGACCCACCCGCAGGCGTTCATCTACGGTTCGAGCTTTGCACAACTGCAGCAGACCATCCGTTATGGCCGCCAGGGGCAGATGCCAGCCCAGGAGCAGTTGCAGGGGAATGACAAGGTGCACCTGCTGGCGGCGTATGTTTACAGCCTGTCGCAGCAGGCCGAACCGGCCAAGGCCGAGTAAGGCAGGCCCGGCCTCTTCGCGGGTAAACCCGCTCCCACAGGCACTGCGCTCGCGTCAGAATCTGTGCGGTCCCTGTGGGAGCGGGTTCACCCGCGAAGAGGCCGGTACTGAAAACACATTTGTTGCAGGCTCCATGACCTGGATCAATTGACACCTGCCATAACACGATTCGTGCCACGAACCCAACGCGACTAAAGGTCGCAGTGCAGCCCCATACCGCCATCAGCGGCGTATCATGGGCCGCAGAGCGCTAGCAGATTGCGCGAGACTGCGGCCGGCACGCACTGGCTGCGGCGTTTCTCCACTGCCGTGGGACTTGATGATGAGCAAGCAAATTCCGGTACATGACGTCACCCCGCCTGCCAACAAAGGGAAGGATTCCGTCGACCTCTACGCCTCCCGGGAAAAGATCTACACCCGTGCCTTCACCGGCCTGTTCCGACGCCTGCGCATGGTCGGCGGGGCAGTGCTGTTCCTGCTGTACTTCGGCACCGTGTGGCTGAACTGGGGCGGCCACCAGGCCGTGTGGTGGAACCTGCCCGAGCGCAAGTTCTACATCTTCGGCGCCACCATCTGGCCGCAAGACTTCATTCTGCTTTCAGGCATCCTCATCGTTGCTGCCTTCGGCCTGTTCTTCATCACCGTGTTCGCCGGCCGGGTGTGGTGCGGCTACACCTGCCCGCAAAGCGTGTGGACATGGATTTTCATGTGGTGCGAAAAGGTCACCGAGGGCGACCGCAACCAGCGCATGAAGCTCGACAAAGCCCCCATGAGCGGCAACAAGTTCCTGCGCAAGTTCGCCAAGCACAGCCTGTGGCTGCTGATCGGTTTCGTCACCGGCATGACCTTCGTCGGCTATTTCTCGCCGATCCGTGAACTGGCCACCGAATTCTTTACCGGTCAGGCCGACGGCTGGGCCTACTTCTGGGTCGGCTTCTTCACCCTCGCCACCTACGGCAACGCCGGCTGGCTGCGCGAGCAGGTGTGCGTGTACATGTGCCCCTACGCGCGCTTCCAGAGCGTGATGTTCGACAAGGACACGCTGATCGTTTCCTACGACCCGCGCCGTGGCGAAACCCGCGGCCCGCGCAAAAAGGACCTGGACTACAAGGCTGCGGGCCTGGGCGACTGCATCGACTGCACCATGTGCGTGCAGGTCTGCCCCACCGGCATCGACATCCGTGACGGCCTGCAGATCGAGTGCATCGGCTGCGCCGCGTGCATCGACGCCTGTGACAACATCATGGACAAGATGAACTACCCCAAAGGGCTGATCAGCTACACCACCGAACACAACCTGTCCGGGCAGAAGACCCACCTGCTGCGCCCGCGGCTGATCGGTTACGCCGTGGTACTGCTGGTGATGATGGTCGGCCTGGCCACCGCCTTCGCCACCCGTTCGCTGGTCGGTTTCGACGTCAGCAAGGACCGTGTGCTGTACCGCGAGAACGCCCAGGGGCGGATCGAGAACGTGTACAGCCTGAAGGTGATGAACAAGGACCAGCGTGACCACGTCTACGTGCTGGACGCCACTGGCCTGCCGGACCTGAAGCTTGAAGGCCAGCGCGAGATCCGCGTGGACGCTGGTGATATCGTCAGCCTGCCGGTGCAACTGTCGGTCGCGCCCGAGAAACTGCCGTCGACCACCAACGAAATCACCTTCATCCTCAAGAGCGCCGATGACAGCGACGCCCAGGTTGAAGCCAAGAGCCGTTTCATCGGCCCACAGATCCGCTAAGAGAGATAACCACCAATGCCTGCCACCGCCGCCAGCCCCTGGTACAAGCACCTCTGGCCCTGGATCATCATCGGTATCCTCGCCACCTCGGTGTGCCTGAGCCTGACCATGGTCAGCATCGCCGTGCACAACCCGGACAACCTGGTGAACGACAACTACTACGAGGCCGGCAAGGGCATCAACCGCTCGCTGGACCGAGAACTGCTGGCACAGAACCTGGGCCTGAAGGCCGGCGTGCACCTGGACGAGCTGACCGGCGAAGTGGACGTGCGCCTGGCCGGCAACAGCGACCCGCAGAGCCTGGAGCTGAACCTGATTTCGCCGACCCAGCCGGAGAAAGACCGCAAGGTGCTGCTGAGCAGGGTCGAGGCAGGGCGCTATGTGGGGCAACTGGAGGACAAGGTCGACGGGCGCCGTTTCGTTGAGCTGCTGGGTAGCGAAGGTGGCCAGGTTTGGCGCTTGTTCGAGGAAGAAAAGGTGGAGCATGGTGTGACCTTGCAGCTGGGTGATGAAGCGCTCCAGGGGGCCGAGCACCGATAAACGCACCTCCGCCGCTCCTTGTGGGAGCGGGTTTACCCGCGAAGGCGTCAGACCTGAAAGCATCATCGCCGGATCTGACGCTTTCGCGGGTGAACCCGCTCCCACAGGCACCGTGCCCAACCAGCCGATTTGTGTAAGGCAAATGATGTGATGACCCAGCCCACCCCCTGCTACCACTGCGCCCTGCCCGTCCCCGCCGGCAACCGCTTCAGCGCCGTGGTCCTCGGCCAACCCCGGCAGTTCTGCTGCCCCGGCTGCCAGGCGGTGGCCGAATCGATCGTTGCCGGTGGCCTGGAGCACTACTACCAGCACCGCAGCGACAACAGCGCCAACCCCGAGGCCCTGCCCAATCAGCTACAGGACGAACTGGCCCTCTACGACCGCAGCGACGTACAGCAAACCTTCGTGCGCCATGCCGGCGATCTGGCCGAAGCTACCCTGCTGGTCGAAGGCATCAGCTGCGCCGCCTGCGGCTGGCTGATCGAAAAGCACCTGCGCAACCTGCCCGGTGTTGCCGAAGCACGCCTGAACCTGTCCAACCACCGCCTGTTGCTGAACTGGGATGACAAGCTACTGCCACTCTCGCGCCTGCTCGCCGAGCTGCGCCAGATCGGCTACGCCGCCCACCCCTACCAGCCCGACCAGGCCACCGAGCAACTGGCCCGCGAGAACCGCAGCGCCCTGCGCCGCCTGGGCGTGGCCGGGCTGCTGTGGTTTCAGGCGATGATGGCAACCATGGCCACCTGGCCGGAATTCAACATCGACCTGTCGCCCGAACTGCACACCATCCTGCGCTGGGTGGCGCTGTTCCTCACCATCCCCATCGTGTTCTACAGCTGCGCGCCGTTCTTCAAGGGCGCGGCACGCGACCTGCGCACCCGCCACCTGACCATGGACGTTTCGGTGTCGCTGGCCATTGGCCTGGCCTTCGGCGCCGGCATCTGGACCGCCATCACCGGCAGCGGCGAGCTGTATTTCGACACCGTGGGCATGTTTGCGCTGTTCCTGCTCACTGGCCGCTACCTGGAGCGCCGCGCCCGCGAACGCACCGCCGCGGCCACTGCGCAGCTGGTCAACCTGCTGCCGGCCTCGTGCCTGCGCCTGGACACCCACGGCCGCAGCGAGCGCATCCTGCTCAGCGAACTGCAGTGCGGTGACACGGTACAGGTGCTGCCAGGCGCAGTAATCCCCGCCGACGGGCGCATCGTCGAAGGCCGCTCCAGCGTCGATGAATCGCTGCTGACCGGTGAATACCTGCCGCAACCACGCCGAGTCGGCGAGCGGGTTACCGGCGGCACCCTGAATGTCGAAAGCACCCTGAACGTGGAAGTGGAAGCCCTCGGCCACGACTCGCGGTTGTCGGCCATTGTCCGCCTGCTGGAACGCGCCCAGACCGAGAAACCACGCCTGGCCGAAATCGCCGACCGGGCCTCGCAGTGGTTCCTGCTGTTCTCGCTGCTGGCCGCCGCAGCCATCGGCCTGTGGTGGTGGCACCTGGACCCGGCGCGGGCGTTCTGGATCGTACTGGCCATGCTGGTAGCGACCTGCCCTTGCGCGCTGTCCCTGGCCACGCCAACGGCGCTTACTGCTGCCACCGGCACCTTGCACAAGCTCGGCCTGCTGGTGACCCGCGGCCATGTGCTGGAAGGCCTGAACCAGATCGACACGGTGATTTTCGACAAGACCGGCACCCTGACCGAAGGCCGCCTGACCTTGCGCAGCATCCGCCCGCTCGGCAGCCTGCCCGCCGACCGCTGCCTGGCCTTGGCCGCGGCGCTGGAAAACCGCTCCGAACACCCCATCGCCCGTGCCTTCGGCCGCACCGCCACGCCTGCTGACGATGTGCAGACCGTACCTGGCCTGGGCCTGGAAGGGCTGGTCGAAGGCCAGCACCTGCGCATTGGCCAGGCCACCTTCGTCTGTGCCCTGAGCGGCGCGGAGATCCCCAGTGTACCGGAGCCACGCGGACAGTGGCTGCTGCTGGGCGACCGCCAGGGCCCGCTGGCCTGGTTTGGCCTGGACGACCGCCTGCGCGACGATGCCCCTGCCCTGCTGGCAGCCTGCAAGGCCCGTGGCTGGCGCACGCTGCTGCTGTCCGGCGACAGCTCGCCGATGGTTGCCGAAGTGGCCGCACAGCTGGGCATTGACCAGGCCATCGGCGGCCTGCGCCCGGACGACAAACTGGACCGGCTGAAGGCGTTGCAGGCAGCCGGGCACAAGGTGCTGATGCTGGGCGACGGGGTCAACGACGTGCCGGTGCTGGCCGCCGCCGACATCAGCATCGCCATGGGCAGCGCCACCGACCTGGCCAAGACCAGCGCCGACGCCGTGCTGCTGTCCAACCGCCTGCAGGCGCTGGTACAGGCCTTCGAACTGGCCCGCCGCACCCGCCGCAACATCCTCGAGAACCTGCTGTGGGCGACCCTGTATAATGGCCTGATGTTGCCGTTTGCCGCGCTCGGCTGGATCACCCCGGTATGGGCAGCCATCGGCATGTCGGTCAGTTCACTGATCGTGGTGCTCAACGCCCTGCGCCTGACCCGCCTGCCCTTGGCATCGGGCTTGCCAACGAATGAAGCGCCCCTGCCTGGGAGGAAGTCACCATGCCCGCCCTCTACGTCATGATCCCCGCGGCCCTGCTGCTGGTCGGCGTGGCCGTGTACATCTTCTTCTGGGCGGTGGACAGTGGCCAGTACGACGACCTGGAAAGCCCGGCCCACAGCATCCTGTTCGACGACCAGGACCCGCGCCACCAGGCGGCGGTGAAGCCTGACGACAGCCAGGCCGACACCGACAAGGAACCCCCACCCCGTGCCTGACCTGCTGCCCCTGCTGGGCTCGGCGATGATCCTCGGCCTGCTCGGCGGCGGCCACTGCCTGGGCATGTGCGGCGGCCTGATGGGCGCGCTGACCCTTGCCATCCCACCCGAACAGCGTGGCCGGCGTTTGCGCCTGCTGCTGGCTTACAACCTTGGGCGCATTCTCAGTTATGCCTGTGCCGGCCTGCTGCTGGGCCTGGCCGGCTGGGCCGTGGCCAGCAGCCCGGCGGCGCTGGCACTGCGGGTGGTGGCGGCGCTGCTGTTGATCGCCATGGGGCTGTACCTGGCCGGCTGGTGGAGCGGGCTGACCCGCATCGAGGCGCTGGGCCGTGGGTTGTGGCGGCATATCCAGCCAGTGGCGTCGCGCTTGCTGCCAGTGTCCAGCCTGCCCCGCGCGTTGCTGCTGGGGTCGCTGTGGGGCTGGCTGCCATGCGGCCTGGTGTACAGCACCTTGCTGTGGGCAGCCAGCCAAGGCAATGCCGGGTACAGCGCGGCGCTGATGCTGGCGTTCGGCGTGGGGACCTGGCCGGTGCTGCTGGCTACCGGATTAGCCGCGGAGCGGGTAAACATTTTGTTGAAAAGACGCAGTGTGCGGGTGGCTGGCGGGGTGCTGGTGATGCTGTTTGGTATCTGGACCATGCCTGGACCGCACCAGCATTGGTTGATGGGGCATTGATCGGGGCCGCTTTGCGACCCTTCGCGGGCAAGCCTGCGAAGGGCTGCAGAGCAGCCCCAATGCCCTTGATACAAATCAACACAGATTCCTACAGACGGCCATAGACTCCGGGGCACTGCTGCTCTTTCCGGGGACCGCCCTCATGCTCGACGACCTACGTTGGGATACCGACCTGATCCGCCGCTACGACCTGGCCGGACCACGCTACACCTCTTACCCGACCGCCGTGCAACTGCACAGCGAAGTGGGCTCGTTCGACCTGCTCCACGCCCTGCGCGAGAGCCGTCGGGCCGTGCGCCCGCTGTCGCTGTACGTGCACGTGCCATTCTGCGCCAACATCTGCTACTACTGCGCCTGCAACAAGGTCATCACCAAGGACCGCGGCCGCGCCGCGCCCTACCTGCAGCGCCTGGAGCAGGAAATCCAGCTGATCGCCTGCCACCTCGCCCCTAAACAACGTGTTGAACAGCTGCATTTCGGCGGCGGCACACCGACCTTCCTCAGCCATGTGGAACTGCGTCAGCTGATGGCCACCCTGCGCCAGCACTTCCATCTGCTGGACGACGATTCCGGCGACTACGGCATCGAGATCGACCCGCGCGAGGCCGACTGGTCGACCATGGGCCTGCTCCGCGAGCTGGGCTTCAACCGCGTCAGCCTGGGCGTGCAGGACCTCGACCCGGCCGTGCAGCGCGCGGTCAACCGCCTGCAGAGCCTGGAGCAGACCCGCACCCTGATCGAAGCCGCGCGCACCCTGCAGTTCCGCTCGATCAACCTCGACCTGATCTACGGCCTGCCCAAGCAAACTCCGGAAGGCTTTGCCCGCACCGTCGAAGAAGTGATCCGCCTGCAACCCGACCGCCTGTCGGTGTTCAACTACGCCCACCTGCCCGAGCGTTTCATGCCGCAACGGCGCATCGACAGCAATGACCTGCCCAGCGCGGCCGCCAAGCTGGAGATGCTGCACGCCACCATCGACCAACTGACCGCAGCCGGCTACCGCTACATCGGCATGGACCACTTCGCCCTGCCCGACGACGAGCTGGCCATCGCCCAGGAGGAAGGCACCCTGCAGCGCAACTTCCAGGGCTACACCACCCATGGGCACTGCGACCTGATCGGCCTGGGCGTGTCGGCCATCAGCCAGATCGGTGACTTGTACTGCCAGAACAGCAGCGACCTCAACACCTATCAGGACAGCTTGTCCAACGCCCAGCTGGCCACCCAGCGCGGCCTGCTGTGCAACCACGACGACCGCATACGCCGCGCGGTGATCCAGCAGCTGATCTGCCATTTCGAGCTGGATTTCGAGCCGATCGAACAGGCCTTCACCATCGATTTTCGCGGCTACTTCAACGACCTCTGGCCGGAACTGCTGACCTTGCAGCGCGACGGCCTGATCCGCCTGGACGACAAGGGCATCCGCATCCTGCCGGCCGGCCGCCTGCTGGCGCGCTCGGTGTGCATGGTGTTCGACGCCTACCTGGCAATGCACAACCGCCAGCGCTTTTCGCGGGTGATCTGAAACCGAGTCGTTCAACCGCATGGACAAGTTTCCTTGCCAGGCACACCATGGGCACAGCGAAGGCCCCGGCGCGCACCCGCCGCGGCCAGTCCAGCTCGCACCACAGCAGCGCACGCTGGCCTACAACCTACGCCGTGAGTTACCCTTACGTCTTATGTGTGCTTTCCCACAAGGATCGAATGAAAATGTCCGAGCCAGTCAAACTGCGCCCACACAACCAGGCCCATTGCAAGGACTGCAGCCTGGCCCCCCTGTGCCTGCCTCTGTCACTGAACCTGGAAGACATGGATGCACTGGACGAAATCGTCAAGCGTGGGCGGCCGCTGAAAAAAGGCGAGTTCCTGTTCCGCCAGGGTGACAATTTCGGCTCGGTCTACGCGGTACGTTCCGGCGCCCTGAAAACCTTCAGCCTCAGCGACAGCGGCGAAGAACAGATTACCGGCTTCCACCTGCCCAGCGAGCTGGTCGGCCTGTCGGGCATGGATACCGAGGCTTACCCGGTATCGGCCCAGGCCCAGGAAACCACCTCGGTGTGCGAAATTCCGTTCGAGCGCCTCGACGAGCTGTCGGTGCAACTGCCGCAGCTTCGCCGCCAGCTGATGCGGGTAATGAGCCGGGAAATCCGCGACGACCAGCAAATGATGCTGCTGCTGTCGAAAAAGACCGCCGACGAGCGTATTGCCACTTTCCTGGTCAACCTGTCGGCGCGCTTCCGCGCCCGCGGCTATTCGGCCAACCAGTTCCGCCTGAGCATGTCGCGCAACGAAATCGGCAACTACCTGGGCCTGGCGGTGGAAACCGTGTCGCGGGTGTTCACCCGCTTCCAGCAGAACGGCCTGATCCGTGCCGAAGGCAAGGAAGTGCACATCCTCGACCCGATCCAGCTATGCGCGCTGGCCGGTGGTGCAATCGAGGCCTGAAGCCGGCGTTTAGCGGGTATACTTGGGCATTCGTTTTTCCAGGATACCCGCAACAATGCACAGCGACGCCTTCGACCTCAAAGCCCTGATCCGCCCGGTAGTGGACTTCCCCAAACCCGGCGTGATCTTCCGCGACATCACCCCGCTGTTCCAGTCGCCGCGCGGGCTGCGCTATGTGGCCGACCAGTTCATCGAGCGCTATGTCGAAGCCGAGTTCAGCCACATCGGTGCCATGGATGCGCGGGGCTTTCTGATTGGCTCGATCATCGCCCACCAGCTGAACAAACCACTGATCCTGTTCCGCAAACAGGGCAAGCTGCCGGCCGACGTGCTGAGCGAGGGTTACCAGACCGAGTACGGCGAAGCCTTCCTGGAAGTGCATGCCGACAGCCTGTGCGAAGGGGATTCGGTGTTGATCTTCGATGATTTGATTGCTACTGGCGGTACGCTGCTGGCAGCGGCCAACCTGGTGCGTCGGACCGGGGCGCAGGTGTTCGAGGCGGCGGCGATCATCGATCTGCCAGAACTGGACGGCTCGCGCCGTTTGCAGGCGGCGGGTGTGCCGACCTTCTGCCTGACCGAGTTTTCGCTCAGCGAGTACTGAGTTTGATTTTGGGGCTGCTTTGCAGCCCCGGCAATTCTGAATCAGAGCGAAATTGGCCGCCGCCCCGCAAAGGCATGGGCCAAGGTCCCACCATCCACCAGCTCCAGCTCGCCGCCCAGCGGTACGCCATGGGCAATCCGCGACGCCACCAGGCCCTTCTCGCTCAGCAACTGGGCAATGTAATGCGCCGTCGCCTCCCCTTCCACCGTCGGGTTGGTCGCCAGGATCACCTCGGTGAAGGTGCCCTGTTCCTCGATCCGCGCCATCAGCTGCGGAATCCCGATCGCCTCCGGCCCCAGGCCATCCAGCGGTGACAAATGGCCCTTGAGCACGAAGTAACGGCCACGGTAGCCGGTCTGCTCCACCGCATACACGTCGGTCGGCCCTTCGACCACACACAACTGGGTATCGTCACGGCGCGTGTCGGCGCATTGCGGGCAAAGCTCCTGCTCGGTCAGGGTGCGGCACTGACGGCAATGCCCAACTCCTTCCATGGCCTGGGTCAAGGCCTGGGCCAGGCGCAGGCCGCCACTGCGGTCACGCTCGAGCAGTTGCAGGGCCATGCGCTGGGCGGTTTTCTGGCCGACACCCGGGAGAATACGCAGGGCATCGATCAGTTGGCGGATGAGAGGGCTGAAGCTCATGGGAAAGGCCTGACAAACAAATAAGAGGCGGTTTATACCCAGCGGGGGGCAATGGCGTCAAATCGGCCCCGCGACCTGTGCGGTCCGCCTTGTTTGTGGGAGCGGCCTTGTGTCGCGAAAGGGGCGCGCAGCGGCCCCGGGATTTCAGCTTCGCAGCGTGAATTGCCGGGGCTGCTGCGCAGCCCTTTCGCGACACAAGGCCGCTCCCACAAAAAAACAGACCGCACCAGGGTTGAAATCTCACCAACAAAAAAACCGCCGCTGTTGTCAGCGGCGGTTTTCGGTAACGCAAATGCCCTTAGAACGGCATCTTGAAGCCCGGCGGCAGCTGCATGCCAGCGGTCATGCTACCCATCTTGTCCTGGCTGTTCTGCTCGACCTTGCGCACAGCGTCGTTCAGCGCGGCGGCGATCAGGTCTTCCAGCACTTCCTTGTCGTCTTCATCAGTCGACATCAGGCTCTGGTCGATACTGACACGCTTGACGTCGTGACGACCGGTCATCACCACGCTCACCAGACCGCCACCGGACTGGCCGGTGACTTCGGCGTTGGCCAGCTCTTCCTGCATCTTCTGCATCTTTTCCTGCATCTGCTGGGCCTGCTTCATCAGGCCGGCCATGCCACCTTTCATCATGGGGGTATACCTCGATTGGGTCATGTGATGCGGCCCGGCACCGGGCCGGCCGCATGGTTATCCGTTACTGGCCCTGATTCACCAGGGCTTCTACAGGCTCAATAGTATCCTGCCGCACCTTGGCGCCGAACAACTTGATCATCTGCTGGATCAACGGATCCTGTTCGATCGAGTTGACTGCGTCCTGCTGGCGCTCGGCACGCTTGCGCGCCGCTGCCTGGGCCGGGGTTTCCTGCTCGGGCAGGATCAGTTCGATACGCAGGTTCAGCGTGCGCCCCAGGTGCTGGTTGAGCGCTTCGTTCAGGCGCCGCTGCTGGGTGGCGTTGAACAGCGCACCCTGGCCAGGGTCCAGGTGCAGTAACCAGTCGTCGCCATCAGCGGCGATCAACGTACAGTTTGCCGCGATGTTGCCTGTCATCCCGGACACAGGCAACTGTGGGAATAATTCCAGCCATTGCAGGGCCAGGCCGGTGGCTGGCTTGGCTGCTGGCAGCGGCTCGGCTGCCGGCCTGGGTGCTTCTTCCTGGACGTGCTCGGCCAGTTCGTCCAGGTAGCTGAAGCCGACCGGGTCGCTCTCGCCGCCGTAATAGTCTTCGTCCAGTGGCGGCTCATCGTCGCGGTCCATGCCCACGGCGGCATAGGCGGACGGGTCGAAGGGCGGCTCGTCGTCGTGTGCCGGGGCGGCAGGCGCCGGCGCCAGCGCAGGGGGCGGTGCAGGAGCCGGCGCAGGCTCGGCCACTACCGGTGCGGGCGCTGGTGCGGGCTCTTCCCATGGCAGGTCAACCGCCTCTGCCACGGGCTCTGGTTCGGGTTCTGGCTCAGGTTCACAAACCGGGGCAGGCTCAGCCGCCACCACAGGCTCTACAACCGGCTGTGGCGCTGGCTCGACCGGTGCAGGCGCCTGCACTTGTGGCGCGGCAGCCGGTGCAACAGGCTCCACGACAGCAGCAGCCGGCGGCGCCACGGCAACCGCCGGCGCTGCCACCGGTGTTGCAGGATCAGCTGTGGCCTGGCTGATCCCCGCTGGCTTTAGTACCGGCTTCGGCGCATCGTCGGTGTCGGCCGGGCGGAACGCCAGCATGCGCAGCAGGACCATTTCGAAACCGCCACGCGGGTCCGGCGCCAAGGGTAGGTCACGGCGGCCGATCAGGCCCATCTGGTAATAGAACTGCACATCCTCGGCCGGCAGTGCCGAGGCCAGCGCCAGCACTCGCTCACGGTCGCCCTGGCCGTTGTCCACCGCTTCCGGCAGCGCCTGGGCAATCGCCACGCGGTGCAGCACATTGAGCATCTCGGCCAGCACGCCAGCCCAGTCCGGCCCCTGCTCGGCCAGGTTGCGCACGGCCTCCAGCAAGGCCCGGGCATCGCCTTCGAGCAGCGCCTGCAGCACACCGTAGACCTGGCCATGGTCGAGGCTGCCAAGCATGGCCCGCACATCGGCGGCCAGCACCTTGCCTTCGCCAAAGGCAATGGCCTGGTCGGTCAGGCTCATCGCGTCACGCATCGAGCCATCGGCCGCGCGGCCCAGCAGCCACAGGGCGTCCGGCTCGAACGGCACATTCTCGGCGGCCAGTACATGGCTGAGGTGTTCGACCACCCGCTCCGGGCTCATGTTCTTCAGCGAGAACTGCAGGCAGCGCGACAGGATGGTGGCCGGCAGTTTCTGCGGGTCGGTGGTGGCAAGGATGAACTTGACGTAGGGTGGCGGCTCTTCCAGCGTCTTGAGCAAGGCGTTGAACGAGTGAGTCGAGAGCATGTGCACTTCGTCGATCAGGTAGACCTTGAAGCGCCCACGGCTCGGGGCGTACTGCACGTTATCGAGCAGTTCACGGGTGTCCTCGACCTTGGTGCGGCTGGCGGCGTCGATCTCGATCAGGTCGACGAAACGGCCTTCGTCGATCTCCCGGCACACCGAACAGGTGCCACAGGGCGTGGAGGTGATACCGGTTTCGCAGTTCAGGCACTTGGCGATGATACGCGCAATGGTGGTCTTGCCCACGCCCCGGGTACCGGTGAACAGGTAGGCATGGTGCAGGCGCTGATTGTCCAAGGCGTTGATCAAGGCCTTGAGCACATGGGCCTGGCCGACCATTTCGCGGAACGAGCGCGGACGCCATTTACGTGCAAGAACCTGATAACTCATCGAAAAACCATCGTAGCCTGATCGAGCGGAAGATCGCTAATGCTAGCGGAGCGGGGGCAAAATTGCACCCTGCGCAGCTCGGCTAAGCTATGAAACTGTACGCTGTCCAGGGAGGATAAGCCTTGCGAAGATTACTGGCCTTGCTGTTGCTCTGGACCTCGCAGGGCATGGCCGAACAGCCGCTGCTGCGCTTTTCCGTGGCCGAGAGCTGGAGCATGCCGTTGGTGCGCATCGAAGGTGACCAGCCGGTTGAAGGCCTGCTGTACGACCTGACGCAGGCGTTAGCCAAAGAGGTAGGCGCACGCCCTGTTTACCATGTGATGGCCCGCCTGCGCCTGCAGGAGGCCATGGTCCACGGTGATATCGACGTGCGCTGCTATGTCAGCAGCCAGTGGTTCGATGACCCTCCAAGGAATTTTGTCTGGAGCATTCCACTGATTCACCAGCGCGACCTGCTGGTCGGCCGCCCGGGCGACAGCCCCCCGCTATCTCTGCAACAACTGCCACCCCAGGCGATCGGCACGGTGCTGGGCTACACCTATTCGACCCTGCAGCCATTGCTTGACCAGGGCCGACTGCACCGTGAAGACAGCCGCAACCAGTTGCTGGTGCTACAGAAGCTGCAGGCCGGGCGGTATCGGCATGCGGTAAGCAACCAGTTATCGTTGCAGTGGTTCAACCAGGGCTTGCCGGCGGAACAGCGCCTGCAGCCGCTGGCAGTGCTGGAGGAACAGGACCTGGGGTGCATGGTGCGTAACGACCCGGCGATTCCGGCA
This sequence comes from Pseudomonas sp. LS.1a, assembly GCF_022533585.1. Taxonomy (NCBI): domain Bacteria; kingdom Pseudomonadati; phylum Pseudomonadota; class Gammaproteobacteria; order Pseudomonadales; family Pseudomonadaceae; genus Pseudomonas; species Pseudomonas sp. LS.1a. The sequence continues at coordinate 4,031,698 of NZ_CP092827.1, forward strand.
CAAGAAGTGTTGCGGGCGCTGGTGCGGATGAAGCAGTCGGGGGAAGTCGAGCGAATTGTGCAGCGCCATGGTGGGGCGGGCTATCCGACCACCATGTCTGTGGCTCACCCCTGATTTCCTGGAATACCGGCAGGCACAACAATCTCGAAGTCGGCGCGATCACTGTGGGAGCGGGCGTGCCCGCGAACACCGGCAACGCCGGTGCCATCCACCGCGTCGCCTTCTTCGCGGGCACGCCCATTCCCAGAACCGTCCAGAAATCTTGATCCGTTGGCCCTCACACCAAAGCCAGCAAATCCGCACTCAAGAACAACCCCACGCCAAACACAAAATGCGTAGCCAGGCTCTTCAGGCAGTTGCGCGCCGGCGTCGGCGTCCTCGACGCAAAGAACCCCGCCCCCATCGCCGGCTGCATGAAGCACAACGGCGCCACGACGGTCCCCACACCAACAACCAGCGCAGGCAACACTGTAGGCGCCAGTAGCCAACCCTCGCCCACGATCACAACCAGCAGCATCGCGAACAGCACGCCGATGGCGTAATGAATCCCCCACCCCAACGCCAGCTCATGCCGGACCGGCTCAGCCTTGGCAATCGCCTGGTGCCGCACACGCCCGTACAACAGATGCCCCGCCCAACGCCCAACCATGGCGAAGTTCAGCGTGGCGACACCCAGCCGCCTCAACAGCAGCCCCCACAGGTCCATCATCACCGTGGCGCCAATGCCAATCGGCAAGGCAGCGGAAACCATCGCAGCAAACGTCATTGAACAAGCCCTCGAAGATTGACGGTCATCACTCTGCCGCGCAGCATAGAAGTTGAAGTCAACTTCAAGTCAAGGGCCCGAAATGGACATTGCCGACGTCGCCAAACGCACAGGCGTACCCGCCTCGACGCTGCGCTACTACGAGAAGAAAGGCCTGCTCAAATCACTCGCCGGACCTGGCCAGCGGCGGCAGTTCGCAGCCGATGTGGCAGACAGGCTGGCGCTGATCGCCCTAGGCCAGGCTGCGGGGTTTTCGCTGGATGAAGTGGGGGCGATGCTGGTGGAGCTGCAGGTCGACCGGCAGATGCTGATCGCCAAGGCCGACGAACTGGATGCACGGATCAGGCGCCTGCAGGCGATGAGCAAGGGCTTGCGGCATGCGGCGCAGTGCCCTGAGGAAGATCACCTGGCATGCCCGAAATTCCAGCGGCTGATGAAGCTGTCGGCGGCGGGGGTATTGGGCGAGAAGCAGGACAGAACTAAGGCGTTCACTGCAGATTGAGGTTTTCGGCCCCCGGAAATGGAGGCGGCCCCACCAGCCACACCCCGGCACTCGATGTTCCCGCTATGGCTGCTCCCTTCCGGGCCTGACCAGGTTAACGGGTAATCAATGCGGGGGGACCGATGGGGCCACCACTACAAGGCTCGCTGAGCAGCGAGTGGCGCCATTGTACCGGTCTTGGGGGCAGATACAACCTCTGGAGGAGAAAAAGTCATCATTTCTCAATGACTTGTCCCGGCCGGGGTGGCCAGGAGCCGCCAATTCGCGGGTGAACCCGCTCCTACAGGGGTAGCGCTGACAGCACGACCAGCGCAGGACCTGTGGGAGCAGGCGCCGCGGTGGATGGCACGGGCTTCGCCCGTGTTCGCGGGCACGCCCGCTCCCACATGGACCGTGCAAGGACTTCTAGACAGCGATGCCCTGCTCGCCCAGGAAGGTGACAAAGGCATCTTCATCGAGCACCTTCACCCCCAACTCACTGGCCTTGGCCAGCTTGGAGCCAGCACCCGGCCCCGCCACCACACAGTGGGTCTTGCCGGAAACCGAACCCGCTACCTTGGCCCCCAGACTTTCCAGTTTCTCCTTGGCAATATCGCGGCTCATGCGCTCCAGGGTACCGGTCAGCACCCAGGTCTGGCCGGCCAGCGGCAAGCCTTCAGCCACTTTCTTCTCGCTGCTCCAGTGCATGCCGAACGCCAGTAATTGTGCCTCGATGTCCCGGGCCAGCTTCTGGTTGGCTTCATCCTTGAAGAACTCGCGCACGGCTTCGGCCTGCTTGGCCGCCAGGGCCTGGCGCAGGTCGATACCGTCGGCGGCGATGATCTTGTCCAGGCTGTCGAGCTTGGCCACCAACTTTTCGGCACCGGTCGGGCCAACCGAGGCGATGTCGAGCTTGGCGATCATCCCGGCCAGGGTGGTGCTGGCGGCGAATTCGGCAGCCAGCTCGCCTTCGTCCTGCAGTTGCATGCCGCTGTCGAGCAGCTGCTTGATGACCTTGCGGTTGTGCTCGTCCTGGAAGAAGTTGTGGATCTCGTAGGCCACCTCCAGGCCGATGTCCGGCAGGTAGGTGAGCACCTGCGGCAGCGCCTGCTGCACTCGCGCCAGGCTACCCAGCGAGCGGGCCAGTACCTTGGCGGTCTCCTCGCCTACGTCCGGGATGCCCAGGGCGTAGATGAAGCGCGCCAGAACCGGGCGCTTGCTGGCTTCGATGGCATCCAGCAGCTTCTTGCTGGACACTTCGGCAAAGCCTTCCAGGCCGACGATCTGGTCGAACTCCAGCTTGTACAGGTCGGCCGGCGAGCCAATCAGGCCTTCGTCCACCAACTGCTCGACGCTCTTCTCGCCCAGGCCGTCGATATCCATGGCGCGGCGCGACACGTAGTGGATGATCGCCTGCTTGAGCTGGGCGCCACAGGCCAGGCGACCGACACAGCGGTACACCGCGCCCTCGCTGGTGGTTTCCTTGCCCTTGCTACGCTTGACCAGCTGGGTACGCTCGACCTGCGAGCCGCACACCGGGCACTCGCTCGGCACCTGCACCGGGCGGGCATCCTCCGGGCGGCGCTCCAGCACCACCTGCATCACCTGCGGGATCACGTCACCGGCGCGGCGGATGATCACCGTGTCACCAATGCGCAGGCCCAGGCGGGCGATTTCGTCCATGTTGTGCAGGGTGGCGTTGGACACGGTCACACCGGCGACCTTGACTGGCTTCAGGCGTGCCACGGGCGTTACCGCGCCGGTGCGGCCGACCTGGAACTCGACATCCAGCACCTCGGTCAGCTCTTCCATGGCCGGGAACTTGTGGGCAATCGCCCAGCGCGGCTCACGGGCGCGGAAGCCCAGTTCGCGCTGGGCGGCCAGGCTGTTGACCTTGAACACAACACCGTCGATTTCGTAGGGCAGGCTGTTACGCCGCTCGCCGATGTCGCGGTAGTAGGCCAGGCATTCTTCGATGCCGGCGGCATGCTTGAGCTCGCGGCTGATCGGCAGGCCCCAGGCCTTTAGCTGTTCGAGGATGCCGATGTGGCTGTCGGCGATGCTCGCGGACACCTGGCCGACGCCATAGCAGCAGAACTCCAGCGGGCGGCTGGCGGTAATTTTCGAATCCAGCTGACGCAGGCTGCCGGCGGCGGCGTTGCGCGGGTTGGCGAAGGTCTTGCCGCCGGCTTCGGCCTGGGCGGCGTTGAGCCGGTCGAAACCGGCCTTGCTCATGTACACCTCACCGCGCACCTCCAGCACCGCCGGCCACCCCTCGCCTTGCAGCTTGAGCGGGATGTTGCGCACGGTGCGCACGTTGGCACTGATGTCTTCGCCGGTGGTGCCGTCGCCACGGGTGGCGCCCTGTACCAGCTGGCCGTCGCGGTACAGCAAGCTTACGGCCAGGCCGTCGAGCTTGGGCTCGCAGCTGTAGTCGACCGCACCGGGCTGGTCGAGGCCGTCTACCACGCGACGGCCGAACTCACGCAGGTCGGCTTCTTCGAAGGCGTTGCCCAGGCTGAGCATCGGCACTTCGTGGCGCACCTGGCTGAACGCGGCCAAGGCTGCACCGCCGACACGCTGGGTGGGCGAGTCAGGGGTTACCAGGTGCGGGTATTCGGCTTCAAGCGCCTTGAGCTCGTTGAACAGGCGGTCGTATTCGGCATCGGGCACGCTGGGCTCGTCGAGCACGTAGTAGCGGTAGTTGTGCTGGTCGAGCTGGGAACGCAGTTCGTGGATGCGGGTTTCGGCGGTCATGGGATTTGTCTTCTCTTGCAAAGCAAAAGAGCAGCCTGGGGGTGGTGCCGGGGGTTTGAGGTATTTATTGCCTGTGCCGGCCTCTTCGCGGGTAAACCCGCTCCTACAGGGACACCACAAACCTCAAGGGCTGTGGTGTCCCTGTAGGAGCGGGTTTACCCGCGAAGGGGCCGGAACAGGCGATAACAACACCCGAACCGACCAGCACGCCCTCAGGCTGCTCTTTCGTCTGGATCTGTCAGCGCTTCTGGGTCAGCGCACGGCGCTCGAACTCGACGATGCGCTGGCGGTAGTGCTCGATGGTCTGGGCGGTCAGCACGCTGCGCTGGTCGTCCTTGAGCTCACCGTTCAGTTCATGGGCCAGCTTGCGCGCCGCAGCCACCATCACGTCGAAGGCCTGCTTCGGATGACGCGGGCCCGGCAGGCCGAGGAAGAAGCTCACCGCACGGGTGCTGAAGTGGTCGATGTCGTCCAGGTCGAACACGCCAGGCTTGACGGCGTTGGCCATGGAGAACAGCACTTCGCCGTGACCGGCCATGCTCTCGTGACGGTGGAAGATGTCCATTTCGCCGAAGCGCAGGCCGCTTTCCAGAATGTTCTGCAGCAGCGCCGGGCCCTTGAAGCCGCCCTCGTCGCGGGAGATCACGCTGATCACCAGCACTTCCTCGGCCGGCGGCAGCTCCTTGACGCTGCTGCTGGCAGGCGCCGCACCATTGCTGCGGGTATTTTCCGCGGCAAAGTCGTCATCGCTTTCGGCAAACAGGTCGGGTTCGCGTGGCTCGGCGCTCAGGTTCAGGTCACCCTGCTGCGCATCCGCAGCAGCGGTGGCGCGCTTGCCGCGCTTGTTGGCCTTGGCCGGCTTGGGCTCGCGCTCGCGGTCACGCGCAGAAGCGCTGAGCGACGGCAGGTCGCTTTCGTCCAGCTCAGGCTCCTTGTGGGTATCCAGCACTCGCGACGGGCCAAGCACTTCGGCATTGCCCTCTTCGTCCGGCAGGTTGGAATAACTGCGATCCAGACGGAATTTCAACTTGCCTTTTCCGCCGCGCATGCGGCGCCAGCCGTCGAAAAGAATCCCGGCAATGACAATGATGCCGATGACGATCAGCCACTCGCGCAGACCGATTTCCATGTAATCCCGTGCCTCTATAAAAATATGCTTGAAAACAAAGGGTTCAAAGCCCTTTAACACGTGGCGCCAACTCTATGTTCTGACAGGCGTTTTTACCCACGCAAAAAACGAGTGACATTAAGCTAGCACGACCAAAGACAACTTTACACCGTCTGTCGCACATGGCGGGGGCATTTCACTACAGAATGTGCCCTTGTCGTCCAGCATCAGGCGTCGACCATGGCCATAGCCTCCTCCACGTCGACGGCAACCAGCCGTGAACAGCCCGGTTCATGCATGGTCACCCCCATCAATTGATCCGCCATCTCCATGGCAATCTTGTTATGGGTGATGTAGATGAACTGCACGCTTTCACTCATTTCCTTGACCAGGCGGGCATAACGCCCGACGTTGGCATCGTCCAGCGGCGCGTCGACCTCGTCGAGCATGCAGAACGGTGCGGGGTTCAACTTGAAGATGGCAAACACCAGCGCCAATGCGGTCAGTGCCTTCTCGCCGCCGGACAGCAGATGGATGGTGCTGTTCTTCTTGCCCGGTGGTCGCGCCATGATCGTCACCCCTGTATCGAGTAGATCTTCGCCCGTCAGTTCCAGATAAGCGCTGCCACCACCGAAAACTTTTGGGAAAAGTGCCTGTAATCCGGCATTTATCTGATCAAAGGTATCCTTGAAGCGGTTGCGGGTTTCCTTGTCGATCTTGCGAATGACGTTTTCCAGGGTCTCCAGCGCTTCGACCAGGTCGGCGTCCTGGGCGTCCAGGTAACGCTTGCGCTCGGACTGCTGTTCGTACTCTTCGATGGCCGCCAGGTTGATCGCCCCCAGGCGCTGGATACGCGCCTCGAGCTGCTCAAGCTCCTGTTCGGTGCCTTGCTCGCTGGCCTCGGCCTCAAGGGTGGCAAGCACGCCTTGCAGGTCGTAGCCATCGGCCAGCAACTGCTCCTGCAAGGTCTTGCGCCGTACATCCAGGCCTTGGCACTCCAGGCGCAGCTGCTCCAGCTGGCCGCGCAGCAGTTGAGCCTGCTGCTCGGCCTGGGTGCGGCGCTTCTCGGCGTCACGCAGTTCGCGGTCGGCCTCATCCATGTGCAGGCGGGCCTGGCGCATTTCCTCGTCGACGCTCATGCGCCGCTCCAGCAGCTCTTCCAGCTTCAGGCGCAGTTCTTCCTGGGGGGCCTCGCCCTCCTCCAGGTTCAGGCTCAGTTGCTCCTGGCGCTCGGTCAGGCGCGCGGCCTGCTGCTCAAGGCGCTCCAGGGCCTGCCGGGTGGAGTCGTGCTGGGCACGCAGCGAGCCCAGGCGCACAGCCAGCTGGTGGGCGTGATCCTTGTGCTGGCGGGCCTCCTGGCGCACGCGATCGAGGCTTTCGCGCAGGGTGTCGCGGCGGGCCATCAACTGCTCGCGCTGCTCGGTGTCCTGGGCCATCAGCTCCAGGGCCTCCTGCAGCAGCAAGCGGGCTTCGCCCAGTTGCTCATGCTCCAAGGCACGCTGCTCTTCCAGTTCGGCCAGCTCTTCCTGCAGGCGCCGACGGCGCAACTCGACCTGCTCGGCACGCGCACGGCTGGCCGACAGGCTGGCCTTCAGCTCGCCGTGCAGGCGGTTTTCTTCCTGGGTGCGACGGCGCAGCTGTTCACGCTGTTCTTCCAGCTCCAGCTGCTGCCCGCGCAGGGCCTGCAGTTGCTGCTCCAACTGCTCCAGCGCCGCTTCCTGCTCCAGTTGCTCCTGGCCCAGGCGCTCGATCTCCTGGCCGCGTGCCAGCACGCCGCCTTCGGCTTCGCCGCCACGGCGCACCCGCAGGAAATGTCGGCCAACCCAGTAGCCATCGCGGCTGACCAGGCTCTGGCCTTCGCCGAGCGACGCGCGCTGTGCCAGCGCCTGGGCCAGGCCTTCCACGGGCTTGACCAGGCCCAGCCAGGGCGCCAGGTCGACACGGCCTTCAACCTTTTCCAGCAGGCTGCCGGGCAGCGACGAGCCAGTACCGCTCGCCACCAGCAAGCGCAACTCGCCCTGCTCCAGGCCGGCAAAATCGAGGTTATTGAAGTCGTCCACCAGCACAGCCTGCAGATCGGCACCGAGCACGGTTTCTACCGCAAGCTCCCAGCCCGGCTCTACCCGCAACCCTTCAGCCAGCCGCGGCTGCTGCTCCAGGCCCTGGCCCTGCAGCCAGTCCGCAGCACCTGCACCCGGCTCCAGGGCAGCCTGCTGCAAGGCTTCGAGCGAGGCCAGGCGGCCGCCCAGGCGTTGCAAGTCGCCCTGTGCCTGCTGTTGGGCCTGGGTGGCCTGTTGCAATTGCTCACGCGCGCCTTCCAGGCGCTCGACCACCTGCTCTTCGGACAGCTGCAACTCTTCCAGCAACATTTCGCTGCTGGCCAGCTGCTCGGCCAGTTCGAGCATGGCCGCATCCTGCGGGTCGCTGCCCAGCAGCTCACGCTCTTCTGCCAGCTTGCGCTGGCGCTCGGCCTGGCGCTCCAGGCTGGCTTCCAGCTGCTGCAGGCGCGCCTGCTGCACTTCGGCCTGGCGGCGCGGCTCGGCGGAACGGCTGTTGAAGCTGTCCCACTGCTCCTGCCAGCCGTGCATGCCCAGCTCGGCCTCTTCAAGGGCGGCGGCAGCTTCTTCGGCAGCGGCCAGGGTCATTTCCTGCTCGGGTTCGAGCATGGCCAGCTCTTCGCCCAAGGTAGCCAGCAGGGTACGGTCATGGCCCAGGTGCGATTCGGTCTCCAGGCGCGTGCGCTCGGCCTCCTTGAAGTCATCCTGCAACTGGCGCAGGCGCTGCTGGCCGTGCTGGATGCTCTGCTCGACCCGGGCGATATCACCGGCCACCGAGTAGAAGCGGCCCTGCACCTGGTTGAAGCGCTCGGACAATTCGTGATGGCCATCGCGCAGGCGCTCGATGCTGGCATCGGCATTGCGCTGCTCGGCCACCAGCGCCTCATGGGACACATCCTGGTCGCCGATCACTGCCTCGCGCTGGCGCACCCGCTCGTCCAGGTCGCGCCAGCGCAAGGCCGACAGGCGTGCCTTCAGCTGGCGTTCCTGGGCCTTGTATTCGCGGTACTTCTCGGCCGCCTGGGCCTGGCGGTGCAGGCGCTCCAGCTGGCGCTCCAGCTCTTCGCGCAGGTCGGTCAGGCGCGCCAGGTTTTCCTGGGTGCGGCGGATGCGGTTCTCGGTTTCACGGCGGCGTTCCTTGTACTTGGAAATGCCGGCGGCTTCCTCGATGAAGTTGCGCAGCTCCTCGGGCTTGGCCTCGATCAGCTTGGAGATCATGCCCTGCTCGATGATCGAGTAGCTGCGCGGCCCCAGGCCGGTACCGAGGAAAATGTCGGTGATATCGCGCCGGCGGCACTTGGTACCGTTGAGGTAGTAGCTGTTCTGCCCGTCGCGGGCGACCTTGCGGCGGATCGAGATCTCGGCGTAGGCGGCATATTCGCCGACCAGGGTGGTTTCGCTGTTGTCGAACACCAGCTCGATGCTGGCCTGGCTGACCGGCTTGCGGCCACTGGAGCCGTTGAAGATGACATCGGTCATCGACTCGCCGCGCAGGTTCTTCGCCGAACTCTCGCCCATCACCCAGCGCACGGCATCGATGATGTTGGACTTGCCACAGCCGTTGGGGCCGACCACGGCCGCCATGTTGCTGGGGAAGTTGACTGTGGTCGGGTCGACGAACGACTTGAACCCGGCCAGGCGAATGCACTTCAGGCGCATCGGTCAGCCTCGGGCCAACGCCGCCAGCACCAGTTCGCAGCTGCGCTGGCCATAGGCGGTGAGCACCTCGCGAATGCGCGGCAGGTCACGGGCGACCACTGCGTCGAGCAGGCGGGCGAACAGGTCCAGGTAGTCGATCATGTTGGCCTGGCGCTGGTCCAGCGACAGGTAGTAGGCACGGCTCATGGCCGGCTGCAGGTTTTCCACGGTTTCCTGCAGGAACGGGTTGTCGGCGAACGGATAGGCCGCCCGCATGACCGCGAAGCTGTCGGCGACGAAGGCCTTGATGTCCAGCTGGTCATGGGCCCGCTGCAGGCGCTGCTGGATCTCCAGGAACGGGCGCAGGTCGGCATCGGTGCGCCATTTTTGCGCAACCGCGTTACCCAGCAGGATGTAGAACTCACCCATCAGTGCGCACAGGCTGCGCACACTGCGCTCGTCGAGCACGGTCACGTGGGCACCACGGCGCGGCAGGATTGCCACCAGGTGGCGGCGTTCGAGGATCAGCAGCGCTTCGCGCACCGAGCCGCGGCTGACGTTGAGTGCCTGGGTGACCTTCTGCTCCTGGATACGCTCGCCTGGCGCCAGCTCGCCACGGATGATGCGTTCGGCCAGGTAATCGGCAATCTGCTCGGAGAGGCTGTCCGGGGCCTTGAACGTCATGGTTTTCCTTCAAAATCATTGAACTGGGCACAAGTGGCGGATTGTAGCGTACTTGGCCGGTAATCGCGCAGAGGGGCCTGGCGGTTTATTTGACCTGCAAGGCAGCCACGTGCCCGGCGCGATCTATGCTTGGCATATGGCAATGTGAGCCGTTGGGCAGCGGCACGAGCAATTTCCTGACCTTTGAGTCAGAAAATTATTGACCAGCAGGACAGGTCTTGCTTAGAGTCCGCCCAACAACAATAAAACCATTGCGAGGCCATCCCCGTGATCCAGTTTCTCGTCAACCAGGAATTGCGTAGTGAGCATGCCCTGGACCCGAACATGACGGTGCTGCAGTACCTGCGCGAGCACCTGGGCAAACCTGGCACCAAGGAGGGCTGCGCCAGTGGTGACTGCGGCGCCTGCACCGTGGTGGTCGGCGAGCTGACCCAGGACGACCAGGGCAACGACAGCCTGCGCTACCGCAGCCTCAACTCGTGCCTGACCTTCGTTTCGTCGCTGCACGGCAAGCAACTGATCAGCGTCGAGGGCCTCAAGCACCAGGGCCAGCTGCACAGCGTGCAACAGGCCATGGCCGATTGCCATGGCTCGCAGTGCGGCTTCTGTACCCCCGGCTTCGTCATGTCGCTGTTCGCCCTGCAGAAGAACAGCAACGGCCCCGACCTGCACCAGGCCCAGGAAGCCCTGGCCGGCAACCTGTGCCGCTGCACCGGCTACCGGCCGATCCTCGATGCCGCCGAGCAGAGCTGCCGCCAGCCCTGCCGCGACCAGTTCGACGCCCAGCAGGCGCAGACCATCAGCCGCCTCAAGGCCATTGCGCCAACCCAGACCGGCGAGCTCAACAGCGGCGACAAGCGCTGCCTGGTGCCACTGACCGTGGCCGACCTGGCCGACCTGTACAGCTCGCACCCCGAAGCGCGGCTGCTGGCCGGCGGCACCGACCTGGCCCTGGAAGTCACCCAGTTCCACAAGACCTTGCCGGTGATGATCTACGTCGGCCATGTGGCCGAACTCAAGCGCATCGAGAAAACCGCCAGCCACCTGGAAATCGGCGCCGCCACCCCGCTCACCGACTGCTACGGCGCGCTGAACGAGGAATACCCCGACTTCGGTGCCCTGCTGCACCGTTTCGCCTCGCTGCAGATCCGCAACCAGGGCACCCTGGGCGGCAATATCGGCAACGCCTCGCCGATTGGCGACTCACCACCCCTGCTGATTGCCCTGGACGCGCAGATCGTCCTGCGCCAGGGCGAGCGTCAGCGAGTGATGCCACTGGAAGACTACTTCATCGACTACCGCATCACTGCCCGCCAGGACAGCGAGTTCATCGAGAAGATCATCGTGCCGCGCGCCACCAGCGACTGGGCGTTCCGCGCCTATAAGGTGTCCAAGCGACTGGACGATGACATTTCCGCCGTGTGCGGTGCCTTCAACCTCAGCATCGAAGACGGCGTGGTCAGCGGCGTGCGCATTGCCTTCGGCGGCATGGCGGCAATCCCCAAACGGGCCCGTGCCTGCGAAGCGGCGCTGCGCGGCAAGCCATGGAACCAGGCGGCCATCGAGCGCGCCTGCCAGGCCCTGGCCGAAGACTTCACCCCGCTCAGCGACTTCCGCGCCAGCAAGGAATACCGCCTGCTGACCGCGCAGAACCTGCTGCGCAAGTACTTTATCGAACAGCAAACGCCGTACATCGAGACCCGGGTGACCGCTTATGTCTAACCATCACGTAGCCAAGAGCCAGGCCGAGATGGCCGAACTGTTCAGCCAGGACCTGACCACCGGGGTCGGCCGCAGCGTCAAGCACGACAGCGCCGACAAGCATGTGTCCGGCGAGGCGGTGTACATCGACGATCGCCTGGAATTCCCCAACCAGCTGCACGTCTATGCGCGCACCGCCGACCGCGCCCATGCACGCATCCTGCGCATCGACACCACGCCGTGCTATGCCTTCGAGGGCGTGCGCATCGCCATCACCCACGAAGACATTCCCGGCCTCAAGGACATCGGCCCGGTGGTGGCCGGCGACCCGCTGCTGGCCATCGACAAGGTCGAGTTCTTCGGCCAGCCGGTGCTCGCCGTGGCCGCCCGCGACCTCGACACCGCACGCCGTGCGGCCATGGCCGCCATCGTCGAGTATGAAGACCTGGAGCCGGTGCTGGATGTGGTAGAGGCGTTCCGCAAGAAGCACTTCGTGCTCGACAGCCACACCCACCAGCGTGGCGATTCCGCTGCTGCCCTGGCCAGTGCCCCACACCGCATCCAGGGTACCCTGCACATCGGTGGCCAGGAGCACTTCTACCTGGAGACGCAGATTTCCTCGGTGATGCCCACCGAAGACGGCGGCATGATCGTCTACTGCTCCACGCAGAACCCCACCGAAGTGCAGAAACTGGTCGCTGAAGTACTCGACGTGCCAATGAACAAGGTGGTGCTGGACATGCGCCGCATGGGTGGTGGTTTTGGCGGCAAGGAAACCCAGGCCGCCAGCCCGGCGTGCCTGTGCGCCGTGGTGGCGCGCCTGACCGGCCAGCCAACCAAGATGCGCCTGCCACGGGTCGAAGACATGACCATGACCGGCAAGCGCCACCCGTTCTACGTCGAGTACGACGTGGGCTTCGACGATGACGGGCGCCTGCACGGCATCAACTTCGACCTGGCCGGCAACTGCGGCTACTCGCCCGACCTGTCCGGTTCGATCGTTGACCGCGCCATGTTCCACTCCGACAACGCCTACTACCTGGGCGATGCCACCGTGCACGGCCACCGCTGCAAGACCAACACCGCCTCCAACACCGCCTACCGCGGCTTCGGCGGGCCACAGGGGATGGTCGCCATCGAGCAGGTGATGGACCACATCGCCCGCCACCTGGGCCGCGACCCACTGGCGGTGCGCAAGGCCAACTATTACGGCAAGACCGAGCGCAACGTCACCCACTACTACCAGACCGTCGAGCACAACATGCTCGAAGAGATGACCGCCGAGCTGGAGGCCAGCAGCGACTATGCCGAGCGCCGCGAGTCGATCCGCCGCTTCAACGCCAACAGCCCGATCCTGAAGAAGGGCCTGGCGCTGACGCCGGTCAAGTTCGGCATTTCGTTCACCGCCACCTTCCTCAACCAGGCCGGTGCGCTGATCCATATCTACACCGACGGCAGCATTCACCTGAACCACGGTGGCACCGAAATGGGCCAGGGCCTGAACACCAAGGTGGCGCAGGTGGTGGCGCAGATCTTCCAGGTCGATTTCAGCCGCATCCAGATCACCGCCACCAATACCGACAAGGTGCCCAACACCTCGCCGACCGCAGCCTCCAGCGGTGCCGACCTGAACGGCAAGGCGGCGCAGAACGCGGCCGAAATCCTCAAGAAGCGCCTGACCGAGTTCGCTGCGCGGCACTATCAGGTGACCGAGGAAGACGTCGAGTTCCGCAACGGTCATGTGCGCGTGCGCGACCAGATCGTCAGCTTCGAGCAGCTGGTGCAACAGGCCTACTTCGCCCAGGTGTCACTGTCCAGCACCGGTTTCTACCGCACGCCGAAGATCTACTACGACCGCAGCCAGGCGCGCGGTCGGCCGTTCTATTACTTCGCCTTCGGCGCTGCCTGCGTGGAAGTGCTGGTCGACACCCTGACCGGCGAGTACAAGATGCTGCGCGCCGACATCCTGCACGATGTGGGTGATTCGCTGAACCCGGCCATCGACATCGGCCAGGTGGAAGGCGGCTTCATCCAGGGCATGGGCTGGCTGACCACCGAAGAGCTGGTGTGGAATGCCAAGGGCAAGCTGATGACCAACGGCCCGGCCAGCTACAAGATCCCGGCAGTGGCCGACATGCCGCTGGATTTGCGGGTAAAGCTGGTGGAGAACCGCAAGAACCCCGAAGACACCGTGTTCCACTCCAAGGCCGTGGGCGAGCCGCCGTTCATGCTCGGCATCGCCGCCTGGTGCGCGATCAAGGACGCCGTGGCCAGCATCGCCGATTACCGCGTGCAGCCACAGGTGGATGCACCGGCGACGCCGGAGCGGGTGTTGTGGGGGTGCGAGCAGATGCGCAAGGCGGTGGCTGCCGCGCAACCTGCCGAGCCGGAACTGGAAACCGTGTCTCACTGACAATGCAGGGCCCTGTGGGAGCGGGTTTACCCGCGAATGCGATGGTGGATTCACCGTCGCATTCGCGGGTGAACCCGCTCCCACAGGGATCGCGACGCAACTATAGAGAGGTTGCATCATGCACCAATGGATCAACGCCCTCGCCGACCACCAGTCCCGTGGCGAAGCCTGCGTGCTCGTTACCATCATCGAGGAACGCGGCTCGACCCCGCGCAATGCCGGCTCGAAAATGGTCGTCAGCGCCAGCGGCCTGTTCGACACCATCGGCGGCGGCCACCTGGAATACAAGGCCCTGCACATCGCCCGGCAGATGCTCGAAGAGCACCGCACCACCCCGCACCTGGAACGCTTCAGCCTCGGTGCCAGCCTTGGCCAGTGCTGCGGCGGCGTCACTGTGCTGCTGTTCGAACCCATGGCCGCGGTGCAGGCGCAGATCGCCGTGTTCGGCGCGGGCCATGTCGGCCGCGCTCTGGTACCCTTGCTCGCCGCGCTGCCCTGCCGGGTGCGCTGGATCGATTCGCGCGAGCAGGAGTTCCCTGCCCTGATCCCCGACGGGGTGACCAAGGTGGTCAGCGAGGAGCCGGTCGACGAAGTGGCCGAGCTACCGCCAGGCTGCTATTGCATCGTCATGACCCACAACCACCAGCTCGACCTGGAACTGACTGCCGCCATTCTCAAGCGCAACGACTTCACCTGGTTCGGCCTGATCGGCTCGAAGACCAAACGGGTCAAGTTCGAGCACCGCCTGCGCGAGCGCGGCTACGACGATGCGGTGATGGCGCGCATGCGCTGCCCGATGGGCCTGGCCGAGGTCAAGGGCAAGCTGCCCATCGAGATCGCCGTATCCATCGCCGGTGAAATCATCGCCACCTACAACGCCTGCTTCGGCCAGCACGACGCTGCCGCCAATGCCGGCCCCATTGCCCAGTTGCTGCCGCCCTCCCGGCGCAGCCAAGCCATTTGACGAGTGTGTTATGACCGTTACCCGCAAAGCCTACCGTGCCGCCATCCTGCACAGCATCGCCGACCCGGCCGAGGTGGGCCTGGAGGCTTCCCATGAATATTTCGAGGACGGCCTGCTGGTGGTCGACGATGGCCGCATTCGCGCCGTTGGCCACGCTGCCGAACTGCTGCCGACCCTGGACGCCGATATCCCGGTCGAACACTACCAGGACGCGCTGATCACCCCGGGCTTCATCGACACTCACATCCATTTCCCGCAGACCGGCATGATCGGCTCCTACGGCGAACAGCTGCTGGACTGGCTGAACACCTACACCTTCCCTTGCGAAAAGCAGTTCGCCGACAAGGATCACGCCGACCAGGTGGCGAAGATCTTCCTCAAGGAACTGCTGCGCAATGGCACCACCACCGCCCTGGTGTTCGGCAGCGTGCACCCGGAATCGGTCAATGCCCTGTTCGAAGAGGCCGAGCGCCTGGACCTGCGCCTGATCGCCGGCAAGGTAATGATGGACCGCAACGCTCCGGACTACCTGACCGACACCGCCGAGTCCGGCTATACCGAAAGCAAGGCACTGATCGAACGCTGGCATGGCAAGGGCCGCCTGCACTATGCAGTCACCCCGCGCTTCGCCCCGACCAGTACGCCTGAACAGCTGGCACTGGCGGGCCAACTGCTCAAGGAGCACCCGGGCGTGTACATGCACACGCACCTGTCGGAAAACCTCAAGGAAATCGATTGGGTCAAGTCGCTGTTCCCTGAGCAGAAGGGGTACCTCGACGTATACGACCACTTCGAGCTGCTGGGCGAGCGCTCGGTGTTCGCCCATGGCGTGCACCTGTGCGATGACGAATGCCAGCGCCTGGCCGAAACCGGCTCGGCCGTGGCCTTCTGCCCCACCTCCAACCTGTTCCTCGGCAGCGGCCTGTTCAACCTGCCCCAGGCCGAGCGCTTCAAGGTCAACGTGGGCCTGGGCACAGACGTTGGCGCCGGCACCAGTTTCTCGCTGCTCAACACCCTGAACGAAGCGTACAAGGTGATGCAACTGCAGGGCGCGCGCCTGCACCCTTACAAGTCACTGTACCTGGCCACCCTCGGCGGCGCCCGCGCGCTGCGCCTGGACGACCGCATCGGCAGCCTGCGCCCGGGTAACGATGCCGACTTCGTGGTGCTGGACTACAAGGCCACACCACTGCTGGACTACCGCATCCAGCAGTCCAACAGCATCGAAGAAACCCTGTTCGTGCTCACCACCCTCGGTGACGACCGCACTGTGCGCGAAACCTACGCCGCAGGGCGTTGCGTGCATCAGCGCTAAGGTTCTTTTGCCAGGCCCCGGTACAGCGCGCCGCCAATTGCAGCACCGATCAGCGGCGCCACCCAGAACAGCCACAGCTGTTGCAGGGCCCAGCCACCGACGAACAAGGCCGGCCCCGTGCTACGCGCGGGGTTGACCGAGGTGTTGGTCACCGGGATCGAAATCAGGTGGATCAGGGTCAGGGCCAGGCCGATGGCGATCGGCGCAAAGCCCGCCGGTGCCCGGGCGTCGGTGGCGCCCATGATCACCACCAGAAACATCGCCGTCATCACCACTTCACTGACAAAACCTGCCCCGAGCGTGTAGCCGCCAGGCGAGTGGTCGGCGTAGCCGTTCGAGGCCAATCCCGAAGACAGCTCGAAACCTGCCTTGCCGCTGGCGATGAGGTAGATCACGCCCGCCGCCAGGATGGCGCCGATCACCTGGGCGATCACGTAGGGCAGCAGCTCTTTGGCCGGGAAGCGCCCGCCCACCACCAGCCCGAACGACACGGCGGGGTTGAGGTGACAGCCGGAGATATGGCCAATGGCGAAGGCCATGGTCAGCACGGTGAGGCCAAAGGCGAAGGCGACACCGAGTACACCGATGCCGACGGGGGAACTGGCGGCGAGTACCGCACTGCCACAGCCACCAAGTACCAGCCAGAAGGTGCCGACCAGTTCGGCCCCCATGCGTTTACCGAGGGACATGCTCATGAATCCTTTCCTCAAGAAGTTGAACGCAACGGACGCGCAAGCCCAACTGCTTGATGAAGGTTTGCTCACAAGAATTTAGCAGACGTTTGGTCAACTGCGAGAGATGGCCGTACTGCTTGTGGGAGCGGGTTTACCCGCGAACAAGGCGACACGGTGCATGGCACCGGCTGCGCCGGTGTTCGCGGGTGAACCCGCTCCCACAACGGCGCACTACTTTCACTTCAGCAAACGATCAACCCTTGGCAGAAACCTTGGGCTTTTTCAGCAGATGCGAGAACACCGCATGCAGATCGTCCGAGGCACTCTCCTCGTCCAGGTTCAGCTTGCTGTCGATGTGGTCCATGTGGTGCATCATCAGGCTCACCGCCTGCTCGGCATCGCGCGCCTCGATGGCATCGATCAACTGCATGTGCTCGTCATACGAGCAATGCGAGCGGTTGCCGCTTTCGTACTGGGCAATGATCAGCGAGGTCTGCGACACCAGGCTGCGCTGGAAGCTGACCAGCGGCGCATTACCTGCGGCCTCGGCCAGCTTGAGGTGGAATTCGCCGGAAAGGCGAATGCCCGCACCGCGGTCGCCACGGGAAAAGCTGTCGCGCTCCTCACGCACCATCTGCCGCAGCTCGTTGAGCTGCTCGACGGTAGCGTGCTGCACGGCCAGTTCGGTAATGGCCCGTTCGACCATGCGCCGCGAGAAGAACACCTGGCGAGCCTCTTCCACCGTCGGGCTGGCGACCACCGCGCCGCGGTTCGGCCGCAACAGCACCACGCTTTCGTGGGCCAGGCGCGACAAGGCACGGCGGATGATGGTGCGGCTGACACCGAAGATCTCGCCCAGCGCTTCCTCGCTCAACTTGGTGCCCGGTGCCAGACGCTGCTCGAGGATCGCCTCGAAAATATGCGCGTAGACGATGTCGTCCTGGGTACCACTGCGGCCAGCCTTGCCGGTACGCGCAGGTTTCTTCAGAGGTTGCAGCTGTTCGTTCATGGGCTCTCGAGGCACGAAGGAAAGTATGGCGCCATTGTACACAGGCTGAGCCGTTTCTGCAGGTGGCCTTTTACCTATATAGCCGTTGTACGACGCATTGCGCACACAAAAGATAAAACAGTATTTGCATTCTTTGTACACAAAAGCATAATCCACCGAGCAACTTCTTGACCCACAAGTCAACAAACAGGTCAGACGTCTGCCTTCCCTCGCGGAGCCGCCAAGTGCATTGCGCAGGCCCCCGGCTCCAGAACAACAAGAAAGACTTGAGGAGTACCCGCTGTGGAAAGCCGCAAATCCGAAGCCCCTACGCTGGATCTCGCTCCACCGCTCGAAACGAGCTGGCTGGAGCGGATTTTCAAACTCAAGCAACACGGCAGCACCGTCAGAACCGAAATGATCGCCGGGGTGACCACCTTCATCACCATGGCCTACATCATCTTTGTCAACCCCAACATCATGGCCGACGCTGGCATCGACCACGGTGCCGCCTTTGTCGCCACCTGCATCGCCGCCGCGCTGGGCTGCCTGTTGATGGGCCTGTACGCCAACTGGCCGGTGGGCCTGGCGCCGGGCATGGGGCTTAACGCCTTCTTCACCTACACCGTGGTCGGCACCATGGGCTACAACTGGGAAACGGCACTGGGGGCGGTATTCGTCTCGGGCGTGCTGTTCATGTTCCTGACCTTGTCGAAAGTGCGCGAATGGTTGCTCAACAGCATCCCGGTCAGCCTGCGCCATGCCATGGGGGCCGGCGTCGGATTGTTTCTCGGGCTGATCGGCCTGAAGACGGCAGGCATCATCGTCGACAGCCCGGCCACCCTGATCAAGCTGGGCTCGCTGCATGAGCCGGGGCCGCTGCTGGCGGCCGTGTGCTTCCTGCTGATCGCCATCCTCAGCTACAAGCGGGTATTCGGCGCCATCCTGATCAGCATCATCGGCGTCACCCTGGCCGGCTGGGGCCTGGGCCTGGTGAAATTCGGCGGTGTGATGTCGATGCCGCCGAGCCTGGCACCGACCTGGATGGCCATGGACGTGGCCGGCGTGTTCAACGTCAGCATGATCAGCGTGGTGCTGGCGTTCCTGTTCGTGCACATGTTCGACACCGCTGGCACCCTGATGGGCGTGGCCCAGCGGGCCAACCTGGTGGCGCCGGACGGGCGGATTGAAAACCTGTCGCGGGCGTTGAAGGCGGACAGTGCTTCGAGCGTGTTCGGTGCCGTGGTGGGCGTGCCGCCGGTGACCAGCTATGTGGAAAGTGCTGCGGGTGTAGCGGCGGGCGGTCGTACTGGCCTGACTGCAGTGGTGGTCGGCCTGCTGTTCATCGCCGCGATGTTCTTCGCCCCGCTGGCCGGGATGATTCCAGCCTACGCGACGGCCGGCGCGCTTATTTACGTGGCAATGCTGATGATGGGCAGCATGGCGCACATCCACTGGGACGAAGCCACCGACAGCATTCCGGCGATCGTCACAGTGATCATGATGCCGCTGACCTTCTCGGTCGCCGATGGTATTGCCCTGGGCTTCATCAGCTATGTGGCGTTGAAGGCAGGTACCGGCAAGTACAAGGAAATCTCCGCCAGCCTGTGGGTGCTGTGCGCGATCTTCATTGCCAAGTTCGTGTTCCTCTGACCCTCACCGCACCAGACAAGGGCGCTTCGGCGCCCTTTTGTCCTCCTCGGCGCGGCCCCCTGTGGGAGCGGCCTTGCGCAGCCCTTTCGCGACGCAAGGCCGCTCTCACATTGACCGCGTCAGGCTGATATTTCTGTCAGGTGCAAGGTGCGCAGGGGCTTGATACAAATGCTACCGAATACGAGTGGAGGCTGGCCCAATGCGAGATTCGACAAAGTCCGCCCGCGCCTATGCACCTTTTGGTCACGCTACGCCCGCCAACAACCTGCTGGGTTTCAATGGCGAAATTCAACACGTCATTAGCGGTCTTTACCCGCTGGGTAACGGCCATCGCATGTACAGCCCGACGCTGCAGAGGTTCCACAGCCCTGACACCCAGGCCCCCTTCAACCGAGGCGGGATAAACCACTATGCCTACTGTGGCAACGACCCGGTCAACTGGCGGGACCCAAGCGGGAAATGGCGACAACTCGTGAAAACTGCGCTGAAGATTGCAGTGGGTGGCGGCGCTGCGGCAGCAGGCAAGATGAACGCAGAGTTTGTCGGCGATGTGTACACGACAGGCAAGCATGCACTGACGCGAGGGCCAGTACCGCAGCACGAGTTCCCCCTGGAACGAACCACCCTCATGCAAAACGCCAATCAGGCTAGACGACCGTTCAACGACTCGGTAAACGGCGTCAACTTCAATCTGGCGACCTGGGGTGATGCCTCGCTGACCGAGCGCCAGGCCCGGTACTACATAGACGGGACCTGGTCGGACCAGAGCAATACCACCCTTTACGGTTACAGCGCTGCAGGCTGGCTCATTGGCTTCGCCAAAACCCGTCAACCCGGCACCTTGACCGGGGCCCTGTTCAATGCTGCGGGCGCGGCCGGCGCAGGCGTCCTGGACCATGTGAGCTACAAGACCGGAAGCATGCTGACACAAGACTTCACGCGACAAACCGCGTCAATCCGACAATAAAAAAAGCCCGCCAGTGTGAGAGCGGGCCAAAGGACCTACGAAGATTCTTCTAGCGACCAACTAGCTTCCACGATAGGTCGAATAGCTGTACGGCGAGATCAGCAGCGGCACGTGGTAGTGCTCCTGCTGCTCGTCGATGCCAAAGCGCAGCACGACAACATCCAGAAACGCCTGGGCCGGCAGTTGCACGCCACGGGCGCGATAGTAGTCGCCAGCACTGAACTGCAGTTGATAAACACCCGTGCGGTAGTCGTCCCCCTGCAGCAGCGGCGCGTCGACGCGGCCATCGCTGTTGGTCAGGGCGGTGTTCACCAGCTCCAGCTGCTGGCCTTCGACACGGTACAGCTCGACCTTGATCGAGCTGCCCGGGCAGCCATGCGCGGCATCCAGTACGTGTGTGGTCAAACGTCCCATTGCTTGTCGCCTCTTGTTCAATCTGTGGGCAAAAAATACACGGCCATCATCACGCCAAAGGGCCTGCGATGTGCGGGAATGCCCCATTAAGACATTCCATCGCAAAATTGTACACAATTTTTTGATCCCTTCTGTCACGACCCAGGTTTCATGCCCATAAACGACCCATCGGTCGCAAATGCAGGCACCTGGCCGACCCCGATGTCATTTGCTGACCAATCAGGCAGGTTTCTTGCACTGTTTTTCCAGGTCGCTGCAAGGCGACAAAAGGGAAGAAATGCGGAAAAACAGGCTTACAAAAGATTTCAGAAGTTGTATACAATCAGCCCATCCGGTGGTGCGACATCCCGACGCGGCCCGCCCACCCCCGCACAAACGCACAAGAAGGAAGACTGCAGTGAGCGCTGACTACCCTCGCGACCTGATCGGTTACGGCAACAACCCTCCTCACCCGCAATGGCCGGGCAACGCTCGCATCGCGCTGTCTTTCGTCCTCAACTACGAGGAAGGTGGCGAACGCAACATCCTGCACGGAGACAAGGAATCCGAAGCATTCCTCTCTGAAATGGTCGCCGCCCAGCCACTGCAGGGCGTGCGCAACATGAGCATGGAATCGCTGTACGAATACGGCAGCCGCGCCGGTGTGTGGCGCCTGCTGAAGCTGTTCAAGGACAGCGGCGTGCCGCTGACCATCTTCGCCGTGGCCATGGCCGCCCAGCGCCACCCCGACGTGATCCGCGCCATGGCCCAGGCCGGCCATGAAATCTGCAGCCACGGCTACCGCTGGATCGACTACCAGTACATGGACGAGGCCCAGGAGCGCGAGCACATGCTCGAAGCCATCCGCATCCTCACCGAAATCACCGGCGAGCGCCCGCTGGGCTGGTACACCGGCCGCACCGGCCCGAACACCCGTCGCCTGGTGATGGAGGAAGGCGGCTTCCTGTACGACAGCGACACCTATGACGACGACCTGCCCTACTGGGAGCCGAACAACCCTACCGGCAAGCCGCACCTGGTGATCCCTTACACCCTGGACACCAACGACATGCGCTTCACCCAGGTACAGGGTTTCAACTGCGGCGAGCAGTTCTTCCAGTACCTGAAGGACGCCTTCGATGTGCTGTACGCCGAAGGTGCCGAGGCACCGAAGATGCTGTCCATCGGCCTGCACTGCCGCCTGGTCGGCCGCCCGGCGCGCCTGGCCGCACTGAAGCGCTTCGTCGATTACGCAAAAAGCCATGACCAGGTCTGGTTCGCCCGTCGCGTGGACATCGCCCGCCACTGGCACGCCACCCACCCGTACAAGAAAGAGAATGCCTGATGACCGCCTTCAACACCCTCAAGCCATCCACCCTGGGCCGTGACGCCTTCGTCAAGGCTTTCGCCGACATCTACGAGCACTCGCCGTGGGTCGCCGAAAGGGCCTATGACCTGGGCCAGCTGGGCGAGCTGGACGAGATCGAGGCGCTGCACCAGCGCATGAGCGACATCCTGCTCAGTGCCAACCACGCCGACCAGCTGGCGCTGATCAACGCTCACCCGGACCTGGCCGGCAAGGCCGCCATCCAGGGCGAGCTGACCGAATCAAGCACCAATGAACAGGCTGGCGCCGGGATCCACCAGTGCACCGCCGAAGAGTTCGCCCGCTTCACCGAACTGAACGATGCCTACAAGGCCAAGTTCCAGTTCCCGTTCATCATGGCGGTCAAGGGCAGCAACCGGCACCAGATCCTCGCCTCCTTCGAAAAACGCATCCACAACGATGCCGATGCCGAATTCAAGGAAGCCCTGGCGCAGATCAACCTGATCGCCCTGTTCCGCCTGTTGCAGCTGTAAGCGACCGCCGAACCTTATTCAGAACACGAACAATAGAAGAGATATCCGCATGCGCACCCTGATGATCGAGCCCCTGACCAAAGAAGCCTTCGCCCCCTTCGGAGACGTGATCGAAACCGACGGCAGCGACCACTTCATGATCAACAACGGCTCGACCATGCGCTTCCACAAGCTCGCCACGGTCCAAACCGCCGAGCCTGAAGACAAGGCGATCATCAGCATCTTCCGCGCCGACGCGCTGGACATGCCGCTGACCGTGCGCATGCTGGAACGCCATCCGCTGGGCAGCCAGGCTTTCATCCCGCTGCTCGGCAACCCCTTTCTGATCGTGGTCGCGCCCGTTGGCGATGCACCTGTATCAGGCTTGGTCCGCGCCTTCCGCAGCAACGGCAGGCAGGGCGTTAATTACCATCGCGGCGTCTGGCACCACCCGGTGCTGACGATCGAAAAGCGGGATGACTTCCTGGTGGTTGATCGCAGTGGTTCCGGCAACAACTGCGACGAGCATTACTTCACCGAGGAACAGATGCTGATCCTCAATCCCCACCAATAAGAAAAGGTCGGTCATTCAAGGGCATTGCCCGAGCGGGTGACCGGCAAGAGGTACATACTGTGGAAGCACACCTTCACGAATGGCTGAACCTGAGCATTCGCTGGGTTCACATGATCACCGGCGTAGCCTGGATCGGTGCATCGTTCTACTTCGTCTGGCTGGAGAACCACCTGAACCGAAGCAACCCGCGCGATGGGTTGTCGGGTGATCTCTGGGCAATTCACGGCGGTGGTATCTACCACCTGGAGAAATACAAGCTCGCCCCCCCGAAAATGCCCGAGAACCTGCACTGGTTCAAATGGGAAGCCTACTTCACCTGGATGTCCGGTATCGCCCTGCTGTGCGTGGTGTTCTACTGGAACCCGGCCCTGTACCTGCTGGCCCCTGGCAGCACCCTTAGCGGTGCCGAAGGCGTGGCCATCGGTATCGGCTCGCTGATCGCCGGCTGGTTCATCTATGACTTCCTGTGCGACTCGCCCCTGGGCAAGAAGCCAGCGCTGCTCGGTGCCGTACTGTTCGTGCTGATCATCGCCGCATGCTGGGGCTTCAGCCTGGTGTTCAGCGGCCGTGGTGCATACCTGCACACCGGCGCGATCATCGGCACCATCATGGTCGGTAACGTGTTCCGCATCATCATGCCGGCCCAGCGCCAGCTGGTGGCGGCTATCGAGAACAACCAGACGCCCGACCCGGTACTGCCGGCCAAGGGCCTGCTGCGCTCGCGCCACAACAACTACTTCACCCTGCCGGTGCTGTTCATCATGATCAGCAACCACTTCCCGAGCACCTACGGTAGCCAGTACAACTGGCTGATCCTGGCCGGTATCGCTGTAGCCGCGGTCCTGATCCGCCACTACTTCAACACCCGCCACGACAGCAACAAGTACGCCTGGACCCTGCCGGTCGGCGCCCTGGCGATGATCTGCCTGGCCTACGTCACCGGTCCGAAACCGATGGCCGTGAGCCCTGAGCAAGCCGCGGCGAAGATCGAGTACCAGCCACTGCCCGCGACCGCAGTAGGTGGCAAGACCGCTGCCGAGCAACGCGCCGAGGACGCCGCCAAGGCTGCCGCAGCGCCTGCCGCGCCGGCTGCAGCCCCTGCCCAGGCCACGGCCCAGGCTGGCGGCGAGAGCTTCGACAAGATCCACAATGTCATCCAGGAACGCTGCACCGTGTGCCACTCGTCGAAGCCGACCAGCCCACTGTTCAGCGCCGCCCCTGCCGGCGTGATGTTCGACACCCCGCAACAGATCCAGGCCCAGGCCGCGCGCATCCAGGCGCAAGCGGTCGCCAGCCAGATCATGCCGCTGGGCAACATCACCCAGATGACCACCGAAGAGCGCAAGCTCGTCGGCGACTGGATCGCCAAAGGCGCCCCGGTCAACTGAAACACAATGGTCGGGATAACACCGCTCCCTGTGGGAGCGGGTTCACCCGCGAAGAGGCCGGCAATCCCGGCCTCGAACTTGAAGATTCACGCAACAAGCAAGCATCGAGCGTTCAGCGTCAGGCGGGAACCCCAGGCTCTCTTCACCGGGAGCCTGCCGCCTGGCGCTGCCGCTTGGATCCGAGAATAAAAACAAAACTCGAGGTGCTGCATGTCCGAGTCACGCAAGGCGTACATCCCAGTTGCGCCGCCGCGCGAGCCCTTGCCCCTGTTCCAACTGATCCTGGTTGGCCTGCAACACGTTCTGCTGATGTACGGCGGCGCGATCGCCGTGCCGTTGATCATCGGCCAGGCCGCCGGGTTGTCCCGTGAAGAAGTCGCTTTCCTGATCAACGCCGACCTGCTGGTCGCCGGCGTCGCTACCATCATCCAGTCATTCGGCATCGGCCCGGTGGGCATCCGCATGCCGGTGATGATGGGTGCCAGTTTCGCTGCCGTCGGCAGCATGGTGGCCATGGCCGGCATGCCCGGCGTGGGCCTGCAGGGGATCTTCGGCGCGACCATCGCCGCCGGGTTCTTCGGCATGCTGATCGCGCCGTTCATGTCCAAGGTCGTACGCTTCTTCCCGCCACTGGTCACCGGCACGGTGATCACCTCGATTGGCCTGTCGCTGTTCCCGGTGGCAGTCAACTGGGCCGGTGGCGGCCACCAGGCAGACACCTTCGGCTCGCCGATCTACCTGCTGGTGGCCGGCCTGGTGCTGGCGGTAATCCTGCTGATCAACCGTTTCATGCGCGGCTTCTGGGTCAACGTGTCGGTGCTGGTGGGCATGGGCCTGGGCTACATCCTGGCCGGTTCCATCGGCATGGTCGACCTGTCGGGCCTGAACGACGCACCGTGGCTGCAAGTGGTGACCCCATTGCACTTCGGCATGCCGACCTTCAGCCTGGCGCCGATCCTGTCCATGTGCCTGGTGGTGGTGATCATCTTCGTCGAGTCCACCGGCATGTTCCTGGCCCTGGGCAAGGTGACCGATCGTGAAGTGACCCCCGGGATGCTGCGTCGCGGCCTGCTGTGCGATGCCGGTGCGTCGTTCATCGCCGGCTTCTTCAACACCTTCACCCACTCCTCGTTCGCCCAGAACATCGGCCTGGTGCAGATGACCGGGGTGCGCTGCCGCTACGTCACCATCGTGGCCGGTGCGCTGCTGATCCTGCTCAGCCTGCTGCCCAAGGCGGCCTTCCTGATTGCCTCGATCCCGCCTGCGGTACTGGGCGGCGCGTCCATCGCCATGTTCGGCATGGTCACCGCCACCGGGATCAAGATTCTCCAGGAGGC
The DNA here is from genome assembly GCF_022533585.1 of Pseudomonas sp. LS.1a. Classification (NCBI taxonomy): domain Bacteria; kingdom Pseudomonadati; phylum Pseudomonadota; class Gammaproteobacteria; order Pseudomonadales; family Pseudomonadaceae; genus Pseudomonas; species Pseudomonas sp. LS.1a. The sequence goes on from NZ_CP092827.1 coordinate 4,057,395, forward strand.
GGACATCGGCGACCGTCGCAACCAGCTGCTGGTTGCGGTGAGCGTCGGCTTCGGGCTGATCCCCGTGGTGCGACCGGAGTTCTTCGCCCAGATGCCCCAGTGGATGGAACCCATCACCCACAGTGGCATCGCCATGGCCACGGTCAGTGCCCTGGTGTTGAACGTACTGTTCAACATCCTCGGTGGCGCCGACCGCGCGGTGCACAACGAAGTCTGTCACCAGCATTGAGCAAAGGGGGCGGCGCGCTGTCGCCCCCGCCTTGACCTCGCCGTAAATGCTTCACCGTCGGCCCGCCGGAATGGGCCGTCCGGGGCGCCTGCGCGCCAAATAAATCCAACAAAAACAATAAGTCCGGGAACCACAACATGAAACGCATCACCTCGTCCCTCTTGCTGGGCAGCAGCCTGCTGGCCACCCTCCCCGCCCATGCTGGCGAATGGCTGCAGTGGCATGGCGAAAGCCTGACCTACCTGTACGGCAAGGACTTCAAGGTCAACCCACGCATCCAGCAGACGGTAACCTTCGAGCACGCCAACAAATGGAAGTACGGCGACACTTTCATGTTCGTCGACAAGGTCTTCTACAACGGCAAACCCGACCCTGGCAAAGGCGTGACCAGCTACTATGGCGAGTTCAGCCCGCGCCTGTCGTTCGGCAAGATCTTCGACCAGAAGCTGGCGTTCGGCCCGATCAAGGATGTGCTGCTGGCCATGACCTACGAGCGTGGCGAAGGCGATAACGAGGCCTACCTGATCGGCCCCGGCTTCGACCTGGATATCCCCGGCTTCAACTACTTCACTCTCAATTTCTACCTGCGCAACACCGAAGGTAGCCGCCCCGGTGACAACGTCTGGCAGATCACCCCGGCCTTCTCGTACACCATCCCGGTGGGCAAATCCGACATTCTGATCGACGGTTACATGGACTGGGTGGTCGACAACGACCAGACCCGCCGTGGCACCTACCACGCCAACCTGCAGTTCAACCCACAGGTCAAGTACGACCTGGGCAAAGCACTGAACCTTGGCGCCAAGCAGCTGTATGTGGGCATCGAATACAGCTACTGGAAGGACAAGTACGGCATCGACAGCCAAGGCAACATCGACAGTAACCAGAGCGTCACCAGTGCCCTGATCAAGGTGCACTTCTAAAAAACTGACCAAACGCACAAGTTTGTTCCACTCTGCTCCAGGACGGAGCACTTGAGGCAAGGCGCGCAAGCCAGTAATCTGCGCGCCCCCTCGATCAGGGCAGGAGGGATTCTGCCTGCGTTTACTGACCGCTCAGTCAATGAATACGGGCGGTTGGCCAACGTGTTGCCAGCCTGAAAGACCCTTTTCATCCGTTCAGAACGAAGTCGAGCAGGAAGGTTTTGCCAGCCCAGGAAAGTTGGCTCAACCCTTGCCAAACAGCTGTGGCCTATCGAAAAAAGCTGACTCGAAAGACAAAAAAGCGCCAAAACAAACGCTGACAATAGACCAATCAAGGGAGCGACACTCGCAATGCGTACCATCAACAGCCTGATCCTCGCCGGCGGCCTGCTGGCCTGTGGCACCACCTTCGGCGGCGACCTGCTGCAATGGCAGAACAACAGCCTGACCTACCTGTGGGGCAAGAACTTCAAGGTCAACCCGTCGATCCAGCAAACCGTCACCTTCGAGCACGCCGATGGCTGGAAGTACGGCGATAACTTCATCTTTGTCGACAAGATCTTCTACCAGGGCCAGAAAGATGAGGGCAATGGCCCGAACACCTACTATGGCGAAATCAGCCCGCGCCTGTCGTTCGGCAAGATCTTCGACCAGAAGCTGGCATTCGGCCCGGTCAAGGACGTGCTGCTGGCGATGACCTACGAGTTCGGCGAAGGTGATACCGAGTCGTACCTGATCGGCCCTGGCTTCGACCTGGACATCCCTGGCTTCGACTACTTCCAGCTGAACTTCTACAACCGCACCACCGACGGCAGCCGCGCCGGCGACAACGTGTGGCAGATCACCCCGGTGTGGTCGTACACCATTCCGGTCGGTTCGTCCGACGTGCTGATCGACGGTTTCATGGACTGGGTGGTCGACAACGACGAGAACCGCCGCGGTACCTACCAGGCCAACCTGCACTTCAACCCGCAGATCAAGTATGACCTGGGCAAGGCCTTGCACCTGGGCGAGAAGCAGCTGTATGTGGGTGTGGAGTACGACTACTGGAAGAACAAGTACGGCATCAAGGACAGCGATGCCTTCACCACCGACCAGAACACCATGAGCTTCCTGCTCAAGGTTCACTTCTGATGTGAAGCGTTGGGGCCGCGCTGCTGCCCATCGCAGGCAAACCAGCTTGTGTCTTGAGAGGGGATTAGAATCTGGAGTGAGAGCGGTGAATGGCAAGCTGAATGCCAGAGGTGCCTTGAGCACGTGTGGGAGCACAAGCTGCCATTCACCGTTCCACTTTGGCGAGAGCCCGAACAGTTGGATGAGGGCCTAATCTCGAACCACAAGCGTGGGCCAAGCCAAAGCTCTCTCACACTGTTGAGTCTAGGAGGTTTTGGCGATGGCTTCCTTCTTGGGTATCGATGTTTCCAGTCTTTCCCTTGATGCACTGGTGCGGCCCCAGGGCATCAGGATCAGCGTGCGCAATGATCCAGCGGGCTTTGAGGAACTGGTGAAGAGCCTTCGAGGGCTCAGCATCAAGCGCATCCTTCTGGAAGCTACAGGCGGCTACGAGCTTGATGTCATGCGCTTTCTCCAGAACGCCAGCTACAAGGTCATACGCGTGAACCCCAAGCGAGCCAGATCGTTCGCGGATTCCTTGGGCATCAAGGCCAAGACCGATGCCATCGACGCCGCAGTGCTGGCCCATTTCGCTGAGGTCATTCCTGACAAGCCAACCCTGAAAACAAGCCCTGAAAGGGCCCTGTTACGAGAACTCCTTCAGCAGCGTGATCGCCTGGTCCAACAGCGAGATGACGATCGGCGGCGCCTGAAGCAGGCCCAGTCAGCAATGGTCGCCAATTTCCTGAAAACCAATCTTCAGCACTTTGCATCGCAGATAAAGTTGGTGGAGCAAGCGATCAAGCGGCAGGCCACAGTGCTCAGCGATGAACGGATAGCCAAACTGGACGAAGTCAAAGGCATCGGGATGGTAACCGCGACCAAGCTGGTAGCGCTCTTGCCGGAACTGGGGCACGTGGAGTCCCGGGAAATAGCCTCTTTGGTCGGTGTGGCCCCCTTCAATCACGACAGCGGAAAGTCCGTGGGCAAGCGCTTTATCTCAGGAGGCCGATTTGAGGTCAGGCGTGCGCTGTACATGGCGTGCCTGGTAGCGGTGAAACATAATCCAACGCTCAAAGCCCGATATGAGGCGCTGCGTGGGCGAGGGAAACTTGCCAAGGTTGCGCTTGTAGCCTGCATGAGAATCTTCATCGTGCGCCTCAATGCGATGCTCAGAACGGGCACGCCGTGGCGGGATGACTTACCGCAGCCATGAAAACATGGCGCAAATCACAGCGTGATCCTGTGGGAGCGGGTTACCCGCGAGACGACACCGCGGAGGATGGCACGGGCTTCGCCCGTGTTCGCGGGCAAGCCCGCTCCCACAGGGGGCGCGCCAGCTTTTAGAAATTGAGCAAGACAGTTGCTCCCACAGGGTCAGCGCCGGATTCAAGGCATGCGCTGCACCTGTGGGAGCGGGTTTACCCGCGAACCGGGGCAACGCCCCGGCCAGGCACTCAAGTGGCCGGCCGAACCGCCCGCCACAATTTCCCCGCAATACCCACCACCGCCAGCACCACCGCACCGGCCACAACCCCGACACCGCCGTTGAGCAGCGCCACGGTCAATGCCCCGCCACGCCCTTCGCTGAACGCCTCGATGGCATGATGCAGCGGCTCGATGCCATGTACCAGAATCCCGCCACCGACCAGAAACATGGCCGCCGTACCGATCACCGACAGGCTCTTCATCATGTATGGCGCGGTTCGCAGGATGCCGTTACCGACCGCCTGGGCCAGGCGCGACGCCTTCCGGGTCAGCCACAACCCCAGGTCATCGAGCTTGACGATGCCACCCACCAGCCCGTAAACGCCGATGGTCATGACAATGGCGATCCCGGACAGCACGATGATCTGCTGGCTCAACGGTGAGTCAGCGACAATGCCCAAGGTAATGGCGATGATTTCCGCCGACAGGATGAAATCGGTACGCACCGCACCCTTGATCTTGGTTTTCTCGAATGCCACCAGGTCGACATTGGCATCGGCCACTGCCTCCTTGAGCGCTGCATGTTCGGCGTCATCCTCGGCCTTGCTATGCAAGAACTTGTGCGCCAGCTTCTCGAAGCCCTCGAAGCACAGGTAGGCACCGCCCAGCATCAACAGCGGCGTCACCGCCCAGGGGATGAACGCACTGATCAGCAGCGCCGCCGGCACCAGGATGGCCTTGTTCACCATCGAGCCCTTGGCTACCGCCCACACCACCGGGATCTCGCGTTCGGCACGTACCCCGGTGACCTGCTGGGCGTTTAGCGCCAGGTCATCGCCGAGCACGCCTGCGGTCTTTTTCGCCGCCACCTTGGTCATCACCGAGACGTCATCGAGCACCGTGGCAATGTCGTCGATCAGTACCAGTAGACTGCTTCCTGCCATGTTTGCCTGCATCCAGAAGAATAAGTGTCCAGGATTCTAGCCCAAAGCCGCTGCCTTGAGCGCCCGTCAAGCCCGGTGCTACCATGCCCGATCCCTCTTAGAGGTGGCCAGACACGAGGAAGATCCCTGACCATGAGCACCATTCGCGAGCGCAACAAGGAACTGATCCTGCGCGCGGCCAGCGAGGAATTCGCCGACAAGGGCTTCGCCGCCACCAAGACCAGCGATATCGCGGCCAAGGCCGGCCTGCCCAAGCCGAACGTGTATTACTACTTCAAATCCAAGGACAACCTCTACCGCGAAGTCCTGGAAAGTATCATCGCACCGATCATGCAGGCGTCGACCCCGTTCAATGCCGACGGCGACCCGAAAGAAGTGCTGAGTGCGTACATTCGCTCGAAGATCCGCATTTCCCGCGACCTGCCGCATGCGTCCAAGGTGTTCGCCAGCGAGATCATGCACGGCGCCCCGCACCTGTCGCCGAACCAGGTGGCGCAGCTGAACGAGCAGGCGCGGCATAACATCGAGTGCATCCAGCGCTGGATCGACCGCGGGCAGATCGCCCATGTGGACGCGCATCACCTGATGTTCAGCATCTGGGCAGCGACCCAGACCTATGCCGATTTCGACTGGCAGATTTCCGCGGTGACCGGCAAGGCCAAGCTGGCCGACAGCGATTATGACGCGGCAGCCGAGACCATCATCCGCATGGTGCTCAAGGGCTGTGAGCCCGAGGTAGCCTGAGCCCCGGCGCTGGCTTCTTCGCGGGTGAACCCGCTCCCACAGGGACACCACGAGCTTCAAGCCTGTGATGATCCTGTGGGAGCGGGTTCACCCGCGAATAGGCCGGATCAGGCAATAGAGACTCAGGCTGCTACACCCGCATCCGCCTTCAACCCCACCTCCTCGATCGCACTGATCGCGCACTGCTCGTCGATATCCGACGTATCGCCGCTGATCCCCACCGCACCCAGCACCTTGCCATCCTGATCACGCACCAGCACGCCACCCGGTGCCGGCACCACCGGCCGCTCGCCCAGCCCGTTCAGCGCGGCAAAAAACGCCGGCCGTTGCTGCGCGTCCAGCGCCAGCAAGCGCGAGCCCTTGCCCAGGGCAATCGCCCCCCAGGCCTTGCCGGTGGCTACCTCCGGCCGGATCAGGCTGGCGCCATCCTCGCGTTGCAGCGCCAGCAAGTGGCCACCGGCATCCAGCACCGCCACGGTCAGTGGCGCGGCGTTGATCTTGCGGCCCGCCGCCAGCGCGGCATTCACCAGGCTGACCGCGACTTTCAGGTTCAAAGTGTTCATGAAAAGGTCCTCTTCTTGTTGTGAGAAGCCCTGAGGGCAGTTGAAAGCCGATAGAGCAAATAGAACACAACGAAAGATATTTTTGTATACAATATTTTGAAACGATCGTATGCGATGACGCAAACCTCCTTTTTCATGGGCGCTCGAACGAAAGCGACATCCGCCGACGAAAACCCGTTGACCTGAGCGGCCAGCCGTGAATACACTCTGGCACAAAGCAAGTTGTATACAATTACAAAATCGATGAGGCACAAACCATGAGCAAAATGAGAGCAATCGATGCAGCCGTTCTGGTCATGCGCCGTGAAGGTGTAGATACCGCGTTCGGCATCCCGGGGGCTGCCATCAACCCGTTGTACTCGGCCCTGAAGAAAGTCGGTGGCATCGATCACGTCCTCGCTCGTCACGTCGAAGGCGCCTCGCACATGGCTGAGGGTTACACCCGTGCCAACCCGGGCAACATCGGCGTGTGCATCGGCACCTCCGGCCCAGCCGGCACCGACATGGTCACCGGCCTGTACAGTGCCTCCGCCGACTCCATCCCGATTCTCTGCATCACCGGCCAGGCTCCACGTGCCCGCCTGCACAAGGAAGACTTCCAGGCCGTCGACATCACCAACATCGTCAAGCCGGTCACCAAGTGGGCCACTACCGTTCTGGAGCCAGGCCAGGTGCCTTACGCCTTCCAGAAGGCCTTCCATGAAATGCGCACCGGCCGCCCAGGCCCGGTACTGATCGACCTGCCGTTCGACGTGCAGATGGCCGAAATCGAGTTCGACATCGACGCCTACGAACCGCTGCCAGTGCACAAGCCGTCCGCCACCCGCGTACAGGCCGAAAAAGCCCTGACCCTGCTCAATGACGCCGAGCGCCCACTGCTGGTTGCAGGTGGCGGCATCATCAACGCCGACGCCAGCGACAAGCTGGTCGAGTTCGCCGAACTGACCGGCGTACCGGTAATCCCGACCCTGATGGGCTGGGGCACCATCCCGGACGACCACGCACAGATGGTCGGCATGGTCGGCCTGCAGACTTCGCACCGCTACGGCAACGCCACCCTGCTGAAATCCGACCTGGTGTTCGGTATCGGCAACCGCTGGGCCAACCGCCACACCGGCTCGGTCGACGTCTACACCGAAGGCCGCAAGTTCGTGCACGTGGACATCGAACCGACCCAGATCGGCCGTGTGTTCACCCCGGACCTGGGTATCGTTTCCGACGCCGGCAAGGCACTGGACGTGTTCCTCGAAGTGGCCCGCGAGTGGAAAGCCGCCGGCAAGCTGAAGTGCCGCAAGGCCTGGCTGGAAGACTGCCAGCAGCGCAAGGCCAGCCTGCAGCGCAAGACCCACTTCGACAACGTGCCGGTCAAGCCGCAGCGCGTGTACGAAGAGATGAACCAGGTATTCGGCAAGGACACCTGCTACGTCAGCACCATCGGCCTGTCGCAGATCGCCGGCGCGCAGTTCCTGCACGTGTACAAGCCACGCCACTGGATCAACTGCGGCCAAGCCGGCCCGCTGGGCTGGACCATCCCTGCCGCTCTGGGCGTGGTGAAAGCCGATCCGAAGCGCAAGGTGGTCGCGCTGTCGGGTGACTACGACTTCCAGTTCATGATCGAGGAGCTGGCGGTGGGTGCGCAGTTCAACCTGCCTTACGTGCACGTACTGGTGAACAACGCCTACCTGGGCCTGATCCGCCAGGCGCAACGTGGCTTCGACATGGATTACTGTGTACAACTGGCGTTCGAGAACATCAACTCGACCGACGCCGCCACCTACGGTGTCGACCACGTTGCCGTGGTCGAAGGCCTGGGCTGCAAGGCCATCCGCGTGTTCGAGCCGGCCGAGATCGCCCCTGCCCTGCTCAAGGCCCAGAAGATGGCCGAAGAGTTCCGCGTGCCGGTGGTGGTCGAAGTGATTCTCGAACGTGTGACCAACATTTCCATGGGCACCGAGATCAACGCGGTCAACGAGTTCGAAGACCTGGCCCTGGTCGGCAACGACGCGCCAACCGCCATCTCGCTGCTGGACTGATCGCCTGACGCCCCCAGGCATGTCCTGGGGGCCTTCATCGCAAGGAGACAACTCATGCCTCGCTTCGCTGCCAACCTGTCCATGCTGTTCACCGAACAGGACTTCCTGGCCCGCTTCAAGGCTGCCGCCGATGCGGGTTTCAGCGGCGTCGAATACCTCTTCCCGTACGATTTCAGCGCAGCCGAAATCAAGCAGCAGCTGGACGCCAACGGCCTGACCCAAGTGCTGTTCAACCTGCCGGCGGGCGATTGGTCGAAGGGTGAGCGCGGTATCACCTGCCACCCTGACCGCGTCGAAGAATTCCGCGCCGGGGTCGACAAGGCCATCGAATACGCCAAGGTACTGGGCAACACCCAGGTCAACGCCCTGGCCGGCATTCGCCCACAAGGCCCGGACTGCGCCACCGTGCGCAAGACCTTCGTGGAAAACCTGCGCTACGCCGCCGACAAGCTCAAAGCCGCCGGGATCCGCCTGGTCATGGAAATGATCAACACCCGCGACATCCCCGGTTTCTACCTGAACACCACCAAACAGGCCCTGGAAATCCAGGCCGAAGTGGGCAGCGACAACCTGTTCCTGCAGTACGACATCTACCACATGCAGATCATGGAAGGTGACCTGGCTCGCACCATGGAAGCCAACCTGAAACTGATCAATCACATCCAGCTGGCCGACAACCCCGGCCGCAACGAGCCAGGCACCGGCGAAATCAACTACCGCTTCCTGTTCGAGCACCTGGACCGCATCGGCTACCAGGGCTGGGTGGGCGCGGAGTACAAGCCGCTGACCACCACCGAAGCGGGCCTGGGCTGGCTGAAGACGCACAATGCAATCTGAAGGCTAAGCACAGCCCTCTGCGAGACGCAGGACACTGTGGGAGCGGGTTCACCCGCGAACACCGGCGAAGCCGGTGCCATCCACCGCGGTGCCTGCTTCGCGGGTGAACCCGCTCCCACAGGGGGCCCGTGCAGCCTGCCCCATTGAGATTCAACAAATACAACGAGGTAATCTCTCATGGCTAAAATCGGTTTCATCGGCACCGGCATCATGGGCAAGCCCATGGCTCAGAACCTGCAGAAAGCAGGTCACAGCATCTTCGTTTCCACTCACCACGACGCTGCCCCGGCCGACCTGATCGCCGCCGGTGCCGTGGCCCTGGCCAACCCGAAAGAAGTTGCCCAGGAAGCCGAGTTCATCATCGTCATGGTCCCCGACACCCCACAGGTCGAGAGCGTCCTGTTCGGTGACAACGGCGTGGCCGAAGGCGTGGGTCCGAACAAGGTGGTGATCGACATGAGCTCGATCTCCCCTACCGCTACCAAAGCCTTTGCCGAGAAAATCAAGGCTACCGGCGCTGCCTACCTGGACGCCCCGGTGTCCGGCGGCGAAGTCGGCGCCAAGGCTGCGACCCTGAGCATCATGGTCGGTGGCTGCCCGAAAGCCTTCGAGCGCACCCTGCCGCTGTTCGAAGCCATGGGCAAGAACATCACCCGCGTCGGTGGCAATGGCGACGGCCAGACCGCCAAGGTGGCCAACCAGATCATCGTTGCCCTGAACATCCAGGCCGTTGCCGAAGCCCTGCTGTTCGCCGCCAGGAACGGCGCCGACCCGGCCAAGGTACGTGAAGCACTGATGGGCGGCTTCGCCTCGTCGAAAATCCTTGAAGTGCACGCCGAGCGCATGATCAAGGGCACCTTCGACCCAGGCTTCCGCATCAACCTGCACCAGAAGGACCTGAACCTGGCCCTGCAAGGTGCCAAGGAACTGGGCATCAACCTGCCCAACACCTCCAATGCCCAGCAAGTGTTCAACACCTGCCAGGCCCTGGGTGGCGGCAACTGGGACCACTCGGCGCTGATCAAAGGCCTGGAGCACATGGCCAACTTCTCGATCCGCGACGACAAGTAAGTAATTTTTAGCCTTCACCGGCCTCTTCGCGGGTGAACCCGCTCCCACAGGTTTTACGCCGTCTTCAGCCTCTGTGAGGCCCCTGTGGGAGCGGGTTTACCCGCGAAGAAGCCAACACCTTTGAACCTGCGACCACAGGTTCAAAGGTGGTACCGAGCAACACCCGCCCCTGGTTCGGCCTGCACGGAGGCAGTTCCAGGGGCGTTTTTGATTCTGCAGAACAACAATAATTGGGAGCCTGCCATGTCGGTCGATCCGCAAAAAATTCTCCGCGAGCTGTTCGACACAGCCATCGCCGCCGCCCACCCCCGTCAAGTCCTCGAACCCTACCTGCCCGCCGACCGCAGCGGCCGGGTCATCGTCATCGGCGCCGGCAAGGCCGCAGCCGCCATGGCCGAAGTGGTCGAGAAAAACTGGCAGGGCGAAGTCTCTGGCCTGGTCGTAACCCGTTACGGCCATGGCGCCAACTGCCAGAAGATCGAGGTGGTCGAAGCCGCCCACCCGGTCCCCGACGCCGCCGGCCTGGCCGTGGCCAAGCGCGTGCTGGAACTGGTCAGCAACCTCAGTGAAGACGACCGCGTCATCTTCCTGCTGTCCGGCGGTGGCTCGGCGCTGCTGGCCCTGCCCGCCGAAGGCCTGACCCTGGCCGACAAGCAGCAGATCAACAAGGCGCTGCTGAAATCCGGCGCCACCATCGGCGAGATGAATTGCGTGCGCAAGCACCTCTCGGCGATCAAGGGCGGCCGCCTGGCCAAGGCCTGCTGGCCGGCCACGGTGTACACCTATGCCATTTCCGATGTGCCGGGCGACCTCGCCACGGTGATCGCCTCCGGCCCTACCGTGGCCGACCCGAGCACCTCGGCCGATGCCCTGGCCATCCTCAAGCGCTACAACATCGAAGCGCCCAAGGCCGTTATCGACTGGCTCAACAACCCAGCCTCGGAAACCGTCAAGGCCGACGACCCGGCACTGGCCCGCAGCCACTTCCAGCTGATCGCCAAACCTCAGCAATCGCTTGAAGCCGCCGCAGTCAAAGCCCGCCAGGCCGGGTTCAGCCCACTGATCCTCGGCGACCTGGAAGGCGAATCGCGCGAAGTGGCCAAAGTGCACGCCGGTATCGCCCGGCAGATCGTCCAGCACGGCCAGCCGCTGAAAGCGCCCTGCGTGATCCTGTCTGGCGGCGAAACCACCGTGACCGTGCGCGGCAACGGCCGTGGCGGGCGCAACGCCGAGTTCCTGCTCAGCCTCACCGAAAGCCTCAAGGGCCTGCCGGGCGTGTACGCCCTGGCCGGTGACACCGACGGCATCGATGGCTCGGAAGAAAACGCCGGCGCCTTCATGACCCCGGCCAGCTACGCCCGCGCCGAAGCCCTGGGCCTGTCGGCCAGCGACGAGCTGGACAACAACAACGGCTACGGCTACTTCGCCGCGCTGGATGCGCTGATCGTCACCGAGCCGACCCGCACCAACGTCAACGACTTCCGCGCCATCCTGATCCTCGAGACTGCCCAATCATGACGCCTGATAAAAAAGTCAAAATCCTCGCCACCCTTGGCCCTGCGATCAAAGGCATCGACGATATCCGCCAACTGGTCGAAGCCGGGGTGAACATCTTCCGCCTCAACTTCAGCCACGGCGAGCACGCCGACCATGCCCTGCGCTACCAGTGGATCCGCGAAGTCGAGCAGCAGCTGAACTACCCGCTGGGCATCCTCATGGACCTGCAGGGGCCGAAGCTGCGCGTTGGCCGCTTTGCCGACGGCAAAGTGCAGTTGCAACGCGGCCAGGCCCTGCGCCTGGACCTGGACAACACCCCGGGCGACAGCCGCCGGGTCAACCTGCCGCACCCCGAGATCATCGCCGCCCTCGAGCCGGGCATGGACCTGCTGCTGGACGACGGCAAGCTGCGCCTGCGCGTCACCGCCAAGCACAGCGACGCGATCGACACCGAAGTACTCAACGGTGGCGAGCTGTCCGACCGCAAGGGCGTCAACGTACCGCAAGCGGTGCTCGACCTCTCCCCGCTCACCGAAAAGGACCGCCGCGACCTGGCCTTCGGCCTGGAGCTGGGCGTGGACTGGGTGGCCCTGTCGTTCGTGCAGCGCCCTGAAGACATTGTTGAAGCACGCCAGCTGATCGGTGACCGTGCCTACCTGATGGCCAAGATCGAGAAGCCATCGGCGGTGGAGCAACTGCAAGCCATCGCGGAACTTGCGGATGCGATCATGGTGGCCCGTGGCGACCTGGGCGTGGAAGTGCCGGCTGAAAGCGTGCCGCAGATCCAGAAACGCATCATCGGCACTTGCCGCCAGCTGGGCAAACCGGTGGTGGTGGCCACGCAGATGCTCGAATCCATGCGCTTCTCGCCGGCGCCGACCCGCGCCGAAGTCACCGACGTGGCCAACGCCGTGGCCGAAGGTGCCGATGCGGTGATGCTGTCGGCCGAGACCGCCTCGGGTGACTACCCGCTGGAAGCCGTGCAGATGATGAGCAAGATCATCCGCCAGGTGGAGAACGGCCCGGACTACCAGGCCCAGCTCGATGTTGGCCGGCCAAAGGCCGAGGCCACCGTGTCGGACGCCATCAGCTGCGCCATCCGCCGTATCAGCGGAATCCTGCCGGTGGCGGTGCTGGTCAACTACAGCGAGTCGGGCGCCTCGACCCTGCGCGCGGCACGCGAGCGGCCACGGGCACCGATCCTCAACCTGACGCCGAACCTGGCCACCGCGCGCCGCCTGAGCGTGGCGTGGGGCGTGCACTCGGTGGTCAACGACCGCCTGCGCCAGGTGGACGAGGTGGTTTCCACCGCGCTGGAGATTGCCCAGGCACAAGGTATGGCCAGCCGCGGCGACACCCTGCTGATCACCGCCGGTGTGCCTTTCGGCAAGCCAGGTTCGACTAACACGCTGCGGATCGAGACCTTGATCTAAATCACCGCATCTCGCCTGTGGGAGCGGGCGTGCCCGCGAAGAGGCCAGCAGGGACAACGATGTTGCCTGAGCTGACGCATTCGCGGGCACGCCCGCTCCCACAGGGTAGGTGGTGTTGCACCCAACTGCGGAAAACCCGAGGCCCAAAGAGGCCCACCGCGCCCCATCAACCTCACTGACTGCCCCGATGTACACCAAAAATTTCGTCAACCCGTGCCCCGACTGGGCCACGGCGTTACTCAACGGCTTCAGCCAGGTGCTGCTGCTGCGTAATCCCCTGTGCGGCCTGTGCTGCCTGCTGGCCATCCTGCTGACCGCGCCCAACCTGGTCGGCGGCGCCCTGCTCGGCGCCCTGGCCGGCCTGCTCACCGCCCAGGCACGCAGCTACGACCGTGCCGACCGCCAGGCCGGGCTGTACTGCTACAACGGCGTGCTGATCGGCATCCTGATCAGCGCCGTGCTGCCCTGGTCGGCCATCCTGCCGCCACTGATCATCGCCGCCGGCGGCCTGTCCAGCATCATCACCCACCAGTGGCGCAAGCGCGGCGGCAAACTGCTGGTCGCCTACACCGCACCCTTCGTGCTGCTGGGCTGGGCCACCCTGCTGATCGCCAGCCCCTCGCCCAGCGGCTTCGTCGAAGCCGACCCGCTGTATGCCCTGGCGCGTGGCGTGGGCCAGATCTTCCTGCTCGACCAGCCCCTGGCCGGTTTGCTGATCATCGGCGGCATGTTCATCGCCAACCCCTATGCCGCAATGTGGGCAGTGATCGGTTCGGCCATCGGCGGCGGCGTGGCACTGCTTGCCGACCAGACGCAAGCTGCCTGGCTGGGCCTGTATGGCTTCAACGCAGCACTGGCGGCGCTGGCGTTCAGCAGGCAAGGTGAAAAGCCGTGGCTGACGCTGCTGGCCATCGCCCTGGCCCTGCTGCTGCAACCGCTGTTCAAGCTGCTACCGGTGCCCGGCCTGACCGCGCCCTTCGTCGCCGCCTGCTGGCTGATGCACTTGGGCTGCCACCTCAAACCGTTTGGCGAACGACGCAATAGCAAAGGCATCCCCAACTGAACATTATGCTGGCTGCTAGCTAAGAGGTGGTGTCCCGGGGCGCCCCTTGCGGATGGCAGCTGCCAGCCCAGGCATGGTCAGGTCTTGTTTCGAGTAATCAGTCATGCCTGAGCTGTTAATGAAAATCACGTTGGAGCCAGGTTTCACTTGGCCATTTTTCCGTAGTGCTATGTGAGTGGGATTGACGTCCAGCAGAGTGAATCCCTGATTGATTAATTCTTCGGTGGGTACCAATGGTTTCGTACCAACATCGTCAGCAAGAACAAAATTCTCACTGATGAACAGGCTTCGATCCTTATCTACATAGAATTGTCCACTGAGCTCTGCATCCGGATCCGGACGATCCCAAGTAATCCCATTCACCGACTTTGCCCTAAACGGCTGGATGCGTTTGCCTTCAGGGGCTGCCGGGTTATAGGAAAAACCCTGAACTCGAAACTTCGTGTTGTTGATTTTTTTAAAAACCGGTTCGAAAGCCGTCCAGTTCTTGGCAAATCGGTTGCTACCTTTGGGATCAATGAAATTGACCGGATCGCCTCCACAATATGCATAAGCATTTACCCCTCCGGCCTTGAAAGGGCTCAATACATCCGGACTGCAGAAACGCATCAGAACCGGGCTGTATATTCGATTCCCGTTCCCTAGCAGATACCCCTGCACTACGCAATCCAGTAACTGCCCGTTGTAACCCAGTCGATGACCACGTATGCCTTTACCCAAGTAGCCATAGACTGAATAGGCTGATGACTTGATTGTCCTTTGGGCCGAGCCGGTCCTATCATTCATTCCCTTCTCCAAAAGCGGCGCCACCTATACGCTTATGCTGTATCGCAGGGCAGATAAACGAAACTGGCATTTCTACCAGGTTGGCTCCGATCTTCGTTACGTTGCTAGCCTAGGCAAAGACCTTCTAGGCTTGACTTTCACGCCACCGGAATCTTCTTCACATGCCCACCCCGCAATCCCTGCGCGAACGCCTCTACATCATGGTCTTCCAGACCGACACCGTAGCCGGCCGCCGCTTCGACAAGATCCTCCTGCTGATCATCCTGGCCAGCCTGGTCACCGTCATCCTCGACAGCATCGACGAAGTGCATCAGGGCTATGCCGGCCTGCTGGCCGGCATCGAGTGGGGCTTTACCGCTATCTTCCTGGCCGAGTACCTCACCCGCCTGTACTGCTCGCCCAAACCGCTGCGCTATGCCTTCAGCTTTTATGGCCTGGTGGATTTGCTGGCGATCCTGCCGGGGATCATCGCGCTGTACTACAGCGACGCCCAGTACCTGCTGATCATCCGCGTGATACGGATGCTGCGGATTTTCCGTGTGCTCAAGCTCAGCCCGTACCTCAAGCAGGCCCATTACCTGATGGAGGCACTGCGCGGCAGCAAGCAGAAGATCATCGTGTTCCTGGTGACGGTATCGACCCTGGTGACGGTGTTCGGCACCTTGATGTATGTGATCGAGGGGCCTGAGCATGGCTTTACCAGCATCCCCAAGGGCATCTACTGGGCCATCGTTACCCTCACCACCGTGGGCTTTGGCGACATCGTGCCGAAGACACCGCTGGGGCAGGTGCTGTCATCGCTGGTGATGATTACCGGTTATTCGATCATTGCCGTGCCAACCGGGATCTTTACCGCCGAGCTGGCCAACGCCATGCGCGGGGAGCAGCTGCAGCATGATTGCCCGACATGCAGCAAGAAGAACCATGAGCATGGCGCGGCGTTCTGTTCCCGATGTGGGAATGTGCTGTTTCCCAAGCAATGATGTTGCCCGGACCGGCCCTTTCACGGGTAAACCCGCTCCCACAGGTGGTGTGCGGTCCCTGTGGGAGCGGGTTCACCCGCGAAGAAGCCGGCACTGGCAGTGGCATAACCAAAGTGTTTTTTGTTCTTTAAACCCTACAAACCCACCCGCTATAGTCGCAGGCAAACTGCCAACACCTTCTCGATAACAAGGAAGCAACGTGAAAAAACTCTTCACCGCCTCGCTGCTCGCCGCAGGCCTTGCCCTGGGCAATTTCGCCCAGGCTGCCCCCACCCTGCTGAACGTGTCCTACGACGTGATGCGCGACTTCTACAAGGACTACAACCCGGCCTTCCAGAAACACTGGGAAGCCGAGCACAACGAGAAGGTCAACGTGCAGATGTCCTTCGGCGGTTCGAGCAAACAGGCGCGAGCGGTGATCGATGGCCTGCCGGCCGATGTCATCACCATGAACATGGCCACCGACATCAACGCCCTGGCCGACAACGGCAAGCTGGTGCCGGACAACTGGGTAAGCCGCCTGCCGAACAACAGCGCGCCGTTCACCTCGGCCACTGTGTTCATCGTGCGCAAGGGTAACCCCAAGGCGCTGAAAGACTGGCCCGATCTGCTCAAGGATGGCGTACAGGTGATCGTGCCCAACCCCAAGACCTCGGGTAACGGCCGCTACACCTACCTGTCGGCCTGGGGCTATGTGCTCAAGCAAGGCGGTGATGAAAACAAGGCCAAGGACTTCGTCGGCAAGCTGTTCAAGCAGGCGCCGGTGCTGGACACTGGTGGCCGTGCCGCCACCACTACGTTCATGACCAACCAGATCGGCGACGTGCTGGTGACCTTCGAGAACGAAGCCGAGATGATCGCCCGCGAGTTTGGCCGCGACCAGTTCGAAGTGGTCTACCCGAGCGTTTCCGCCGAAGCCGAACCGCCGGTCAGCGTGGTCGACAAGGTGGTGGCGAAGAAAGGCACCCAGGCCGCGGCCGAGGAATACCTGAAGTACCTGTGGTCGCCAGCCGCCCAGGAAATCGCCGCACAGAACTACCTGCGCCCGCGTGATGCGACGGTACTGGCCAAGTACACCGACCGCTTCCCGAAAGTGGACTTCCTGTCGGTGGAGAAGACCTTTGGTGACTGGCGCACCGTGCAGAAGACCCACTTCAATGATGGTGGGGTGTTTGACCAGATCTACACCAACAATCAGTAATTGATGTAAGCCTTACCGGCCTCTTCGCGGCTAAAGCCGCTCCCACAGGTACCCCACAGCCCTCAGGTTTTGCACGGTACCGGTGGGAGCGGGCGTGCCCGCGAAGAGGCCGGCAAGGGCAACATCAAACCTGGCGGAATACCAGGGCCTTCAAGCCGCCCGCCGGGTCCACGTCAGGAAATTCCGGCGGGTTCTCCAGCCGCTCGACGAATGCCAGCGAAGGCGCCTGCTCCGCCATTCCCTCGATCAGGAACTCCGGCCCGATGCCCGGGTCGTTCACGCACGCCAGCACCGTCCCACCCTCGCTCAACAGCTCCGGCAAGCGCCGCAGGATCTTCGCGTAATCCTGGGTCAGCACAAAACTACCGCGCTGGAAGGTCGGCGGGTCGATGATGATCAGGTCGTAAGGCCCGTACTTGCGCACCTTGCCCCACGACTTGAACAGCTCGTGCCCCAGGTACGCCACCCGCGACGCATCGTGGCCATTCAGGCGGTGGTTGTCGCGGCCCCGGGACAACGCCGACTTGGCCATGTCCAGGTTCACCACCTGCTCGGCGCCACCGGCAATCGCCGCCACCGAGAAACCGCAGGTGTAGGCGAACAGGTTCAGCACGCGCTTGCCTGCCGCCTGCTCGCGCACCCAGCGCCGGCCATAGCGCATGTCGAGGAACAGGCCATTGTTCTGCCGCACGCCCAGGTCCAGCAGGTAGGTCAGGCCGTCCTCGACCACCTCGCGCTGCTGGCACGGCTCGCCCAGCAGCCACTGGCCCGGGCTGTCGGGCAGGTAGCGATGCTGGACAAGGATGGCCTGGCCAGCCCACTGCGGGCGCTCGGCGAGCGTGCGCAGCATGGCCTCCAGTTCGGCCAGCTGGCCTTCAGGCGGCTCGCGGAACAGGGCGACCGACAGCACCCCTTGCAACCAGTCGACAGTGACCTGCTCCAGGCCCGCCCAGCAGCGACCACGGCCGTGGAACAGGCGGCGGGTTTCCTGCGGGGCAGGGTCGAGGGCGGCGAGCAGGTGTTGCTCCAGAGTCTGGATCGGCGAAGTCATCATGGGTCGCAGGCAGGCAAAAGCGGCATTCTACCTTGCGAGCCCTTTCGCGGGTAAACCCGCTCCCACAGGTACAGCACAGGCCCGAAGCATGTGCAGCACCTGTGGGAGCGGGTTTACCCGCGAAAAGGCCGGCAAGACCACCTCATTCCTCGGCCACAACCCGCGCTGGCCGGAACCACCACCCCTGCTGCATCCCCGCTGCCGCCAACAGGATCAACGCCACCCCCAGCCACTGCAGCGGCGCCAGCCGGTGCCCGAACGCCACCCAGTCCACCAGAATCGCCGCAATCGGGTAAATGAACGACAGCGCCCCGGTCAACGCCGTGGGCAGGCGCTGGATGGCGCTGTACAGCAGCACATACATCAAGCCGGTGTGCACCATGCCCAAGGTCACCAGGCTGGCCAGCGCCGGCACTTCACCCGGCAACCCGCCCAGCTTCACCCACGGAGCCAGCAACAGCACACCCGTGGCCACCTGGATCAGCGCGATCAGGTGCGGCGGCGTGCCACTCAGGCGCTTGATGATCAATGCCGCAATGGCATACAGGAAGGCCGCCCCCAGCGCCAGCGCAATGCCCAGCAAATAATCCTCACCGCCACCCTGCCCCGCACCATGGGCACTCACGATCGCCAGCATGCCGAGGAACGCCACGCTCAGCCAGGTAACCTTGGCCAAGGTGATCTTCTCGCCCAGGAACACTGCCGCCAGCCCCACCAGCATGAACGGCTGCACGTTGTACACCGCCGTGCCGATGGCAATCGACGCCCGCGAGTAGGAGGCGAACAGCAGCACCCAGTTGCCGACGATGGCCACACCGCTGGCAATCGCCAGCAGGAATGCGGTGCGGCTGATCACGCCTGGCCGCAGGAAGCCGAACCCCGCGCAAATCGCCAGCAAGGTCACGGCACCGAACACGCAGCGCCAGAACACCACCTCGAGCACCGGCTGGCCGGACACCAGCACGAACCAGCCGATGGTCCCGGAAATCAGCATGGCGGCAACCATTTCCAGCGAGCCACGACGCAATGAACTGTCCATCTCACACCTCCTGTTGACGATGGACACAGTATGCAAAGGTTGCCGGCCGGCCTTCCAGCGGATAACGAAGGAAGATCTGGGTGCTTGCCTTTACTATCAAGGTAAATCACGCGAATAACCTTATCGAGGTGACCATGACCGATGCCATCGACCAACTGCTGATCAACGCGCTGATGGAAGACTCGCGCCGCTCGCTCAAGGCCCTGGCGCAAATCAGCGGGCTGTCGGCGCCCAGCGTCAGCGAACGCCTGCGCCGCCTGGAGGAGCGCGGCGTGTTGCGCGGTTACACCGTAGAGATCGACCCGCGCGCCTTTGGCTACCAGTTGCAGGCCATCGTGCGCATCCGCCCGCTACCGGGGCAGTTGCAAGAGGTGGAGCGGCAGATCATCGCCATTCCCGAATTCACCGAGTGCGACAAGGTTATTGGCGAAGACTGCTTCATTGCCCGCCTGCATGTACGCTCGATGGAGCAACTGGACACCCTGCTCGACCGCCTCTATACGGTGGCCGAGACCAATACCGCCATCATCAAGAAGACCCCGGTGAAGCGGCGGTTGCCGCCGATGGACTGAGTTTCACCTGTGCCGGCCTCTTCGCGGGCACGCCCGCTCCCACAGGATCTCCACAGTCCAGGATGCTGTGCGGTCCCTGTGGGTGCGGGCGCGCCCGCGAAGCGGCCGGCACAGGGAAAAGCTGACTAATTTTTGTACACAAGAATGTCACCATAGGTGCCATTCTTGTGTGCACTTTTCAAAATAGCGCCCCAATACGTTACACACTTCCCACAACTAATTTTGACCAATCGATCAACTAATAAGCCCGCCAGGAATTTAAATCTGTTCACTTGGTCAACTTATATTCCATTTATTTCATTAACTTATACTTGAAATATATAGATTAGAAATTATGACCAGCTGAAAGTTGCTTTTCCCTTGGCATGGAACTCGCTTTTGTGTGTTCGTGTTTTGTATACAAACCAATCAAAACATAAGTACACAAGAACCCGCGACGCCGACCCAACATCGGCCGCCGCGCCCCAAACCCTGAGATGCCAACGCTGCACCGACGAGATGGCGAGCCCGTGCGCATGCCCGCTCATCGCAGTCACGTGCATCAGGAGCCCGCCGGAATGAGTACCAGCCTCGACCTTGCCCCTGAACTATCCGTCGCCAGCACCCACCCCGCTTCCCCTCTTGCCGGCCACCAGCCGGAACTTGCCCTGAGCCCGCGCCTGCACAACCGCGACCTCGCCCCGACACGCGTCGAAGGCCGTCGCTGGGGCCGCTACAGCATCTTCGCGCTGTGGACCAACGATGTGCACAACATCGCCAACTACTCGTTCGCCATGGGCTTGTTCGCCCTCGGCCTGGGTGGCTGGCAGATCCTGCTGTCGCTGGCCATCGGCGCGGCGCTGGTGTACTTCTTCATGAACCTCTCCGGCTACATGGGCCAGAAGACCGGCGTGCCGTTCCCGGTCATCAGCCGCATCGCCTTCGGTATCCACGGCGCGCAGATCCCGGCGCTGATCCGCGCGGTCATCGCCATCGCCTGGTTCGGCATCCAGACTTACCTGGCTTCGGTGGTGCTGCGCGTGCTGCTCACCGCCGTATGGCCGCAAATGGCAGCCTACGACCATGACAGCATCCTCGGCCTGTCGAGCCTGGGCTGGGTGTGCTTCGTGTCGATCTGGCTGGTGCAACTGGTGATCCTGGCCTACGGCATGGAGATGGTGCGCCGCTACGAGGCCTTCGCCGGCCCGGTGATTTTGCTGACCGTCGCCGCCCTGGCGGTGTTCATGTACTTCAAGGCCGACGCCCGCATCGCCTGGTCGGTGGCCGAACCGCTGACCGGCTCCGAGATGTGGCGCAACATCTTTGCCGGCGGCGCACTGTGGCTGGCGATCTACGGCACCCTGGTGCTGAACTTCTGTGACTTCGCCCGCTCCTCGCCATGCCGCAAGACCATCCGCGTCGGCAACTTCTGGGGCCTGCCGGTGAACATCCTGGTGTTCGCCATGATCACCGTGGTGCTGTGCGGCGCGCAGTTCCGGATCAACGGCCAGATCATCGACAGCCCGACCCAGATCGTCGCCGCCATCCCCAGCACAGCGTTCCTGGTCCTGGGCTGCCTGGCCTTCCTGATCGTCACCGTGGCGGTGAACATCATGGCCAACTTCGTCGCCCCGGCCTTCGTCCTCAGCAACCTGGCACCACGCCACCTGAACTTCCGCCGCGCCGGGCTGATCAGCGCCACCCTGGCGGTGCTGATCCTGCCGTGGAACCTGTACAACAGCCCGCTGGTGATCGTGTACTTCCTGTCCGGCCTGGGTGCCCTGCTCGGCCCGCTGTACGGGGTGATCATGTCCGACTACTGGTTGCTGCGCAAAGGCTGCATCAACGTGCCGCAGCTGTACAGCGAAGACCCGGCCGGCGCCTACCACTACACCAAGGGCATCAACCTGCGCGCGGTGGCCGCCTTCGTGCCGGCCGCGCTGCTGGCCATCGTCCTGGCCCTGGTGCCCAACTTCCACAGCGTGGCGCCATTCTCCTGGCTGATCGGTGCCGGCATCGCCGCCGCCCTGTACCTGCTGATCGCACCACGCAAACGCCAATACCACGACGTCAGCGGCGAGTGCATCGCCGTTGACCACAGCAGCCATTAGTCAGGGAGGACCGCCCATGCGTATTCTGATCGCCAACGTCAACACCACCGAAGCCATCACCGAAGCCATTGCCGAACAGGCCCGTGCGGTGGCCGCACCCGGTACCGAGATCATCGGCCTCACCCCGTGGTTCGGTGCCGAGTCGGTGGAAGGCAACTTCGAAAGTTACCTGGCCGCCATTGCGGTGATGGACCGTGTGCTGGCCTATGAGGGCCCCTATGACGCCGTGATCCAGGCGGGTTATGGCGAACACGGCCGCGAAGGCCTGCAGGAACTGCTGAATGTGCCAGTGGTGGACATTACCGATGCTGCCGCCAGCACGGCGATGTACCTGGGCCATGCCTACTCGGTGGTAACCACCCTGGACCGCACCGTGCCGCTGATCGAAGACCGCCTGAAGCTCTCCGGCCTGTATGAGCGCTGCGCATCGGTACGGGCCAGCGGGCTGGCGGTGCTGGAGCTGGAAGCCGACCCGCAGCGCGCCGTGGAGGCGATTGTCGAGCAGGCAGAACGCGCCGTGCGTGAGGACAAGGCCGAGGTGATCTGCCTGGGTTGCGGCGGCATGGCCGGGCTGGACGAGCAGATCCGCCAGCGCACCGGCGTGCCGGTGGTGGATGGTGTGAGCGCAGCGGTGACCATTGCCGAATCGCTGGTGCGCATGGGCTTGAGTACCTCCAAGGTACGTACCTATGCCACGCCACGGGCGAAGAAAGTGGTGGGTTGGCCGATGCGGTTCGGGCGTTAGGCATCTTTCGCCTGACCTGGCCTCTTCGCGGGTAAACCCGCTCCCACAGGGACCGCATTGCTCTCGGGGCTTGTGCAGTACCTGTGGGAGCGGGTTTACCCGCGAAGAGGCCGGCATCATTATTCAGGCTTCCTGGCAGAGCAGTACCAGCGGATCAGGTCGGGCAGCTATGTGCACCATCATTCAGGCCCTGGCGCACGTTGCGGCTGAGCAGGCTGGCCTTGCCGTCGTGCCAGGTCAGGGTCAGCACGTAGAGGGTATCGAAGTCGTCGCCGCTCCAGTCCTCGGTGATCACCCGCTCTTCACCCAGGGCCTTGCCAGCCACGGCATTGATCAGGTCGGGGAGATAGCCGTGCGACCAGGCGGTGTACACGGTCGCGTTACGGTACTTGTCGCGCAGCAGCTCTTCGGCCAGTTCGTCAGTGTCGTTGGCGCCGTAGTCGATGTTTACCGGCAAGCCCAGGCGAATGGCACTGGGGCTGATGGTCATCAGCGGGCGGATATAGCTGTAGCTCTCGTCCTTGCTGCCTTCCTCCACATGCCGCGAGGGGTTGGCAGCGAACACGTAATCGGCCTTGCCAAAACGCTCGGGAAGCACGCTAGCCAGGTCCAGCGCACGGTTGAGGCCCTGGCAGTTCAACTGGCCCAACCCTTCGCCCGGTTTCTCGGCGTGGCGCAGGAATACCAGGGTCTGGGTGCCATCCACCGGCTGCGCACGGCTTTCGACAGCCTCCAGCGCCAGCGGTACGGCGAGGGCTGTCAGCACCAGGCTCAGCAACCAGTGGCGACGACGGCGGAAGAATGTTGGCAACTTCATCAAGGCAGGCTCGTGTGGCAGAAAAATCGGGTTGACCCGCCACATCACCCCGCCAACAGCACGGCGGGGCATCCTTGTAGTGAATGCCGTCCTTGGCAACGAGTGAGGGTGAGAGTGCCCTGAACCCGTTTGGTTCCTCCCTGGAGGTGGATGCCGTTCCCTGGGCCTGGCTTACGCTAGAGGATGGGTGTTGCTGAATTGTGTAGGGCGCAAGAACATCGGGTTGCAATAGGCCAGTCAATCGTCCCGCGTCAGCACTTCCAGCAATTCGATCTCGAAGGTCAAATCCGAATTCGGCGGAATCGCCCCGACGCTGCGTTCGCCATAGCCCAGATGCGCAGGTACCAGCAGCTTGCGCTTGCCGCCCACGCGCATGCCCATCAAGCCCTGGTCCCAGCCCTTGATCACCCGGCCAGTGCCGATCACGCACTGGAACGGTTTGCCACGTGACCACGACGAGTCGAACTCGCTGCCGTCGGCCAGCCAGCCGGTGTATTGGGTGGTGATCAGGGCGCCTTTGACGGCGGCTTTGCCATCCCCCTCCACAAGGTCGATGATCTGCAGTTCTTGGCTCACGGGGCATACTCCAACGCTGGAAACAAAGCCGCCGTTTTCTCAGGTACGCAACGGTTTGGCAAGTCTGGTCTTGATCAGCCGAGCTGCTCGAAGGCTTCCTGGCCGGTCAGTTCCTTGGTCTGGTTGGCAAAGCAGTACCAGGCGGGTTTCTCTTCGACGAAAATCTGCAGGTCGAAATCCCACTCCTGGTCGCCGTCGAGCAGGCCGACCGGCACGGCATGGAAGTCATTGGCCTTGAGCCGGTAGTACAGGTGCGTACCGCATTGGCCGCAGAAGCCGCGCTGAGCCCACTCGGAGGACTCGTACACGCTGGGGGCGCGCCCTTCGATCACCGGTGGCTGGCTGCAGTGCACCACCAGCAACGGGCCGCCGGTCCATTTGCGGCACATGCTGCAGTGGCAGGCGCTGATATGGGTGTTGTCGACGGTGACCTTGAGCCGGGTGGCGCCGCACAGGCAGGTGCCGTGTTTTTCCAGGGCCATGGCTGGCTCCTTGAGCGGTGGATGGGCCAGCAAGTATAGATGCCTGTGCCGGCGATGAGGCCGGCACAGGCAGCACAAGACAGTTACCCGGGAATCAGATGTACACCGTACCGCGCAGGTACAACGCCGCCCGCCCGCTGATGATCACCCGGCCATTACCCGGCACTTCGCACTGCAACTGACCTTTGCGCGCCCCACCCTGCTCGCAGCGCAGCGCGTTTTTACCCAGGCGCTCGGCCCATACCGGCGCCAGCGAGGTGTGCGCCGAGCCGGTCACCGGGTCTTCGTTCACGCCAACCCGCGGGCCGAACCAGCGGGTGACGAAATCAAAGCCACCGCCTGCCGCCGTCACGGCGATACCGCGCACGTCGAAGGCCGACAGCGCAACGAAGTCCGGCTTCAGGGTGTCGAGCAACAGGGCGTCATCGATCACTACCAAATAGTCGTCACTGCGGTACAGCGCCTGTGCCTGGCTAAGGCCCAGCGCCTGCAACAGGCCCGGCGGGATGTCCACGGCGACCGGCTGCTTGGCCGGGAAGTCCATGGCCAGCAGCCCATCGGCATTGCGGCTGACACGCAGCTCGCCACTGCGGGTGTTGAAGCGCAGCACCTGCGCCTGCTCGCCCAGTTGTTCGAACAGCACATAGGCCGAGGCCAGGGTGGCATGGCCGCACAGGTCGACTTCCACGGTCGGGGTGAACCAGCGCAAGTCGAAGGTTTCGCCGTTGCGCACGAAGTAGGCGGTTTCCGACAGGTTGTTCTCTTCGGCGATGCGCTGCAGCACATCGTCCGGCAGCCAGCTTTGCAGCGGGATCACTGCCGCCGGGTTGCCCCCGAACGGTTTGGTGGAAAACGCATCGACCTGGAAGATATCGAGTTGCATGCACACACTCCTTGTTGCCCGATCACGGCCAGGCAAATGTATGAAAAAGGGTTATTGGCGTACCGGGGTCAACACGGCTTCACCGGCAAAGAACGCCTGCAGGTTGCGCAGCACCAGGGCCACCGTGTCGCGCGCCGCCTCCGGCGACTGGCCGGCCACATGGGGCGTGAGGACGGTGTTGCCGAGCGCCTTGAGGGCATCGGGCACAGCCGGCTCGTCATCGAACACATCCAGTGCCGCACCCGCCAGCCGGCCGTGCTGCAGCGCGGTCACCAGGGCCTGGGTGTCGACCACGCTGGCACGGGCGATATTCACCAGGTAGCCCTCGGCCCCTAGTGCCTCGAGCACTTGGGTATCGACCAGGTGGCGAGTGTTGGCACCGCCGGGGGTGGCCACCACCAGGATGTCAACGGCATCGGCCAGGTGCAGCGGGCTGTCGTACCAGGTGTAGGGCACATCCTGGCGCGGCGTGCGGCTGTGGTAGCTGACGGGCATGGCGAAGCCCAGATGGGCGCGCCTGGCGATCGCCAGCCCCACCGCACCAAGGCCGAGAATGCCCAGGCGCTTGCCACTCACCGAGGGGCTGATCACCCGGTTCCATTCGCCCCGGCGGGTACTGGCATCGGCGCGGGGAATGTCGCGCAACAGCGCCAGCAGCAGGGCAAGGGCGTGGTCGGCGACCGCGTCGGCATTGGCCCCGGCGCCGTTGGTGACGGTGATGCCGCGCGCAGCGGCGGCGGCCAGGTCGACCTGCTCGTAGCCGGCACCGATCACGCAGATGATCTGCAGTTTGGGCAGAGCGTCGATTTCGCCGCCAGTCAGGCCCAGCGGGCCGCGGGTGAGCACGGCCTCGATTTCATGGGCATGGCGCTGGATGGCCTCGGCCCGAAGTTGCGGCGAGGGGGCACGGATCAAGCGGTAGCCGGCCTGCTCCAGCAGGGGCAGGTAGTCGTCGACGGTTTCCACCAGCACCAGGACAGTCTTGTGCATGCCACCTCCTTTTCTTGAAGGGGCATTATGCGGAGTCACTGGCCAGTACAGTCAACCGAAATAACGAGGTGAAACTGCACTGTTCTGCTTAGCTCCGCGCATGCTCTTGCTCTTGCTCTTGCTCTTGCTCTTGCTCTTGCTCTTGCTCTTGCTCTTGCTCTTGCTCTTGCTCTTGCTCTTGCTCTTGCTCTTGCTCTTGATCTTGATCTTGATCTTGATCTTGATCTTGATCTTGCCGTTGATCTTGATCTTGATCTTCGCGACTTCAGGAGGCCGAGCAGAGGTATTGCGGAGGGAGGTGACGGGCATGGATGCCCGTCAAGCGCTGAGGCCCCATGGATGGGGCCTGCAGCGCGTACTCCCGGGAGCAAGCCCGTAGCGAGGGGACCCCGGAGCGCAGCGTAGGGGCCGGATGATGGGAGCCAGCGTTTTTTGGTTACTTTTTGCCGCGTTTGGCAAAAAGTGACTCGCCGTAAGGGCGAAAAGGTGAGTAAGCGTCGCCATCGTAAATGGACTGTTCGCTGTATCAAAACCGTCGCTTAAGCTTTTTGGCTTTTTGGCTTTTTGGCTTTTTGGATGTGGGCATTCACATCGAGTAGACATTCATTCAAGCGGGTGGCGCCAAGTCACCTTTCCGCCCTTACGGCGGGTCACTTTTTGTCAAACGCGACAAAAAGTAACCAAAAAACGCTGGCTCCTATCATCCGGCCCCTCCGCTGCGCTACGGGGTCCCCTCGCTACGGGCTTGCTCCCGGGAGTACGCGCTGCAGGCCCCATCCATGGGGCCTCAGCGCTTGACGGGCATCCATGCCCGTCACCTCCCTCCGCAAGCCCTTCGCTCGGCCTCCTGAAGTCGCAATCGGCGGCGCCTGAACTGTCGCGCGCTTAGAAGCAAAGCAAAAGCAAAAGCAAAAGCACCGTTGCAGTTATTGGGCGAACGCACGCCCCAGGCCACCGGGTACACCGCTACTGTCAGTTTCCTGCCACGGACCATCCGGGCTCAGCGACCAGCTCCAGCCGTTGTCGAAGCGGTAGTAGGTCCGCTGGCGGTAGAAGGTATTGGGCTTCTTCTCCAGCACATACACGCCCAGCTTCGGGTCCCAATGGCTCGCCCCGCCCGGTGGCGGCGCGAAGCTGGCCGAGGTACGTGGCATCGGCTTGGGCGTAGCCGCAGGCTTGCTCGGGGCCGGCTGCCGGTCCGGCAAGGGCTTGACCGCTGGCCCCGGCTGCGGCGGCAGGCGTTCGATCGGTGGTTCGGGCTGCTCGTACGGCTCATGCACCGTACACGCAGACAAACCCAGGGCCAGGGTGATCAGGGTCAGGCGGACGATGCTGTGCATGGTATTGCTCTCTTACGGATCGGGGCTGTCGATGGTCAGGTGCTGAATGGCCTGGGTGGCGCTGGGCAGTGGTGTGCCCTGGCCAATCCACTCGCCATGGGTTGGCTGGCCAGCGCGTGATACACGTGCAACGAGTTGGACTTCGGCAAAGTCCGACAGTTTCATCTGCGGCATCATGGCGTCAGCATCGGACAATTCCACCTCGATCGGCAACTGCGCCACGGTCACCCGTTTGGCCGCCAGCGGCATGGGCGGGCCATTGCTGGCGCGGGCGAAAATGAACACCGTGTCGTCCGGCTTGACCTTGTCCTTCAGCGCCGCCGCCAGTTCCACGCGCACCTTCAAGCGAGCCGCCACCGGCGCCGTAGCCTGCCCTGGCGATCCACCCAGGCGCTCGGCAGCACGGTCGATGCCGCCCTGCAACGCCGCACGCGACGCATCGCCTTCCGGCAACTGCGCCAGCAGGCGCTTCCAGTAATCGATGGCCTCCTGGTAACGCTCACCCTCGAAGGCGGCGATACCACGCAGACCGAGGCTGGTCACTTCGTTGGAGTCGGCTTTCAGCGCCTCGTCAGTCAGCGCCTGCAACTGCGGGCTCCACTGCTTGTCAGCGGCGAAGTACAGCGCCTGTGCCCACTGCCCGAGCAATTCGGGCTGGCGACCGGCCAGGGCTACGGCGCGCTCGAAGGTACGCGCAGCATCGGCGGGGCGTTGCTCGGCCATATAGGCGCGGCCCAGGAAATACATGGCCTCGGCCGAATCCGGCTGGGCCTGCACTACCCGTTCAAGGCGGGCAGTCATTTCTTCCATCGACTTGGGCGCCTCGGCAAACTCCTGGGTCAGTTGCACCTTGTCGGCTGCGCCAAAATGCAGGTACAGCCCCAATGCCAGCAGCGGTACCAGCAGCGCCGCCAGCAACGGCAGGGCCTTGCCCAGGTGGCCCTGGCGCGGGGGCTCGGCACCTTCGGTATCGGCCAGCAGCTCACGGGCGGCCTCGTCACGGCCCTTGGCCATCTGCGCCTCGTCGAGCACGCCAGCGGCCTGCTGGGCAGCCAGTTCGGCGACGCGTTCCTGGTACAGGGCCACGTTCAGGGCGGTGCGGTCTTCTTCCAGCTGACGGCTACGGCCACGCAGGATCGGGATCAGCAGGAAGCTGAGGGCAGCGAGCAGCAGCAGGCCCGCGCTAAGCCAGAATTCAATCATGGGTCTGTTCTTTTTCCAGCAGTTTGGCGAGACGCTCGCGTTCTTCGGCGGACAACTCATTGGCGCCCTGCACGGCCGCACTGCGGCGCCGGCGCACGATCAGCGCCAGCACCACGAAACCACCGGCCAGCAAAATCCCCGGGCCGAACCACAGCAGCCAGGTGCGCCCGCTGAGCGCCGGCTTGTAGCGCACGAAGTCGCCATAGCGGTCAACCATGAAGTCGACGATCTGCTGGTTGCTCTTGCCCTCGCCGAGCATGCGGAAGATTTCCCGGCGCAGGTCGGCGGCAATTGGCGCATTGGAGTCGGCGATATCCTGGTTCTGGCACTTGGGGCAACGCAGTTCCTTGGTCAGTTGCTGGTAGCGCTCACGCTCGGCATCGTCGCGGAACTGGTAGGTGTCGATGGCCGCCTTGGCCACGCCAGCCAGGCTCAACCCCATGAAGAGCCCCAGCATGGCAGCTGCCAACCCCCGCTTCATGGCTTGGCCTCGTCGACCAGGCCCTGGTACAGCGGCGCCAGCTGCTCACGCCAGACCGTGGCATCGACCACGCCCACGTGCTTGTAGCGGATGATGCCCTTGGCATCGATCAGGAAGGTTTCCGGCGCGCCATAAACGCCCAGGTCCAGGCCCAGGCTGCCCTGCTCGTCACGAATGTCCAGCTGGTAGGGGTTGTGGAACTCTGCCAGCCACTTCAGGGCTGCCGCATTGTCGTCCTTGTAGTTGACGCCGTGGATCACCACGCCTTGCTGGGCCAGCTGGTTCAGGTACGGGTGCTCGACCTTGCACGACGGGCACCAGGTGGCCCACACGTTGACCAGTGCCGGGCGGCCCTGCAAGTCGGCCTCGGTCAGGGTACGGTCGCCCTGGGTCGAGGCCAGGGAAAACGCCGGGAAAGGCTTGCCGATCATTGCCGAGGGCAGCTCGTCGGGCTTGAGGAAAAGCCCCTTGTAGAGGAACACCGCCACCAGCAGGAATACCGCCAGGGGGACTACCATGATCCAACGCTTCATGCAGCTGCTCCAGACACGCCCAGGGCATCACGCACCCGGGTCTTGACCTTGACGCGATAGCGCCGGTCGAGGGCCGCCAGCAACCCGCCCAGGCCGGTCAGCAGACCACCCAGCCAGATCCAGCGGACGTAAGGCTTGATATGTACGCGCACCGCCCAGGCGCCGTTCTCCAGCGGTTCGCCGAGGGCGACATACAGGTCACGGGTAAAGCCGGCATCGATACCGGCTTCGGTCATCATCGACTGCTGCACGGTATACAGGCGTTTTTCCGGGTGCAGGGTGGTCACTTCACGGCCATCGCGGCTGACCACCACAGTGCCCTTGTCGGAAATGAAGTTCGGCCCTTCGAAGTGCCTCGCCCCCTGGAACAGGAAGTGGTAGCCGCCCAGCTCCACGCTCTCGCCCGGCGCCATGCGCAGGTCGCGTTCGGCACTGTTGTTGCTCGACAGCACCACGCCCAGCGCGCACACCGCCAGGCCCAGGTGCGCCAGCTGCATGCCCCAGTAGCTGCGGCCCAGGCCGGGCAGGCCCTTGAGCAGGCCTTTGTGGCGGGTCTTGTCGAGTATGTCACGTAGCCCGCCCAGCACCACCCAGGCAGCCAGGGCGAAGGCGGTCAGGGTCGGCCAGTCGAAGTCGTCGACGATAAAGCCCGCCACCGGCGCAAGGATGGCGCTGCCAAGCAGCACCGGGGTCATCATGCTGGCCAGCCATTTGCCGGGGGTGTCTTTCCAGCGCACCACCACGCCCACGCCCAGCACCACCATCAGCAGCGCCATCAGCGGCAGGAACAAGGCATCGAAATACGGTGGGCCGACCGACAGCTTGGCCCCGGTCAGCGCATCGAGCACCAGTGGGTACAGGGTGCCGAGCAGAATCATCGAGGCCGCCACTACCAGCACCAGGTTATTGGCCAGCAGCAGTGTCTCGCGCGACCACAGGGCAAAGCCGACCTGGCTCTTGACCACCGGTGCGCGCAGGGCGAACAGGGTGAGCGAACCACCGACCACGAACAGCAGGAAGATCAGGATGAAAATGCCCCGCGACGGGTCGGCGGCAAACGCGTGCACCGAGGTCAGCACACCGGAACGCACCAGGAAGGTACCCAGCAGGCTCAGCGAGAACGCGGCAATTGCCAGCAGCACGGTCCAGCTCTTGAACACCCCGCGCTTCTCGGTCACCGCAAGCGAGTGGATCAGCGCCGTGCCCACCAGCCAAGGCATGAACGAGGCGTTTTCCACCGGGTCCCAGAACCACCAGCCACCCCAGCCCAGTTCATAGTAGGCCCACCACGAGCCCAAGGTAATGCCGACGCCGAGGAAGGCCCAGGCAACGATGGTCCAGGGCCGCGACCAGCGCGCCCAGGCGGCGTCCAGGCGGCCGCCGAGCAAGGCGGCGATGGCAAAGGCGAAGGCCACCGAGAAACCGACGTAGCCCATGTACAGCATCGGCGGGTGGACGATCAGGCCAAAGTCCTGCAGCAGCGGGTTGAGGTCACGGCCATCGGTCGGCACCTGCGGCAGCAAGCGCTGGAACGGGTTGGAGGTGATGATCAGGAAGCTCAGGAAGCCCACGCTGATCATGCCCATTACCGCCAGCACGCGGGCCAGCATCACCTGCGGCAACTGCCGCGAGAACACCGACACGGCGAAGGTCCAGCCGCCGAGGATCAGCGCCCACAGCAGCAGCGAACCTTCGTGGGCGCCCCACACGGCGCTGAACTTGTAGTACCAGGGCAAGGCGCTGTTGGAGTTGCTGGCCACATAGGCGACCGAGAAGTTGTCGGTCATGAAGGCATGGGTGAGGCAGGCGAAGGCAAAAGCCAGGAAGGCGAACTGCCCCCATGCCGCCGGCCGCGCCAGGCTCATCCACAGGCTGTCGCCACGCCAGGCACCGAGCAGCGGCACGCTGGCCTGCACGGCGGCAAAGCAGATCGCCAGGATCATCGCCAGCTGGCCCAGTTCGGGGATCACCAGCGCCGCGTTCATGGTTTGGCCTCCCCGCCGGTGGCGGCCTGGCCGCTTTCCTTCAGGGCCTTGGTGACCTCGGGCGGCATGTACTTCTCGTCGTGCTTGGCCAGTACTTCATCGGCCACCACCACACCGTCGGCGTTGAGCTTGCCAAGGGCGACGATGCCCTGGCCTTCGCGGAACAGGTCGGGGAGGATGCCACGGTAGGTAATCGGTACCGACTTGTTGAAGTCGGTGACCACGAAGCGCACGTCCAGCGAATCGGACGAACGCTGCACCGAGCCTTTCTCGACCATGCCGCCGGCGCGGATGCGGGTGTCCAGCGGCGCCTCGCCGTTGGCGATCTGGGTCGGGGTGTAGAACAGGTTGATGTTCTGCTGCAATGCGCTCAAGGCAAAGCCGACGGCAACCCCGACGCCGACCAGCAGGCCGACGATGAGCAACAGGCGTTTCTTGCGCTGCGGATTCACTGGTTGTTCTCCCGGCGCAAACGGCGCGCCTCATCTTGCAGGTAGCGACGGCGGGCCAGCACGGGCGCGGCGACGTTCAGCGCCAGCACCGCCAGGCAGATGCCATAGGCCGTCCACACGTACAGGCCATGGTGGCCCATGGCGAGAAAGTCACCGAAGGTGGCAAAACTCATTGTGCGGCCCTCCGCCCCAGGCTGTTCAATACTTCGTCCTTGACCCAACTGGCGCGCGCCTCGCGCTTGAGCACTTCAAGGCGCATGCGCAGCAACAGCACCGCGCCAAAGAAGCAGTAGAAGCCCAGCGCCGTGCACAGCAGCGGCAGCCACATTTCCGCGGGCATCGCCGGTTTTTCCGTGAGGGTGAAGGTGGCCCCCTGGTGCAGGGTGTTCCACCACTCCACCGAGTACTTGATGATCGGGATGTTCACCACACCGACAATCGCCAGTACCGCACAGGCCTTGGCTGCACTGTCACGATTACTGATTGCCTGGCCCAGCGCAATGATGCCGAAGTACAGGAACAGCAGGATGAGCATGGACGTAAGGCGAGCATCCCAGACCCACCAGCTACCCCAGGTCGGCTTGCCCCAGATGGCGCCGGTGACCAGCGCCACGGCGGTCATCCAGGCACCGATCGGTGCGGCGCATTGCAAGGCGACGTCGGCCAGTTTCATCTTCCACACCAGCCCCACCACCCCGGCCACTGCCAGCAGCACATAGCAGGACTGCGCCAGCATCGCCGCCGGCACGTGGATGTAGATGATGCGGAAGCTGTTGCCTTGCTGGTAGTCCTGGGGAGCGAAGGCCAGGCCCCAGGTGATGCCCACCAGCAGCAGGAGCACGGCTGCGCCGGCAAGCCACGGCAGCATGCGGCCGCTGATGGCATAGAACCATTTGGGAGAGCCCAGCTTGTGGAACCACGTCCAGCTTATTTTCATCAGGGTACATCCAGGGTGTTGGCCGGGCTTGAAAGCCCGGGACTCGTTATTCGCCGACGCTGATCTTCAGGCCGGCCGCTATCGCAAAGGGTGCCAGGGTCACGGCCAGGGCCGTCAGGCTGGCGAGCCAGAGCAGGTGGCCGGTTGCCGGCATATTCTGCAACGCCGCTTGCAACGCACCACTGCCCAGGATCAATACAGGGATATACAACGGCAGAATCAGCAATGCCAGCAGCAAACCGCCGCGCTTCAGACCGACTGTCAGCGCCGCGCCCACCGCGCCCAGCAGGCTCAGCACCGGCGTGCCCAGCAGCAGCGAGCCCAGCAGCACCGGCAGGCAATGGCTCGGCAGCCCCAGCATCAGCGCCAGCAGCGGCGCCAACAATACCAGCGCCAGCCCGGAAAAGATCCAGTGCGCCAGCACCTTGGCCAGCACCAGCAGCGGCAACGGGTGCGGCGACAGCACCCACTGCTCCAGCGAGCCGTCCTCGAAGTCGCTGCGGAACAGGCCGTCCAGCGACAGCAGCACTGCCAACAGTGCCGCCACCCAGACCAGGCCCGGCGACAAGGTTTGCAACAATTGGCTTTCCGGGCCGACCGCCAGCGGGAACAAGGCAACCACGATAGCGAAGAACACCAACGGGTTGGCCAGCTCGGCCGGGCGGCGGAACAACAGGCGCGCTTCGCGGCGCAACAACAGGATGAATACGCTCATGCCGCCCATTGCCCCAGGTTCAGTTCACGGTATCCGGAGGGCTTGCGTTCCAGCGTGTGGTGGGTGGTCAGCACCACTGTGCCACCCTGCTCGCAGTGGGCCGCCAGGTGCGCTTCGAGCTGCGCCACGCCCTGCTTGTCGAGGGCGGTGAACGGTTCGTCGAGGATCCACAGCGGCGGGCTGGCCAGGTACAGCCGGGCCAGGGCCACGCGGCGCTGCTGGCCGGCAGACAGGGTGTGGCAGGGCACATCTTCGAAACCACGCAGGCCGACGGCCGCCAGTGCCGCCCAGATTGCCTCGCGGCTGGCCGGCTGGTGCAGGGCGCACAGCCAGGTAAGGTTCTCTTCGGCGGTGAGCAGGTCCTTGATGCCGGCGGCGTGGCCGATCCACAGCAGGATGCTGGCCAGGGCGTGGCGCTGCTCGGCCAGTGGCCTGCCGCCCAGCAGGATCTGCCCGGCCGTCGGCTGCATCAAGCCGGCCAGCAGGCGCAGCAGGCTGGTCTTGCCGCTGCCGTTGGGGCCGCTGATCTGCAGCATGTCGCCCGGCCGCAGCTCGAAAGCGAGATGCTCGAACAGCAGGCGCCAGTCGCGCTCGCAGGCCAGGCCCGCGGCTTGGAGGTGAAGGGTCACGGTTTCGCCTTATCTTTGTAGGGTTCTGGAGCGGTGTCGTCTGCTTCGCGGGCACGCCCGCTCCCACAAGGTTTTACGCAGTGCTCGATAGGTGCGCAAAACCCTGTGGGAGCGGGCGTGCCCGCGAAGCAGACGACACCGCTCCAGAACCCTTGTGTCTCAAGTCGCCCCCCTCGCTGCCGTTATACTGGCAACGACGGACGGTCGGCATTATTACACGCACCGCCGCGCTGCCAAGAGGGCGGGTTCGACAGGTTGTATACAATCATGACTGAAATCAATAGTCTCGGCGCACAAACCGCGATCAGCCCCCAGGCTCTCAAGGCGGGCATGACCGGCGAACTGCTACGCCTGACGCAACCGCAGCCCGGATTGATGGCCCCCGGCGAGACCGCGCAGGCCGAGGTCATGTCGTTACGCCAGGTGGGCCAGGACTTCCAGCTGGTACTGCGACTGATTCAGGCCAACGGCACTCAGACCCAGCTGCAAGCCAGCGCCAGCCAGCCCCTGCCCCAAGGTAGCCAGGTCACGGTCAGCCAGACCGAAAGCAATCGCCTGGCGGTCATGCTGCAGCAGGCCAGCGCCAGCCAGGTCGCCACCCTCACCCGCCTGGACACCAGCAAGGTGCCGGTCGGCACCCTGCTGCAGGGCAAGGTCCTGACCAACCAGGCGCTGGCCCAAACACCCGGCCAGCCCGCCGTCTACCGGGCGCTGGTCAGCCTGCTCAACAGTGCCCAGGCGGGCGCAACCCTGAGCGTGGACAGCCCGCGACCGCTGGCCGTCGGCAGCCTGCTCAGCGCGCTGGTGCAGGGCGACCAGTCGTTGCGTTTCGTACCGCTCAGCGGCCGCCAGGACCAGCTCAGCATTGCCCAGCAGCTGCTGACCCAGCAAAACCGCCAGGCTTCGCTGCCCGGCCTGCTCAATGCCCTGCAACAGGTGGCCCGCGACCCGGGCGCCGATGGCGAATTGCGAGCCAGCGCCGAACGCCTGCTGGCGAGCCTGCCAGAAGCCCGGCAACTGGGTGATGCCAAGGCAGTGGCGCAGGCCCTGAACAACAGCGGTGCCTTTCTCGAAGCCAAACTGCTGGGCGGTTTCCCGGCCAGCGTCGCCACCGACCTCAAGGCCCACTTGCTGCGGCTGATCACCATCACGCCGGCAAGCGTACCCGGGGCGCCCAACCTGGCGCCCGCCAGCCTGGCCGTTACCATGCCGGCCCTGGCCCGCAGCGCGCTGGGCATGCTCGAACGGGTCAGCCCCAAGCCGCAGCCGGGCGCATTCCCGCTGCCGTCGCGCCTGCTCAAGGCCATGGAGGACGAAGGCGACCTGCAACAACTGCTGCGCCTGGCCGCCGCTGCCGTATCGCGCCTGCAAAGCCATGCCATGAGCAGCCTGCAACAAACCGGCACCCTGGAAAACGGCAACCTGCAGACCACCTGGCAAACCGAAGTGCCGATCCGTCACGGCCAGGAGTTCATCCCGTTGCAGGTCAAGCTGCAGCGCGAGGAAACGCCACAACAGCAGGCCGACCGCCAGCACGACGTGCAAGACCCGCTGCAAGCCTTGTGGCGTATCGAACTGGCCTTCGACCTGTCGCCCCTTGGCCCGTTGCAGGTGCAGGCACAACTGAGCCAGGGCCGCCTGAGCGGGCAGCTGTGGGCAGAACGCGAACAAACCGCCCGGCTCATCGACACCCAGCTCGGTGCCCTGCGTGAACGCCTGCTGGCCCGCGGCCTGGACGTTGGCGACCTGGAATGCCACCCCGGCATACCGCCACAAGGCCCGCGCACACGGGTAGAACAACGCTGGGTGGATGAAAACGCATGACTCAGAAGCACACACGCCAGGCCATCGCCCTGAGCTACGATGGCCAGCAGGCCCCGACCCTCAGCGCCAAGGGCGACGACGCGCTGGCCGAAGCCATCCTGGCCCTGGCCCGCGAACACGAGGTGCCGATCTACGAAAACGCCGAGCTGGTGCGCCTGCTGGCGCGCCTGGAGCTGGGCGAGCAGATCCCGGAAGCACTGTACCTGACCATTGCCGAAATCATCGCCTTTGCCTGGCAGCTGCGCGGCAAGGTGCCCGCCGGCTTCAGCGACGAACCCGCTGCACCACGGGACATCACCCCCGTTACCGCCCTGCTGCCACCAGCCGACCGGTAGTTATCTACCACCTTCGCCAGCGCCAGCCGTTCAGCCTTGCCATTTTCTCCGATGAGCAAGGTAAACCGCATGTCTCCAAGCCACATCAACACCGCCGGCGTGAGCTACGTCCGCGACCACTTGAGCCACGTGCCGCGCCCGGACCGCGAAGCCAACCGGGCGATCCGGCAATGGCTGGCGCAGCAGGGCTTTGATCTCGACCCCGACCAGATCGACGTCGTGACCCTGCACTACCGCCCCGATGGCCCGGCCCGCTACCTGGCGGCGGTCAGCCAATGCGTCAGCCTGACCCAGGCATTGCTGGGCAACTGGCAGGGAGCGTCCAACAACGACCTGTTCGGCGCCTTGTTCCATGCTCCCTGGGCCGGCACCCTGCCCGACCAGCCGCTGCACCTGGTCGAGACCCTGCCAGCGCCAGCTTTCAACGCTTACGGCACCGCATTCGAGGTGTTCAATGGGCTATTCCGTCGCACCACACCGCAGCGCTATGACGCCTCGACCCACCTGCCGATCGCCGCTGAAGCCTTCCAGCGCTTCATCGAGGCACTGGACTTCCACATGCCATTCAAAGCCCAGCTGGACCGCTACTGGGGCGAACACCTGCAAGACCACCGGCTGGCCTGCAAACTCAATTTCATCGCGGCCTGCAACAAGCAGGTCGGCGAAGGCAGCCTTGGTGAAGCGGCCAGAAGACTCGTCTGGCAAGCCGCAGGGTTGATGCCAGCTGGCGCAAAGCTGCGCAAGAGCACGCTGAACATCTATGGCTACGCCGCCACCGACATCCTCTACCTGAACGACGCCGCCAGCGACCTGACCGTGCTATACGTGCCCGGCAACAGCTCACCCCTGCTGGAGTTCGCCAGCGAAAACCACCTGAAGGACTGGGTCGGCCAGCAGTGCAAAGACCCCGCCAGGCGCCAGGCACTCAAACAGCATTTCCGCCTCGCCGACCTTCCGCAAGGCATCGACTTCAGCGGCCTGGACACCGCCCTGGAGGGCCTGGGCGCCTACCCGAGCCAACACTCGCTCCCCCCCGAACACGGTTTCTTCAACGACGACGGTACCTGGCCACCCCGCACCTACGTCAATTCCGGCCCGGCAAGTACAACCCCAGGATCGAGGGTGACCTGTTCCAGGCGCTAGCCGAACGCCAGCGCCAACGCAGCTACGAAGATGCGGACTTCCTGATTAGCCGCGACAGCCAGGTCAGCAAGGCCCGCTGGCTCGGCTACCTGACCACCACGCTCAACCTGCTGGCGCCTTTGTGCCTGGTGGTGCCAGGGCTGGCCCCCCTCCTGGCGATGGGCGGCATCGCGCAACTGGGCCTGGGGCTTGACCAGGCAATCAACGGCAAGACGCTGCAGCAAAGGCAGGCCGGCATTGGCAATATTACCTGGGGCCTGTTCAACGCCCTGCCGCTGGCAATGGCAGGTGCCAACCAGGCAAAGGCCTTGTTCGTGTTCAAAAGCGATGTATTCGTGCCGCCCATACGGTTGAACGAACAGATCGGCTACCCGTTGAGTCCGGTCTCGCCACCGCGTATACCGTCGCCGGAAGGTGCCCGTTATTTCCACATCCCGGACTCGATCATGCCATTGCCCGAAGGTGACCAGGCCATCGCCGACTCGGTCATACGGGTACCTCGCTATGACAGCGGCTTCGACATGCTGGAAGCGCAAATCGACGGCTACAGCGACCGGGTGGTCTATGACATGGAACGGGACGTCTTCATCCGCGAGGACGACCTCAACGAGGTCGATCCGGTCGGCTACATGGCCACCGCTGGCAGCAGGGACCTGATCCCGGCCCCCGTTTCCCGCACCGTCACCAACGCCATGCGCACCCGCAGCCTGCGGGCGTTGGGTATCGACCTTCCCCTCCCGGTGCATGCCCCGACGCTGGCTGCCAACCGTTACCCGATCCCGAAGAGGATCACCTGCCTGTGGGTTGGCGACAAGCGCCTCAGCGCGCAATTGCTGGCCAACCTGGGCCAGAATGCCGAGCGACTGAAAGGCAGCGAATATACCCTGCGGCTGTTCCTTTCCAGCGCCGCGCCCGAAGCCTACGCCGAAAACCTGCACCTGCTGGCCCGGCAGGCCCCCGGCCTGCAAGTGTTGCCACTGGAGGAGCAGGCGTTTTTCAGGGCTTTTCGCCAGAGCAGGTACTACGCGCAGTACGATGCCGCGCTGGACGGCAACGGCGGGATCGCCACCAACTATGCCTCGGCATCCGATGTGCTGCGCTACCCGATGTTGCACCACGAAGGGGGGGTGTACATGGACGTGGACGATACCCTGCTCGCCCCCGGGGAGTACCCGCAGGTCATCGACGGGCATCCCGCCGGCAGCCCTGGCGAAGCCATCGATCAGGTGGAGTTGCGCACAACGCCCGACGGCCTGTTGCTGGCACCGCCCATGTCCAATGAAAAGATGGGCATGAACTGCCTGTACAACACCAGCCTGATCGGTAGCCACCCCGGCAACCCGACGCTGGAAGCCATTTCCGAAGAGATGCTCGCACGCTTCCAGACCAACCCGGACTTCTACGACAGCAAACCCAGCCTCGCCGATGACCCGGCAAACTTCTACCGTTACGCCAACCGCCTCAGCCGCCTGACGGGCCCGGCCATGCTCAGCGATGTGGTCGACCGCCACTTGCCTGGGTTACGTACCCTGCGCCAGGTCATAAACCTCTATGGCACACCGCGGATCAACGAGCACCCTTTCATCGACCTGCCTGGCAGCCAGCAGGCCATGCATGAACTGCTGCCACTCAACCGCTTTGCCAAGGTAGGCGGCAACCATTCCTGGAGCAGGACGTGAGCCTTGCAGCATCAGCCGCTGCGATGCAGCTTGCTCATCAGCTCTGCCTCGGCCTGGGTCAGGCCGCAGCTTTCGGTCAGCTCGGCCACGCTGGCCCCCATGCCCACCAGCTTGGCCGCCTGGGTGAAGGTGACATTGTGCGGGTCGCGCTGCTCCAGTTGCTGGATCTTGTCAGGCAGCGGGGCAACCGCCACCCGCAGGTCGTGCAGCGCCTCGCCCATGCGCACGGTACCGTTCTGGTAGTCGTCCAGGCGCTTGGCCAGGTCCTTGATGCGCTGGTCACGCAGGGCATCACCCTCGGCCTGCTGCGCAGCCAGCTCGCGCTGGCGCTTGCTGTAGTTGAGGAAAAACCACAGGCTCAGCGCCCAGACCAGCGCCAGAAAGATGACAGCAACCTCTAGGATCAACTCAGATGTTCTCCAGCTCGGACCATTCTTCCTCGGTCATCATCTTGTCCAGTTCGACCAGGATCAGCAGCTCGCCGTTCTTGTTGCACACGCCCTGAATGAACTTGGCCGACTCTTCGTTACCCACGTTCGGCGCAGTCTCGATCTCGGACTGGCGCAGGTACACCACCTCGGCCACGCTGTCGACCAGGATACCGACCACTTGCTTGTCGGCCTCGATGATGACGATACGGGTGTTGTCGGTGACTTCGGTCGGCACCAGGCCAAAGCGCTGGCGGGTGTCGATCACGGTCACCACGTTGCCGCGCAGGTTGATGATGCCCAGCACGTAGCTTGGCGCACCCGGCACCGGGG
Source organism: Pseudomonas sp. LS.1a (assembly GCF_022533585.1). Classification (NCBI taxonomy): domain Bacteria; kingdom Pseudomonadati; phylum Pseudomonadota; class Gammaproteobacteria; order Pseudomonadales; family Pseudomonadaceae; genus Pseudomonas; species Pseudomonas sp. LS.1a. The sequence goes on from NZ_CP092827.1 coordinate 4,097,508, forward strand.
CAATTTCGGTGTAGCGCAACACTTCCTGCACCTGCATCACATTGATGCCGTAGGACTCATTGTCCAGACGGAAGGTAACCCACTGCAGGATCGGATCTTCGGAACCTTGTGCAGACGACTTTTTCATTCCCCTACCCTCAAAATCCGCCATCGGCGGTGTGTTCGGTGTCATTTCTGTTTGGCGTGCATCTGCTTGACCGCGCCACTGGCGATCAGCTCGGCCAGTGCGGCGACGTCGAGCAGTGCACACATGTGTTCAATCACCGTGCCGGCCAGCCACGGGCGCTGGCCACGCTGGCTGCGCCACTTGATCTCGGACGGGTCCAGGCGCAGCGAGCGGCTGACCTGGTGCACGGCCAGCCCCCATTCGTAGCCCTGCACGGAAATCACGTATTGCAGGCCCTGGCGAAAATCATCGCGGTAGCGGTCGGGCATCACCCAACGCGCGGTGTCCAGCACCTTCAGGTTGCCGGCCTGGCAGGTCAGGATGCCCAGGAACCAGTCGGGCTGGCCGAACAGCGGCGTCAGTTCCTGGCCGGCCAAGGTGTAGATCGAGCCCAGGCACACCAGCGGCACCGCCAGGGTCAAGCCGGCCACGTCGAACAGCAGGCATTCGAACGGCTCGGCGGCCCAGGCCGGGCGGCCATCGATCATGGCCGGGGGCACTGGCAGGTTGGGTGCCGGCAGGTGCACATCCACCAGCGGCACTGCAGGTTCCACTGTTTGCTCTTCTACCAGCACCGGGATGCTGGCCTCGGCCACCACCTCGCGCTCGACCACCGTCACCACCGGTGCTTCCACCGGCATCACGCTGGGCAGCACCGCCAGCCTGGGCTCGGCGAAGGGCCGCGGTGCAGGGCTGGCGGCTGTTTCGGCTGACGCCGGCCTGGCCTGCTGCAAGGCATCACGCGCCTGCTCTTCGCGCACGGCTTCGGCGAACGTGTCCGCCGCGTCCGGCGCCTCGAACAGGTCTTCGGCTTCGGTGGCCTCCTGCAGCAGGCCGTCGAGGTACGACTGCAGGGCCATCTGTGGCCGGGTGCTGGTTTGCCGGGTCTGGGTCATCAGGCCACCTGCGCTGCAGTCTTGTAGGTCAGCAGGTGCTTGAGCAGCGCCCGATAGGCAATCAGCCCGCGACTCTTGCTGTCGAATTGCGAGGGCGTAACGCCCTTGCGGCTGGCATCGCGCAGGCGCGTATCCACCGGGATGTAGCCCTGCCACACATGCTGGCCGTAGGTGTCACGCAGCAGCTTGAGCGTGCCCAGCGAAGCCTGTGTACGGCGGTCGAACAGGGTCGGCACGATCTGGTACGGCAGCGCCTGCTTGCGCGAGCGGTTGACCATGGCCAGGGTACCGACCATGCGCTCCAGGCCCTTGACCGCGAGAAATTCGGTTTGCACCGGAATCACCAGCTGCTGGCTGGCTGCCAGCGCATTGACCATCAGCACACCGAGCAAGGGTGGGCTGTCGATCAGGGCATAGTCGAAATCCTGCCACAGCTGCGCCAGACTCTTGGCGATCACCAGGCCCAGGCCGTTCTGCCCCGGTGACTGGCGCTCCAGCACCGCCAGCGCGGTACTCGACGGCAACAGCGAGATGCGTTCGTCGCTGGTGGGCAGCAGCAATTGCCCGGGCAGGCCCTCGGGCACCGCGCCCTTGTGCAGGAACAGGTCGTAGCAGCTGTGCTCCAGGGCATCGGGGTTGTGCCCGAAATAGCTGGTCATCGAGCCGTGCGGGTCGAGGTCGACGACGACCACGCGCTTGCCGGCCTCGGCCAGCAGGCCGGCCAGGGCGATGGTAGTGGTGGTCTTGCCGACGCCACCTTTTTGATTGGCTACTGCCCAGACTCTCATCAAGCAAACTCTATCTATTGATTTGGCAGGGACACTGCTGGGGCAACTGTCTTGCTCAACATTTGAAAGCTCGCGCGATCAGTGTGGGAGCGGGTTTACCCGCGAACACCGGCCCAGCCGGTGCCATGCACCGTGTCACCTTCTTCGCGGGTGAACCCGCTCCCACAGGGGACAGTACTGCATTCAAATTTGTGTTCGTAGCAACGTCGGGGAATTGACGGTTCACTGCCCCGCCACCGTTGCTGGCGTTGCCGGTGCACTTTGTGTGCCAGCCCGGCGCAATGCGGCATCCGGCGTGGCATTGGCGCTGCCCGAGCCAGTCAGGCTGCGGCGCACTTCGAGGTTGCGCGAAATCACCAGCACCACGCGGCGGTTGCGCGCCCGGCCCTCGGCAGTGTCATTGCTCGCCACCGGCTGGTACTCGCCGTAGCCGACCGAGGCCATGCGCGCCGGGTTGACCCCTTCCATGGCCAGCAGGCGCACGATGCTCGCCGCCCGCGCCGACGACAGCTCCCAGTTGGTCGGGTACTGCGCGGTGCGGATCGGCAGGTTGTCGGTAAAGCCTTCGACATGCACCGGGTTGGCGAACGGTTTGAGAATGCCGGCCACCTTCTCGATGATGGCAAATGCCTTGTCGCTGGGCATGGCATCGCCGCTGCCGAACAGCAACGATGAGTTGAGTTCGATCTCGATCCACAGCTCATTGCCGCGCACGGTCATCTGGTCGCTGTTGATCAGGTCGCCAAAGGCATCGCGCACGTCATCGCTGATGGTTTTCAGCGGGTCGACACTGGTCGCCCCCAGGCCCGCCTCGGTCTGCTCGCTGTCCTTCACCAACGGCTCGGCCGGGCGCACGCTCAGCGGCCGCTCTTCGCCGATGGGGATCGGCTTCATGCTGCGCTCGGGGTCGTTGAACACGCCGAGCAAGGCCTGGGAAATGACCTTGTACTTGCCCTCGTTGATCGAGGAAATCGAGTACATCACCACGAAAAAAGCGAACAGCAAGGTGATGAAGTCGGCGTACGACACCAGCCAGCGTTCGTGGTTTTCGTGTTCCTCGGTATGACGACGGCGACGCATGGGTTACTCCATGAAGCCTTGCAGCTTCAGCTCGATCGAGCGCGGGTTCTCACCCTCGGCAATCGACAGCAAGCCCTCGAGCAGCATCTCGCGGTAGCGCGACTGGCGCATGACGACGGCCTTGAGCTTGTTGGCGATCGGCAGCAGCACCAGGTTGGCGCTGGCCACCCCGTAGATGGTCGCGACAAAGGCCACGGCAATGCCGTTACCCAGCTGCGACGGGTCGGCCAGGTTGCCCATCACGTGGATAAGGCCCATCACCGCACCGATGATGCCAATGGTGGGCGCATAGCCCCCCATGCTCTCGAATACCTTGGCGGCCTGGATATCACGGCTTTCCTGGGTCAGGAAATCGACTTCAAGAATGCTGCGGATGGCCTCTGGCTCGGCGCCATCCACCAGCAGCTGCAGGCCCTTGCGCGCATACGGGTCAGGCTCGCTGTCGGCCACCCCTTCCAGGCCCAGCAGGCCTTCCTTGCGCGCGGTCAGGCTCCAGTTGACGACGCGGTCGACCCCGCCCGCCAGGTCGACCCGTGGCGGAAACAGGATCCAGCGCAGAATCTGCAAGGCACGCTTGAACGACGACAGTGGCGACTGCAGCAAGGCCGCCGCCAGGGTGCCGCCCAGCACGATCAGCGCCGCCGGACCATTGATCAGGGCACCGACATGGCCGCCTTCGAGGAAGTTGCCACCGACGATGGCGACAAAGGCGAGGATCAGGCCGATCAGGCTGAGCACGTCCATCAGACGCACGCCTCCACCAGGTGCTTGCCGATTTCGTCCAGGCTGTACACCGCGTCGGCCAGGTTGGCCTTGACGATGGCCATGGGCATGCCATAGATCACGCAGCTGGCTTCATCCTGGGCCCACACCGTGCTGCCGCCCTGCTTGAGCAGGCGCGCACCTTCGCGGCCATCGGCGCCCATGCCGGTAAGCACCACCGACAGCACCTTGTCGCCATACGACTTGGCCGCCGAGGCGAAGGTGATGTCCACGCACGGCTTGTAGTTCAGGCGCTCGTCACCGGGCAGGATCTTCACTGCGCCACGGCCGTCGATCATCATCTGCTTGCCGCCGGGGGCCAGCAGGGCCAGGCCAGGGCGCAGCATGTCGCCGTCCTCGGCTTCCTTGACGCTGATGCGGCACAGCTTGTCCAGGCGCTCGGCAAAGGCCTTGGTGAAGGCCGCCGGCATGTGCTGGATCAGCACGATCGGCGCCGGGAAGTTGGCCGGCAGTTGGGTCAGCACCCGCTGCAGGGCGACCGGGCCGCCTGTGGAAGTGCCGATGGCCACCAGTTTGTAAGGCTTTCGCTTGGGTGCCGGCGAGTGCGCTGGCGCCGCTGCCGGGGCCGCCGCGCGGGCAGGCACAGGCGAGCGCGCCACTGCCGGGCTGGCGAAACTGCTGGTGGGTGCGTGGCTGCTGCTTGCTGGCGCAGGCGCTGCGACCGGCGCATGGCTCGCGTAGCTGCCGAGACGGCGGTTGCTGCGGGAAATGGTATGCACCTTCTCGCACAGCAGCTGCTTGACCTTTTCGGGATTGCGTGAAATGTCCTCGAAGTTCTTCGGCAGGTAATCCACTGCTCCGGCATCCAGCGCATCGAGGGTGACACGGGCGCCTTCGTGGGTCAGCGACGAGAACATCAACACCGGCGTCGGGCAGCGCTGCATGATGTGCCGCACCGCGGTGATGCCATCCATCATGGGCATTTCGTAGTCCATGGTGATGACATCGGGCTTGAGCGCCAGCGCCTGGTCGATTGCTTCCTTGCCGTTGGTCGCGGTACCCACTACCTGGATCGTCGGATCTGCCGAGAGGATTTCCGAGACGCGGCGGCGGAAGAAACCGGAATCATCCACCACCAGGACCTTGACTGCCATAAACACTCCATTAGGCGGCGCAACCCGCCAGGGTGCGCCACCGAAATCAAATACGCCGCGCGGCGTAACGCTTGAGCATGCTCGGGACATCGAGAATCAACGCGATGCGACCGTCACCGGTGATGGTGGCCCCGGACATGCCCGGGGTGCCCTGCAGCATCTTGCCCAGCGGCTTGATTACCACTTCCTCCTGGCCAACCAGTTGATCGACGACAAAGCCGATACGCTGGGTGCCGACCGACAGGATCACCACGTGGCCCTCGTGCTGCTCTTCGTGCACCTGGCCCTGGACCAGCCAGCGCTTGAGGTAGAACAGCGGCAGCGCCTTGTCACGCACGATCACCACTTCCTGGCCGTCGACCACGTTGGTGCGCGACAGGTCGAGGTGGAAGATTTCGTTGACGTTGACCAGCGGGAAAGCGAACGCCTGGTTGCCCAGCATCACCATCAGGGTGGGCATGATCGCCAGGGTCAGCGGCACCTTGATGACGATCTTCGAGCCCTGGCCCTTGGCCGAGAAGATGTTGATCGAGCCGTTGAGCTGGGAGATCTTGGTCTTCACCACATCCATGCCCACGCCACGACCGGACACGTCGGAAATCTCGGTCTTGGTCGAGAAGCCCGGGGCGAAGATCAGGTTGTAGCAGTCCGACTCGCTCAGGCGATCGGCGGCGTCCTTGTCCATCAGGCCCTTTTCCACGGCCTTGGCGCGCAGGATGTTGGGGTCCATGCCCTTGCCGTCGTCAGAGATCGACAGCAGGATGTGGTCGCCTTCCTGTTCGGCCGACAGCACCACGCGGCCGGTGCGCGCCTTGCCGGAAGCTTCACGCTCATCGGGCATTTCCACGCCATGGTCGACGGCGTTGCGCACCAGGTGCACCAACGGGTCGGCCAGGGCCTCGACCAGGTTCTTGTCGAGGTCGGTCTCTTCGCCTACCAGCTCCAGGTTGATCTCTTTCTTCAGCTGGCGAGCCAGGTCGCGAACCAGACGCGGGAAGCGGCCGAAGACTTTCTTGATCGGCTGCATGCGGGTTTTCATGACCGCGGTCTGCAGGTCGGCGGTGACCACGTCGAGGTTGGACACGGCCTTGGACATGGCCTCGTCGCCGCTGTTCAGGCCCAGGCGCACCAGGCGGTTACGCACCAGCACCAGTTCGCCGACCATGTTCATGATCTCGTCCAGACGCGCGGTATCGACCCGCACGGTGGTTTCTGCTTCGCTGACGCCATGCTTGTCGGCGGCCGGAGCCGGGGCGCGCGGCGCCGAGGCAGGCTTGCTGGCTGCCGCCGGTGCCGGTGCCGGTGCCGCAGCTGGCTTGGCTACCAGCTGGCTGTCGGCCTTGGCCGCAGCCTGCGCTTGCACCTTGCCCGCAGCCGGGGCATCGACGGCGGCAACATCGCCGCCAAACTTGCCCTTGCCGTGCAACTGGTCCAGCAGCGCCTCGAACTCGTGTTCGCTGATTTCGTCGCCGGCTGCACTGGTGTCAGCTGCGGCAGGCGCCGGTGCCTTGGCGGCGGGCAAGGCATCGGCCTGGAAGGTGCCCTTGCCATGCAGCTGGTCCAGCAGCGATTCGAATTCAGCGTCGGTAATTTCGTCGCTGGCCGCTTCCGGCGCGCTGGCAACCGGCTGTGCGGCAACCTCGGCGCTGAACTGGCCTTTGCCGTGCAACTGGTCAAGCAGCGACTCGAACTCGGCGTCGGTAATTTCGTCACCTTCGCCACTGACGGTTTCGCCCTGCATCTGCTCCTCGGCCGCAGCTTGTGCCTTGACCGCATCGAGCGAATCGAGCAACTGCTCGAACTCGCTGTCAGTGATGTCCTGCTCCTCGGCCGGCGCCTCGACAACCGGCTCCGGCGCCGCAGCGGCAGGCGCTTCAACGGCTTCGGCGCCCCCCGGCTCGGCAAGGCGCGACAGCGCCGCCAGCAGCTCGGGGGTGGCTGCGGTCACTTCGGCACGCTCGCGCACCTGGCCAAACATGCTGTTGACCGTGTCCAGTGCCTCGAGCACCACATCCATCAGTTCCGCGTCGACCCGGCGCTCACCTTTGCGCAGGACGTCGAACACGTTCTCGGCGATATGGCAGCACTCCACCAGCTCGTTCAGCTGAAGGAAGCCGGCGCCCCCTTTTACAGTGTGGAAACCGCGAAAGATCGCATTGAGCAGGTCGGCATCGTCGGGCCGGCTTTCCAGCTCGACCAGTTGCTCGGACAGTTGCTCAAGAATTTCGCCGGCTTCTACCAGGAAATCCTGGAGGATTTCTTCATCGGCGCCGAAGCTCATCAAAGGTGCTCCTTAAAAACCCAGGCTGGACAGCAGATCATCGACATCGTCCTGACCGGACACGACGTCTTCACGCTTATCGGCATGAATCTGCGGACCTTCACCCCGAGTCGGATGTTTTTCTAGATCTTTTTCTGCGCGCAGTTGATCGTGGTCATGCTGGATACCGGCAAAACGGTCGACCTGGCTGGCCATCAGCACCAGTTTGAGCAGGTTGCTTTCCACCTCGGTGACCAGGTTGGTGACGCGCTTGATCACCTGACCGGTCAGGTCCTGATAGTCCTGGGCCAGCAGAATGTCGTTGAGGTGGCCGGCGACCTTGCGATTACCTTCGGCGCTGTGCGTCAGGAAACTGTCGACGCGCTTGACCAGCTCCCGGAACTCCGGCGCGGCCACTTCACGGCGCATGAAGCGCTGCCAGTCGGTGCTCAGGGCCTTGGCCTCGCTGGCCAGGTCGTTGAGCACCGGGGTGCTTTCCTCGACCAGGTCCATGGTGCGGTTGGCCGCGCCCTCGGTGAGCCTGACCACGTACGACAGGCGCTCGGTGGCGTCGGTTATCTGCGACACCTCCTCGGCCTGCGGCATGGTCGGGTCGATCTGGAAACTGACGATGGCACTGTGCAGCTCGCGGGTCAGCTTGCCGACTTCCTGGTACAGGCCGCGGTCGCGGGTCTGGTTCAGCTCGTGAATCAGCTGCACCGCCTCGCCGAAACGGCCCCGCTCCAGGCTTTCGACCAGCTCCTGGGCATGTTTCTTCAGGGTCGATTCGAACTCGCCCAAAGACGTTTGTGATGAATCCATGGCGCGCCCCCTGACGTGACTCAGCCGTTGACGCGTTCGAAGATCTTCTCGATCTTTTCTTTGAGCACCTGGGCGGTGAACGGCTTGACCACATAGCCGTTGACGCCGGCCTGGGCCGCTTCGATGATCTGGTCGCGCTTGGCCTCGGCTGTCACCATCAGTACCGGCATGCCTTTCAGCTTGTCGCTGGCACGCACCTTGCGCAGCAGGTCGATACCGGACATGCCGGGCATGTTCCAGTCGGTCACCAGGAAGTCGTAATGGCCGTTTTCCAGCATCGGCAGCGCCGTGGTGCCGTCATCGGCTTCTTCGGTGTTGGTGAAGCCCAGGTCACGCAACAGGTTCTTGATGATCCGCCGCATCGTCGAAAAGTCGTCAACGATGAGGATTTTCATGTCTTTGTTCAAGTAGACCTCCAAGCAGTCTCAAACGCGCTCGGCTGCGAGCGCGCATTCAATCAAATCGGTGCAACATGGAAAACGCACGTGGAAAACGACTGCAACGACTCCGGGCTCAACGCGCCCGCCATTCCCCCAGGCGGCTGCGCAGGCGCGCGGCACACTGGCTGTGCAACTGGCTGACCCGCGACTCGCTGACCCCAAGCACCTCTCCGATTTCCTTGAGGTTCAGCTCTTCGTCGTAGTACAGCGCCAGTACCAGGCGTTCACGCTCCGGCAGGTTGGCGATGGCCTCGGCCAGGGCAACCTGGAAGCGCTCGTCCTCCAGGCCACGCGCAGGCTCGACGTGGCCACTGGCGCCATCCTCATGCAGCCCTTCGTGCTCGCCGTCCTGCAACAGGTCGTCGAAGCTGAACAGGCGGCTGCCCAGGGTATCGTTCAGGATCCCGTAGTAATCATCGAGACTCAATTGGAGTTCGGCAGCAACTTCATGATCTTTAGCGTCGCGGCCGGTTCTTGCTTCCACTGCACGCATCGCGTCACTGACCATGCGCGTGTTGCGGTGCACCGAACGCGGTGCCCAGTCACCCTTGCGCACTTCGTCCAGCATGGCTCCGCGGATGCGGATGCCGGCGTAGGTTTCAAAGCTGGCGCCCTTGCTGGCGTCGTACTTGTTGGCCACTTCCAGCAGGCCGATCATGCCGGCCTGGATCAGGTCCTCGACCTGCACGTTGGCCGGCAACCGCGCCAGCAGGTGGTAGGCGATGCGCTTGACCAGCGGGGCATAGCGTTCGATCAGCTCGTACTGGGCGTCTTTCGACGCCCGGCTGTACATCTTGAAGCCGCTGGCATTCATAGCACAGGTCCCGCGCTGGTGGGCCGCACCAGGCGCTCGACAAAGAACTCCAGATGGCCGCGCGGGTTGGCCGGCAGCGGCCAGCTGTCGACCTTCTGGGCAATCGCCTTGAAGGCCAGTGCGCACTTGGAGCGCGGGAAGGCTTCGTAGACCGCACGCTGCTTCTGCACCGCCTTGCGCACGCACTCGTCATACGGCACGGCACCCACGTACTGCAGGGCAACGTCAAGGAAGCGGTCGGTGACCTTGGTCAGCTTGGCGAACAGGTTGCGCCCTTCCTGCGGGCTCTGCGCCATGTTGGCCAGCACACGGAAACGGTTCATGCCGTAGTCGCGGTTGAGCAGCTTGATCAGGGCGTAGGCATCGGTGATCGAGGTCGGTTCGTCGCATACCACCAGCAGCACTTCCTGGGCGGCGCGAACGAAGCTGACCACCGAGTCGCCGATACCGGCTGCGGTGTCGATCACCAGCACGTCAAGGTTGTCGCCAACTTCGCTGAACGCCTGGATCAACCCGGCATGCTGGGCCGGGGCCAGGTGCACCATGCTCTGCGTGCCCGAGGCCGCCGGCACGATGCGCACACCACCCGGGCCCTGCAGCATCACGTCGCGCAGCTCGCAGCGCCCTTCGATGACATCGGCCAGGGTCCGCTTGGGTGTAAGGCCCAGCAGCACGTCGACATTGGCCAGGCCCAGGTCGGCGTCGAGCAGCATGACCCTGCGGCCAAGCTCGGCCAGCGCCAGGGACAGGTTCACTGAAACGTTAGTCTTGCCGACGCCACCTTTGCCACCGGTCACGGCGATCACCTGTACGGGATGCATGCTACCCATGTCTGTTCTTTACCTTGTCTCGCTGGGACTCAGGCCACACGTAGGGCAATTCTGCGTACCCTTTGGCATAGCTACCTTGCACACGCTTCATCATCAACCCGCTCGCCGTGGGTTGTGATAGAGATCAGCGAACATGTCGGCCATGGCCTCTTCGCTGGGCTCGTCCTGCTGCTGCACATTGACCGCACGGGTAACCAACTGGTGCCCCCGAGGCAGGTGCAGGTCGTCAGGAATGCGCGGCCCATCGGTCAGGTAGGCCACTGGCAGTTCATGACTGATGGCAAGACTCAGCACGTCGCCAAGGCTCGCCGTTTCATCGAGTTTGGTCAGGATGCAGCCGGCCAGGCCGCAGCGCTTGTAGCTGTGGTAGGCGGCGGTCAGCACCTGCTTCTGGCTGGTGGTGGCCAGTACCAGGTAGTTCTTCGCGGCAATGCCACGCCCAGCCAGGGTTTCCAGCTGCATGCGCAGGGCCGGGTCGCTGGCCTGCAGGCCGGCGGTATCGATCAGCACCACGCGCTTGCGCAGCAGCGGCTCCAGCGCCGCGGCCAGCGACTGGCCCGGGTCGACATAGGTCACCGGCACGTTGAGGATACGACCCAGGGTCTTGAGCTGCTCCTGGGCACCAATGCGGAAGCTGTCCATGCTCACCAGCGCCAGGTTCTGCGCGCCGTACTTGAGCACGTAGCGGGCGGCCAGCTTGGCCAGGGTGGTGGTCTTGCCCATGCCGGCCGGGCCGACCATGGCGATCACCCCGCCCTCTTCGATCGGCTCGATCTCGGGGATTTCGATCATCCGCGCCAGGTGCGCCAGCAGCATGCGCCAGGCGTGGCGTGGCTCATCGATCTCGGCGGTCAGGTCCAGCAGCTCGCGGGCGATCGGCCCGGACAGGCCGATGCGCTGCAGCCGGCGCCAGACGGTGGCCTGTTGCGGCTTGCTGCCCTGCAGCTGATTCCAGGCCAGCGAACCGAGCTGCACTTCCAGCAGCTCGCGCAGGCCCGACAGCTCGGAGCGCATGGCATCGAACAGGCGCGGGTCGACCGGTGCCGACGCAGGGGCTGCAGCAGCGGCCTCGGGAGCATCGACATGGGGTTCGATCAACGGCTCGGCGGCGGTCAGCGACTGCCCGGCGAACAATTGGCGGTTGTTGTCGCTGGTGTCCGGGCGGTGGTCCAGCTCGGCCTGGGCAGTGGCGATGCGCGTATGGGTCTTGCGCAGCTCTTCTTCCAGCTCGGCGTTGGGCACACGCGGGGCCAGGGCGGACAGCTTGTAGTCCAGCGCAGCAGTCAGTTCGACACCGCCGGCGATGCGGCGGTTGCCAATGATGGCGGCATCGGCGCCCAGCTCATCGCGGACCAGCTTCATGGCCTGACGCATATCGGCGGCGAAAAATCGCTTAACTTGCATTATCCCCTACCTCAGCCGTTAGGGCCCACGGTGGCAACGATGGTGACTTGCTTGTTGTCAGGTATTTCCTGATACGCCAGAACATGCAAATTCGGTACAGCCAGGCGACCGAAACGCGACAGCATGGCACGGATCGGGCCGGCGACCAGGAGGATGGCCGGCTGGCCCTGCATTTCCTGGCGCTGGGCCGCTTCGATCAACGAACGCTGCAGCTTCTCGGCCATGCTCGGCTCCAGAAGAACACCATCTTCCTGACCTTGCCCGGCCCTTTGCAGACTATTCAGCAAAATCTGTTCCAACCTTGGCTCCAGGGTAATCACTGGCAGCTCCGACTCAACGCCGACAATGCTTTGCACGATGGCGCGACACAATCCGACGCGCACCGCCGCCACCAGCGCGGCGGTATCTTGACTCTTGCCGGCGTTGTTCGCGATCGCCTCGGCGATACTGCGAATATCGCGCACTGGTACCTGTTCCGACAACAGCGCTTGCAGCACCTTGAGCAGGCCTGACAAGGAAATGACACCAGGCACCAGTTCTTCTGCAAGTTTAGGCGATGCCTTGGCCAGCACTTGCAGCAGCTGCTGGACCTCTTCGTGGCCGATCAGCTCGTGGCAGTGCTTCTGCAGGATCTGGTTGAGGTGGGTGGCCACCACGGTACTGGCGTCGACCACGGTGTAGCCCAGCGACTGCGCCTGGGAGCGTTGGCCAACGTCGATCCACACGGCCTCCAGACCAAACGCCGGGTCACGTGCGGCAATACCGTTGAGGGTACCGAACACCTGCCCCGGGTTGATTGCCAGCTCGCGGTCCGGGTAGATCTCGGCCTCGGCCAGGATCACCCCCATCAGGGTCAGGCGATAGGCACTGGGCTGCAGGTCGAGGTTGTCGCGGATGTGCACGGTGGGCATGAGGAAGCCCAGGTCTTGCGACAGCTTCTTGCGCACGCCCTTGATCCGCGCCAGCAGCTGGCCACCCTGGTTGCGATCGACCAGCGGGATCAGCCGGTAGCCAACCTCCAGGCCGATCATGTCGATGGGCGTGACGTCGTCCCAGCCCAGTTCCTTGGTCTCCAGTGCGCGCTGCGGCGAGGGCAGCAGGTCCTGCTGGCGCTGCGCCTCCTGCTGCGCCTGCAGCCTGGCTTTCTGCTGTTTCTTCCACACCAGGTAGGCACCGCCACCGGCCAGCAGGCCGAGGCTGAGGAAGGCCACGTGGGGCATGCCCGGCACCAGGCCCATGACGATCATCAGCGCGCCGGACACCGCCAGGGCCTTGGGCGAATCGAACATCTGCCGGTTGATCAGCTTGCCCATGTCCTCGGAGCCCGAGGCCCGGGTAACCATGATCGCGGCAGCGGTGGACAGCAGCAGTGATGGCAATTGCGCCACCAAACCGTCACCGATGGTCAGCAAGGCGTACACCTTGCCGGCGTCGCCGAAGCTCATGCCGTGCTGCAGCATGCCGATCAGCATGCCGCCGATCAGGTTGATGAACAGGATCAGCAGGCCGGCGATGGCATCACCGCGGACGAACTTGCTGGCACCGTCCATCGAACCGTAGAACTCGGCTTCCTGCGCCACTTCGGCACGACGGTGCTTGGCCTGGGCCTGGTCGATCAGGCCGGCATTGAGGTCGGCGTCGATGGCCATCTGCTTGCCGGGCATGGCGTCGAGGGTGAAACGCGCGCTCACTTCCGAGATACGCCCGGCGCCCTTGGTCACCACCACGAAGTTGATGATCATGAGGATGGCGAACACCACGCCACCGACCACATAGTTACCGCCGATCACCACCTCGCCGAAGGCCTGGATCACCTTGCCGGCAGCACCGTGGCCCTCCTGGCCATGCAGCATGACCACCCGGGTGGAGGCCACGTTCAGGGCCAGGCGCAACAGCGTGGCCACCAGCAGGATGGTGGGGAACGCCGCGAAGTCGAGCGGGCGCAAGGCGTACACGCAGACCAGCAGGACCACGATCGACAGGGCGATGTTGAAGGTGAAGAACACGTCGAGCAGGAACGGCGGTATCGGCAACATCATCATTGCCAACATCACCAGCAGCAACAGCGGCACACCCAGGTTGCCCCGGCCGAGCCCGGCCAGGTTGTTACGGGCGTTGCTGATTAACTGAGTGCGATCCACCGCGAGTCCTCTTGATGCAAAACTTTGACGCACAGGGGGCGCCTGGCGCTGGCTTTGCAAGAAGCTTTCCAACTTTGCTCGACGGGGGATTTATGTTGCCTGTTCCAACCTCTTCGCGGGTGAACCCGCTCCCACAGGGACCGAACAGCCTTCAAGGCCTGCTGAGGACCTGTAGGAGCGGGTTCACCCGCGAAAGGGCCAGAAGCCCTGATGCAAGGTCAACTGTCGCGGCGCAGGTCCGGCGGAATCGGCAGGTCATCCTTCAGCGGCTCCGGCCGCTTGCCCTTGCCAGCCCGGTATTGGCGGATCTGGAACACATAGGCCAGCACCTGCGCCACCGCCAGGTACAGCCCGGCAGGGATTTCCTGCTCAAGTTCGGTGGAGTAGTAGATCGCCCGCGCCAGGGCCGGCGATTCGAGGATCTGGATCTTGTGCTCCACACCGATTTCGCGAATCTTCAGGGCCATGAAGTCGGTACCCTTGGCCAGCAGCAACGGCGCCGCCCCACCCTTCTCCGGGTCGTACTGCAGGGCCACCGCATAGTGCGTCGGGTTGGTGATGATCACATCGGCCTGCGGCACCGCCGCCATCATGCGCCGCTGCGACACCTCGCGCTGTAGCTGGCGAATACGCTGCTTGACCTCGGGCTTGCCCTCGCTGTCCTTGTACTCGTCGCGGACTTCCTGCTTGGTCATCTTCATTTTCTTGTGCGTCTGCCACAGCTGGAACGGCACGTCCGCCGCAGCAATCAGCAGCAGCCCGGCCGACATCCACAGCGCACTCCAGCCAACCACCTGCAGGCTGTGGATGATCGCCTGCTCCAGCGGCTCGTTGGCAATCGACAGCAAGGCCTGGCGGTCGTTGACCAGGACCACCACGGCCACCACCAGGATCACGAAGAACTTGGCCAGCGCCTTGAGCAGCTCGGTCAGAGCATGCATCGAGAACATGCGCTTGATCCCCGACAACGGGTTCATGCGGCTGAACTTGGGCTGCAACAGGCTGCCGGAGAACAGGAAACCGCTCAGGGCGATAGGCGCCACGAAGGAGATCACGAACAACAGGATCAGCACCGGCTGCGTCGCCCATATCGCCATCTTGCCCGAGGCCAGCAGGAAGGCGCCCATGGCCCGGTCGTCGACGATGATGTCGCGGGTCAGGCTGAAGTTCATGCGCATCATCTCCAGCAGCGTCTCGGCCAGGTGGCCACCGAACGCCAGCAGGCCACCGGCGCCGGCCAGGGTCACCGCCACCGTGTTCAGCTCCTTGGAGCGCGCGATCTCGCCTTTCTCGCGGGCATCGCGCTTGCGTTTCTCGGTGGGGTCTTCTGTCTTGTCCTGACCGCTCTCGCTCTCCGCCATGCTCAGCGCGCCCTCGCCAGTTCACGAAGCCATTGCAGCGCTTCGCTGGCCAACGCCTGGTAGTGGGACAGCACATCGGCCAGGCCGACCCAGAAAATGAACATGCCCATGACCAGGGTCAGCGGGAAACCGATAGAGAAGATGTTCAACTGCGGTGCGGCGCGAGTCATCACACCGAAGGCAATGTTCACCACCAGCAGCGCGGCGATCACCGGCAGAATCAGCAGCAGGCCGGCGGCGAACACCCACCCCAGGCGCCCGGCCAGCTCCCAGAAGTGGTTGACCACCAGCGCGTTGCCCACCGGCAAGGTGGTGAAGCTTTCGGTCAGCACCTCGAACACCACCAGGTGGCCGTTCATCAGCAGGAACAACACGCTCACCAGCATGGTCATGAACTGGCTGATCACCGTGACGTTGACACCATTGGCTGGGTCGACCATCGAAGCGAAGGCCATGCCCATCTGCACCGCGACGATCTGCCCGGCTATCACGAAGACCTGGAACAGCAGCTGCAAGGCCAGGCCGAACAGCGCGCCGACAATGATCTGCTCGGCGCACAGCAGCAAACCACGCAGGCTCAGCGGGTCGAATTCCGGCAGGGGTGGCAGCGCCGGCACGATCACCACGGTAATCGCCACCGCCACGTACAGGCGCACCCGCGCCGGCAGCATGCGAGTGCCGAAGATCGGCATGGTCATCAGCACCGCGGTCACCCTGAACAAGGGCAGGATGAAGGTGGCGACCCAGGTGCCGATCTGCGTGTCGGTCAGCTCAAGCATCGCCGCGTCAACCGATCAGCTGCGGGATGTTGGTATAGAGGCTGGTGATGTACTCCATGAACTTCTGCACCAGCCACGGCCCGGCGATGATCAGCGTGATCAGCATCACCAGCAGGCGCGGCAGGAAACTCAGGGTCTGTTCGTTGATCTGCGTGGCAGCCTGGAACATCGCCACCACCAGGCCCACCAGCAGGCTCGGCACCACCAGCACGGCGACCATCAGGGTGGTCAGCCACAAGGCATCACGGAACAGGTCGACAGCAACTTCAGGTGTCATCGGCGGCTCTCCTTGACGGCGTCAGACGCCGCCGAAACTGCTGGCCAGGGTGCCCATGATCAGCGCCCAGCCATCGACCAGCACGAACAGCATGATCTTGAACGGCAGCGAGATGATCAGCGGCGACAACATCATCATGCCCATGGCCATCAGCACACTGGCCACCACCATGTCGATGATCAGGAACGGAATGAAGATCATGAAACCGATCTGGAACGCGGTCTTCAGCTCGGACGTGACAAACGCAGGCACCAGAATCGTCAGCGGCACCTGGTCCGGGCCGGCGATATCGGTGCGCTTGGACAGGCGCATGAACAGGTCGAGGTCGCTTTGCCGGGTTTGCGCCAGCATGAAGTCCTTGAGCGGCCCCTGGGCCTTGTCGATGGCCTGCTGGGCGGTCATCTGCTCCTTCAGGTACGGCTGCAGCGCGTCCTGGTTCACCCGGTCGAATACCGGGGCCATGATGAACATGGTCAGGAACAACGCCATGCCGGTGAGCAACTGGTTCGACGGTGTCTGCTGCAAGCCTAGCGCCTGGCGCAGGATCGAGAACACGATGATGATGCGGGTGAAGCTGGTCATCAGGATGACGAACGCCGGGATGAAACTGAGCGCCGTCATGATCAGCAGGATTTGCAGGCTGACCGAATATTCCTGCTGCCCGTCCGGGGTATTGGACAGGGTAATGGCCGGGATCGACAGCGGGTCGGCGGCCAGGGCCAGCGGCGCAACCAGCAGCAGCGCCACACCCAATAAAGAGCTCAACAACGTACGCAGCGCGCCGCTCATCACAACTTGTCCTTAGGGTCCTTGCCCATCAGCTCCATCAGCCGCTGGGCAAACTCCGGCGTCGCCTGGCGGGCGCTTTCCGGCACTTCCACGGGTTCGGCCAGCACATGCAGGGCCTCGATGCTGCCGGGGGTATGGCCGATCAGGATCTGCTCCTTGCCCACCTGCACCAGCAGCAGGCGGTCACGCGGGCCGATGGCCCGGCTGCCGACGATCTCGATCACCTGCCCGCCCTTGACCGCCGTGCTCTGCAGACGCCGCAGCAACCAGGCCAGGAAAAAGATCAGGCCGACCACCAGCAGCAGGCCGAAGACCATCTGCGCCAGTTGCCCGCCGAGGCTGCCAGGCGCAGCTACCGGGGTCGCCGCCGGCGTAGCCGCGGCCAGGCAAGCCTGGCTGGCGAGCAGCGCGGCGAAGGCCGCGATGGCGCGCATCGTGCCCTTCACTCAGCGCAGCTTCTTGATACGTTCGCTGGGGCTGATCACGTCGGTCAGGCGGATGCCGAACTTTTCGTTGACCACCACCACTTCGCCATGGGCGATCAGCGTGCCGTTGACCAGCACGTCAAGCGGCTCGCCGGCCAGGCGATCGAGCTCGATCACCGAGCCCTGGTTGAGCTGCAGCAAGTTGCGAATGTTGATTTCGGTACTGCCCACTTCCATGGAAATGCTCACCGGAATGTCCAGGATCACATCCAGGTTAGGGCCTTCCAGGCTGACGTTTTCGCTCGGCTTCGGCGAGCTGGCGAACTCCTCCATCGGCAGGCGACCCGCGCCGCCGGTGCTGCTACCGGTGTCGCCACCCAGCAGTGCATCGATGTCAGCCTGGCCGGCTGCACCGGTTTCTTCCAGTGCCGCAGCCCACTCATCGGCCAGTGCCTGGTCCTCTGGGGAGGTGATCTCGTTTTCGTTAGCCATGGTTTCCTCGACAGGCATTCAATTCGTTATGAGCGACCGGCACGCCGTCAGCGGCGTTCGATCGGGTCGATGATCTGCAGCGCCAGGTTGCCCTTGTGCGAGCCCAGGCGCGCCTTGAACGACGGCACGCCGTTGGCGCGCAGCACCAGATGCTCGGGCAGCTCCACCGGGATCACGTCGCCAGGCTGCATGTGCAGGATGTCGCGCAGCTTCAACTGGCGCCGGGCGACCGTGGCAGACAGCGGCACGGCCACGTCCAGCACGTCCTCGCGCAAGGCCTTGATCCAGCGCTCGTCCTGGTCGTCGAGGTCGGACTGGAAACCGGCATCGAGCATTTCCCGCACCGGCTCGATCATCGAGTACGGCATGGTCACGTGCAGGTCGCCGCCACCGCCGTCCAGCTCGATGTGGAAGGTGGACACCACCACCGCCTCGCTGGGGCCGACAATGTTGGCCATGGCCGGGTTGACCTCGGAGTTCATGTACTCGAAGGTGACCGGCATGATGGCCTGCCAGGCTTCTTTGAGGTCGACGAAGCACTGGTCCAGCACCATGCGCACCACCCGCAACTCGGTGGGCGTGAACTCACGGCCTTCGATCTTGGCGTGGCGGCCGTCGCCACCGAAGAAATTGTCCACCAGCTTGAACACCAGCTTGGCGTCGAGGATGAACAGCGAGGTGCCGCGCAGCGGCTTGATCTTGACCAGGTTGAGGCTGGTCGGCACGTACAGCGAGTGTACGTATTCGCCAAACTTCATCACCTGCACGCCACCCACCGCCACGTCGGCGGAGCGGCGCAGCAGGTTGAACATGCTGATACGGGTGTAACGGGCGAAGCGCTCGTTGATCATTTCCAGGGTCGGCATGCGACCCCGCACGATACGGTCCTGACTGGTCAGGTCGTAGCTTTTGATGCTGCCAGGCTCGGATGCACTCTCGGTCTGCACCAGCCCGTCGTCAACGCCATGCAACAGGGCATCGATTTCATCCTGGGACAGCAGGTCCTGTACGGCCATTGCGGACTCCTACTGCAATACGAAATTGGTGAACAGCAACTGGTCGACGACCGGCCTGCCGACTTCCTTCTGCGCCACTTCCTGGACCACCGCGGTGGCCTTCTGGCGCAGCATTTCCTGCCCCACCGGGCTACCGGCCAAGGTGTCGAAGCCTTGCCCGGAGAACATCATCACCAGGTTGTTGCGGATCACCGGCATGTGCACCTTGAGGGCATCCAGGTCGGCCTGGTTGCGCGCTTGCAGGGTGATGCTCACCTGCATGTAGCGCTGGCGACCGTTCTGGTTGAAGTTGACCACGAAGGCCGGGGCCAGCGCTTCGTAGATGGCCGCAGGCTTGACGTTGCTGGCTGCAGGTTCGGCGGCCGGGGCCGGCTCGCTCTTGTGCATGATGAACCAGGTAGCGCCCACCGAAAGGCCGATCGCCAGCAACAGGCCCACTACGGCCAGCAGGATCAGCTTGAGTTTGCCTTTAGTGGCGGGGTCTTTGACTGCTTCGCTCTTCGCCATGCCAATAATCCGTCGTCCATCGGGGGTTCAAGGGAGGATGGCTTGGCTGAGCAAGTGTTATGCCAGATTTTGGCTTGGGGGATGTTGCGCCTGTGAGATCGAGCGCCGCCCGCGCGGCGCTCGATCTCACAGGCGCCAAAAAAACCGAGCCCTACATCAAGCGTAATAATCGACCGCACTGTCACCCACTACCACCTGCTGCGCCACAGGCCGGGCGCTATCGACCGTCTCGGTGTCCCCCTGCTCGGCCCGGCGCGCCGCCACCCCGGACAGGTTGCTGCCTTGCGCCTGCCCCTGCTGCTGTTGCTGCCCGCGCGACTGGTCGGCCACGTTGACATCCGGCTGCGCCAGCCCTTGCTGGGCGAACAGCTCGCGCAGGCGGTGCACCTGGCTGTCGAGGGCGTCACGCACGCCGGCGTGGCCGCTGATGAAGGTGACCTGGGTCGACTGGTCCGTCGCAACATTGACGCGAATGTCCAGGCGGCCCAGTTCCGCCGGCTCCAGCTGGATATCCGCCGACTTGAGGTTCTGGCTGGACAGGTACATGACCCGGTTGACCAGGCCCTCGGCCCAGGCGTTCTGGTTCATCGGCAGCGGCTGATGCAATGGGCTGGCATTGGCCGGCACGGCATTGGCGGTCTTGGCCGTGGCGGCCTGGGTCAGGTTGGCCAGGCGGTTGGCGAAATCGTCGACGCGCGTATCGCTGCCGGCGCTCTTGGTGTCCTTCAGGCCATCTTCGAGCAAGGCACCAAAGGCCCTGTCGCCAGGCTCACCTTTTTCACCCTCGGCAGGCTCGACCAGATTCGCCAAGGTATTGACGGCCACCTGCCCCTCCTCGCCTTGAGCCTGCGCAGGGTCCAGGGCATGCGCCGAGGTCGCCCCCTTGGCCTGGGCGCTGTGCTCCAGCGCCAGACGCAAGGTCGGCAGGTTGGCCAAAGGGTCGGCGTCAGGGTCGAAGGCTTCCTCGGCGGCCGGCTCCTCGGGCAGCGCGGCCGTGACCGACGTCTGCACCTGCGCCGTGGCGGCTTGAAGCACCGGTGCCACCGCCTCGGCCTGGGCCTGGATCAGTTGTGCGCCTGGCTGGGCGTCGGTGATCTGGCCGGCCACCAGGCTGGCATCGCGCAAGCCGGTATCGGCCTGGACCTGGTCATCGGCTGGCAATTGTTTGCCGTCATCGGCAACCGCGGGCTTGTCGGCAGGGTCTTTCTTGCCGCCCTGCGCCGCCTCGGGTTTGTCCTTGGGCCTGGCCTGAGCCACCTTATCGTCCTGCCCGGCGACTTTGTCGCGACCCTGCCTGGCCATCACCTGACCAAAGCCGTCACCCTTGTCGCCCGGCGCCTGCAGCGGTTTGTCGGCCTGTGCGTTGGCCGAACGCGAGGTCTTGGCAACAGTGTTGCCTTGCAGCAATGGGTTGGGTGCGACAGGCATCGAGCGGTCTCCGCGCCAGAAACAAAAAAATCATCCAGCCACAGACAGGCAAGACTCGCGCCAAGTCGTGTATCAACCCGCCGAAATGCGTTGCTGCTCACCTCGGTAGAAGCGCTGCACCTCAAGGAACTCCTGGTCGATACGGTTGATCAAGTCCTCGATGCCATACAGCGGGGGCCGCCGCGCGCGCTCCTCCAGCTGCTGGCACAGGCTGGCCAACGCAACTGCGCCCATGTTGCTGCTGCTGCCCTTGAAACTGTGGGCCGCGGAACCAAGCTCTTCGGCACTTTTGGCCGCGTGCAGCTGGCCCAGGCGCCTTTCGGAGTCGTCGAGAAAAGTCTGCACCAACTGCAGGTAGCCCTCTTCCATGACCTCACGCAGGTCACTGAGCACCTTGTGGTCAATATGCATGTCAGTCACTTGTTCACTCCTTGATCAAGCCAGATTATGCCCGAGCCAGCCTGCGGCTCACCAGACGAACTCCACATGCGCGCAGCGCCCGCCCTCACTCCAGCGCGCGCTGCTGGTCAGCCGCCGCACCAGGTTCAGGCCACGCCCGCTCAGCCCCTGCTCCAGCGCGGGCCGCGACAGCACCCGCTGCACATCGAACCCGGCACCACTGTCACGGACCTCGATCTTCAGACGCCCACCCTCGGCAAGCGGTTCAACCTTGAAATCGACGCGCACGTAACCGTCGGTCAGCAACCCCAGGCGCCGGGCGCGCTCCTGATAATAGTCGGCAAAGCCCTGCCCATCGCACTTGAGCTGCGAGTCCAGGCCCAACACACCATGCTCCAGGGCATTGGAATACAATTCGCTGAGCACACTGTGCAGGTTGCCGGTACGCGCGCGCAGGCCGTGAATCTCTTGCAACAATTGCACCAGGTACGGCACCGGGTTGAAGCGTTTGAGGCTCTCGCCCCGCACCTCGAACCCCAGCGACCAGTCCAGCGGGCTGGAGCGGCCGCTATCAGAGTAGATCATTGGCGCCGGCACCCGCTCCTCGGCGCTGAACATCCGGATGTCGCACAGGCTGATGTCATCGCGCGGTCGCCCGCCAAAGCGCTCCAGGGCCTGCATCACTTCGTCGAACAGCCGTACCGGGTCACGGTTGTCGGCCAGCACCCTGCGCAGGCGCTGCACGCCGAACAAGCGCTCCTGGTCGTCGGCAGTGTCGAGCACGCCGTCCGACAGCAGCAGCAGGCGCTCGCCGGGCGCCAACGGCAACACCTCGGTGCTGTCATCGAAACGCTCGGCATCCAGAATGCCCAGCGGCAGGTGTCGTGAACTCAGCGCCGACAGCACCTGGCCATCCACCGCCAGGCGATAGCCGTCAGGCATGCCACCGTTCCACACTTCCACCGAACCGCGCTGCATGCTGAGGTTGAGCAGCAGCGCACAACAGAACATGTCCACCGGCAGGATGCGCTTGAGCTTGGCGTTCATCTCGCGCAGGACCTGCGCCATGCCGTAGCCCTTGGCGGTCATGCCGTAGAACACGTCGGCCAACGGCATGGCCCCTACCGCCGCCGGCAAGCCGTGGCCGGTGAAATCGCCGAGCAGCACGCGCATGTCGCCGGACGGGGTGAACGCGGCCAGCATCAGGTCACCATTGAACAGCGCATAGGGCGATTGCAGGTAGCGGATGTTGGGCGCGGTCAGGCACCCGGAGTGGGCCACCTTGTCGAACACCGCCTTGGCCACTCGCTGCTCGTTGAGCAGGTGGTGGTGGTGCCGGGCAATCTGGTCGCGCTGCTCCAGCACGGTGGCCTGCAACCGGCGCAGGCGGTCCATGGCGCGGATCTTGGCACCAAGGATCACCGCACTGTAAGGTTTGGCCATGAAGTCATCGCCACCGGCCTCCAGGCAGCGCACCAGGCCCTCCTCCTCATTCAGCGAGGTCAGGAAAATGATCGGCACCAGCGCCTCGCCGGCCAGGGCCTTGATCTGCCGCGCCGCCTCGAAACCATCCATCACCGGCATCAGCGCATCCAGCAGCACCAGCTGCGGGCGCCGCTCGATGAACAGCGCCACCGCCTGCTCGCCGTTTTCCGCGGTGAATACCTGATGGCCCTGTCGGCGGACGATCTGCGCCAGCAGCATGCGGTCGGCGGCACCGTCTTCGGCGACCAGCACGGTCAACGCCTGTTCGGCCGGCATGTCGGCGCTCAACTGATATCGAAGAGTTTTTCGAAATTGGAGATGGCGAGGATCTTGCGCACATCGGAGCTGGCATGTACCACGCGCACATCCGACTCATCGCCGCCCGCGTGGTCGCGCAGCAACAGCAGCATGCCGAGTGCGGAACTGTCGAGGTAAGTGGTGTCCTTCAGGTCGACGACCACCGAATCGGGCCGGCTGGGCTGGCGTTCGTAGGCGTCACGGAATTCCTGATGCTTGCCGAAATCGAAACGCCCCTTGATCTTGATCGTCAGTTTTTTCCCGTCCTGCGAAAAATCAGTCTCGACTGCCATGCTAGCGATTCCTTCGATGATGGCGGATGCAACTCCTTAAAGGTTTAGCAGGCGGTAATAGGGGTGGCAAGTATTCGTCATAGGCTTTGCAGCGCCTGCAAGGTCGAGCGCCGCCCGCGCGGCGCTTCGCGAGCAAGCTCGCTCCTACATCTGTTTCGGGCCAGTAACACCTGTACCGGCGCGCGCGACCGCCTTGTTTGTCCGGCACAATATCGAGGTGGCCACCAAAAGGACCGCGCGCCTCTGCCTCAGGAATAACTGGCCCGAAACAGATGTAGGAGCGAGCTTGCTCGCGATGCGCCGCGCGGGCGGCGCGCGATCTCACAGGCGCTGCAAGGCCCGTGACAAACCTATAGGTGAGCTTGCCGCGGCAGGCGCTGCGACAGCTCGTCGAGCAGCCGCTGCTCGCGCTTGTCTTCGGCGCGCCGGGCTTCGTCCAGGTAGCGCTGCACCAGCTTGCGCAAGCCTTCGACCCGGGCGTAGGCCTGCTGCCAGGTGCCGCGTGCGTTGTCGAGGTTGTTCTGGTGCCAGACCAGGCTCTGGCGCTGCTGGGTCATGGCCGTTTCCAGCTGCCCGAGGAAGCGCTGGTAATTGACCAGCCAGCTGCCATTGACCCCCTGCCCGCCACGGTTGATCCACTGCAGCTGGTAATCCTCACGAAACCGCTCGAGCTCGGCCAGCTTGGCCTGGGCTGTGGCCACCTGCTGCTGGAAATGCCCGAGGCGCTGGGCTGCCTTGCGCTCGGCCTCCTCGGCCATGTCCACCACCGGCGCCAGGCGCGCGGCGCGTCCGGGCAGCGCCACGGCCTATCAGCCTGCCGGGGGCGTGAAGATCGCCCCCAACTGTTCGCGGCTTTGCGCCATGCCCACGTTTTCGCGCAGGCCCTGGCGCAAAAAATCCACCAGCTTCGATTGCAGGGCAATGGCCAGGTCGGTTTCCGGGTCGCCTCCGGCCACATAGGCGCCCACGCTGATCAGGTCGCGGCTTTGCGACAGGCGCGACCACAACTGCTTGAACTTCTGCGCCTGGCGCAGATGGTCGGCATCGACCACCTGGGGCATGACCCGGCTGATCGAGGCTTCGATGTCGATGGCCGGGTAATGACCCTCCTCGGCCAGCCGGCGCGACAGTACGAAGTGGCCATCGAGTACGCCGCGCGCCGAGTCGGCAATCGGGTCCTGCTGGTCATCGCCCTCGGACAAGACGGTGTAGAACGCGGTGATCGAACCACCCCCCGGCTCGCCATTGCCCGCCCGCTCCACCAGCTTGGGCAGCTTGGCGAACACCGACGGCGGGTAACCCCGGGTAGCCGGCGGTTCGCCGATGGCCAGGGCAATTTCCCGCTGGGCCTGGGCGAAACGGGTCAGCGAGTCCATCAGCAGCAACACGTTCTTGCCCTTGTCGCGGAAGTACTCGGCAATACGTGTGCAGTACATGGCGGCGCGCAGGCGCATCAGCGGCGCATCGTCGGCGGGCGAAGCCACCACCACCGAGCGCTTGAGGCCTTCTTCACCCAGAATATGCTCGATGAATTCCTTGACCTCGCGGCCCCGCTCACCGATCAGGCCAACGACGATGATCTCGGCTTCGGTGAAGCGGGTCATCATGCCCAGCAACACCGACTTGCCCACACCGGTACCGGCGAACAGGCCCAGACGCTGGCCGCGACCGACGGTCAACAACCCATTGATGCTGCGAATGCCAACGTCCAGCGGCTTGCTGATGGGGTCGCGGTTCAGCGGGTTGATCACTGGGCCGTCCATCGGCACCCAGTCCTCGGCCTTCATCCCGCCCTTGCCATCCAGCGCGCGGCCAGCGCCGTCGAGCACCCGGCCGAGCATGCTCATGCCCATGGGCAGGCGACCGCCGTCATCCAGCGGCACCACACGGGCGCCGGGGGCGATACCGACGATGCTGCCGACGGGCATGAGGAATACCTTGGGCCCGGCAAAGCCCATGACTTCGGCTTCGACCTGCACCGGGTGGTAGCTGTCGTCATTGATCACCAGGCAGCGGCTGCCGACTGCGGCGCGCAAGCCTTCGGCTTCCAGGGTGAGGCCGACCATGCGCAGCAGGCGGCCTTCGACGATGGGCTGGACCGGCAGTTCGATGGCCTCGGCATAACTGCCCAGGCGCTTGCCGAAACTGGTGCGCTCAAGGTGCATCTGGGCTGTCCACGGTGCGGTCTGGCGGGGTGTCCAGGTCTATCGACATGTCCGGTGCCGCCGGGTGCAGCGAATGGTCGTGCAACTGGTCGAACAGTTGCGCCACGGCCTTCTCGATGCGAGTCTCCATGGTCGCGTCGATGCGACTGTGGGCGGTCTCGATGCGGCAACCGCCCGGTAGCAGCGCGCTGTCTTCCAGCAGCCGCCAGCTTTCCTCATGGCGTTCGCGCAGGGCCTTGGCCAGCTCGAAATCCTGCG
This sequence comes from Pseudomonas sp. LS.1a, assembly GCF_022533585.1. Classification (NCBI taxonomy): domain Bacteria; kingdom Pseudomonadati; phylum Pseudomonadota; class Gammaproteobacteria; order Pseudomonadales; family Pseudomonadaceae; genus Pseudomonas; species Pseudomonas sp. LS.1a. The sequence goes on from NZ_CP092827.1 coordinate 4,122,997, forward strand.
GGTTGAGGTGGATGCGGATATTGTCCGCGCCCATGGGCAGCAGCTTGAGCGCTTCGCGCAGTACCTGGGTGATCTGGCTGGAATCGCCCCGCAGTTCGCGACCGATCACCTGGCGGGTCATGTGCGCCACCAGGTGGACCAGGGCTTTCTCGATCTGCGTGTCTTGTTCGGCGATCGGCTCCATCAGGTTGGCCATCAGCCGTTCAAGGCTTTCCAGCTTGGCTTTCAGGGCCTCTTCGGCTTCCTGGCGAACCTTGAGCTGGGTGCTGTGGAAGCCCTCGCGCTCACCGGTGGCGAAGCCTTCGTTGTAGGCTTCCTGGCGGATGGCCTCGAGTTCTTCCAGGGTCAGCGGCTGGACTTCTTCCAGCGGCACTTCCTCGACTTCTTCCTCGATGACCTCGGGTTCCGGCTCTGGTTCGGGTTCAGGCTCCGGTTCCGGGTCGAAGCTGGGCAGCGCCCACACGTCCACGCCCTCGAGGTCGCGGGCACGGATCAGGTCGCTGGGGTGATGTTCTTTGGTGGGCATGCTGTCATGTTCTCAAACCATGTTCAGCCGACACGGTCCCTGTGGGAGCGGGTTTACCCGCGAAAGCGTCGGCAGCGACAACCTCTATCGCCAGGTCCGACGCCTTCGCGGGTAAACCCGCTCCCACAAGGGGCGGCGTCGGTCTTCAGATCGCGAATACCTTAGATCATTTCCTCGGCGCCCTTGCCGCCGAGCACGATCTCGCCGGCCTCGGCCATGCGGCGGGCGATGGTGAGGATTTCCTTCTGCGCCGTTTCCACATCGCTGACCCGTACCGGCCCCTTGGCCTCCAGGTCGTCGCGCAGCAGCTCCGAGGCACGCTTGGACATGTTCTTGAAGATCTTGTCCTTGACCCGCTCGTCGGCGCCCTTGAGCGACACCACCAGCACGTCGGACGACACTTCGCGCAGCAGCGCCTGGATGCCACGGTCGTCGACATCGGCCAGGTTGTTGAAGACGAACATCAGGTCTTCGATCTGCTCCGACAGGTCGCTGTCGATCTCGCGGATCGCGTCCATCAGTGCACCTTCCACCGAGCTGTCGAGGAAGTTCATGATGTCGGCAGCACGCTTGATGCCGCCCAGGGTGGTACGCGCCGCGTTGGAGTTGCCCGAGAACTGCTTCTCGAGGATCTGGTTCAGCTCCTTCAATGCCGCCGGTTGCACGGTGTTCAGCGACGACACGCGCAAGACGATGTCCAGGCGCACCTTGTGGTCGAAGTTGCTCAGCACTTCGCCGGCCTGGTCGGGGTCGAGGTAGGCGACCACGATGGCCTGGATCTGCGGGTGCTCGTAGCGGATCACGTCGGCCACGGCGCGCGGCTCCATCCACTTGAGGCTGTCCAGGCCACTGGTGTTGCCACCGAGCAGGATGCGGTCGACCAGGCCGTTGGCCTTGTCCTCGCCCAGGGCCTGGTTGAGCATCTTGCGGATGTAGGCATCGGAGCCCACGCCCAGGCTGGTCTGGTCGCCGACGATTTCGACGAACTCGCTCATCACTTGCTCGACCTGGTCACGGTGCACATTGCCCATCTGCGCCATGGCCACGCCCACCCGCTGCACTTCCTTGGGCCCCATGTGCCGCAGCACCTGGGCCGCATCGGTCTCGCCCAGCGAAAGCAGGAGGATCGCCGCCTTGTCGACGCGGCTCAGCTTGGCGGTAACGGCTCGGTTATCACTCATCGGCGTTGATCCACTCTTTCACGACCTGGGCAACGCGGCCCGGGTCTTCGGCCACCAGGCCTTTGATTGCGTTGAGCTGTGCCTCGTAACCCTCGCTCGGGCTAGGCAGCAGAATGCTTGTCGGGCCACCCAGACTGACGCGGTCGTTGGCCAGTTCGCCATCCAGACCCATCATGCCGCCCAGCTCCATGTCGCTGTCCGGGGCAGCCTGCTTGCCGCCCCCTGTAATGTTGTTCAACACCGGCCGCAGCACACCGAACACCAGCACCAGGATGAACACTACGCCCAGCACCTGCTTGACGATGTCCCAGAACCACGGCTGCTGGTAGAAGGCGATGTCGGCGATCTCTTCGCCACGGTCGGCGGCGAATGGCACGTTGATCACCGTCACGCTGTCGCCACGGCTGGCATCGAAGCCGACCGCATCCTGCACCAGGCGGGTGAAGCGTGCCAGGTCCTCGGCGCCCCACGGCGCACGGGTGGTGTCGCCGGTGGCCGGGTCGATCTTGACCTGGTCGTCCACCACCACCGCCACCGACAGGCGGGTCATGCGCCCCTGCTGCTGGCGGGTGTGGCTGATGGAACGGTCCAGCTCGAAGTTCTTGGTGCTTTGCTGGCGCTTGTCCGACGGGTACGGCGCGAGCATTGGCTGACCGGTGGCCGGGTCCATGATCTGCTGGCCGTTGGCATCCACCAGCGGCTGGCCAGGCTGGATGGCCGCGGCCGGGGTAGCGGCACCACCAGTGGTCTGCGGTGCCGAGGCAGGGCCTGGCGGCTGGTTGCTCAGCGCGCCGGGCACACCTTGCGGGCCCTGGCTGCTGGCACGTTGCTCGTCGACCGACTGCTCGCTGCGCAGCGCCGGCTGGTCGGGGTTGAACTGCTCGGAGGTGGACTCGACCGCGCTGAAGTCGAGGTCGGCGGACACTTCGGCCTTGTAGCGGTCATTGCCCAGCACCGGCTGCAGGATGTTGTGCACCCGCTGGGTGAGCATGCTTTCCACCCGGCGGCTGTAGTCGAACTGCTTGCCTGCCTGGGTCAGGGCGGTGTCCTGGATCTGCTCGGACAGCAGGTTGCCCTTCTGGTCGACCACGGTGACCTGGGACTTGTCCAGTTCCGGCACGCTGGTGGCGACCAGGTTGACGATGGCCATCACCTGCCCGGCTTCCAGGGCACGGCCCGGGTACAGCTCGACCAGTACCGAGGCACTGGGCTTGCGTTCGTCACGCACGAACACCGAACTTTTCGGGATAGCCAGGTGCACGCGCGCGCCCTTGACGTTGTTCAGGCTGGACACGGTACGCGCCAGTTCGCCTTCCAGGCTGCGACGGTAACGGGTGGCTTCCATGAACTGGCTGGTGCCCAGGCCCTGCTCCTTGTCGAGCAGCTCGAAGCCGACATTGCCATCGCTCGGCGCCACACCAGCAGCCGCCAGCTTCAGGCGCGCACGGGAGAGGTCGTCGGCCTTGACCAGCAGAGCGCCGGAATTGGGCTCAACGTTGTAAGGGATGTCGGCAGCGGCCAGGGTGTCCATGACCTGCTTGGTGTCCATACCCGCCAGGCTGCCGTACAGCGGGCGGTAATCGGGTTGTTGCGACCACAGCACCACGGCAAAGCCGATCGCCACGCTGGCGGCCAGGCCGACCATGAGGCCGATCTGACGCAGCATGGGCATCTGCGCGATGTTTTCCAGAAACGCCATGCCGAACAGCGGTGGTTTGGCCGCTGGCGGGCCGCTTTTGGCGGGGGCGTTGTCGACGACTGCTTCAGCCATGGTTTACATCCATCCTCAAACCGGCATCTGCATGATGTCCTGGTACGCCTGGACCAGCTTGTTGCGTACCTGGGTCAGGGCCTGCATCGACACGCTGGCCTTTTGCGAAGCGATCATCACGTCGGTCAGGTCGACGCCACTCTTGCCGATCTCGAAGGCGTTGGCCAACTGGGTCGAAGCCTGCTGCGTCTCATGCACCTTGCCGATGGCCTGGCCGAGCATGTCGGCAAAGGTACTCTGCCCCGGTGCCAGCTCGGGGGCTGCGGCCACCTTGGGCAGCGACATGGCATCGGCCTGCATGGCCCGCATGTCCAACATCAGACGATTGAATTCAACACCTTGGCTCATGACCCTTCTCTCTCCTGCGGCCGCATTTTTTTGACAGTCATGCGGCGAATAGCCAACCTAAAGCAACAAAGGTGCCAGCCTACAGGGCTCAGGCAACATAGCCCTGCGGGAGCGGGTTCACCCGCGAAGAATGCGACACGGTGTATGGCACCGGCTTCGCCGGTGTTCGCGGGTAAACCCGCTCCCACAAGGGCCGCACGCGCAGCAGGATGCGGTGTCAGTCAGCCGAACAGACTGGCCTCGACGTCGAATCCGGCATCACGCATCTGTGCCAGCTTGTAGCGCAAGGTGCGCGGGCTTATCCCCAGGCGTTCGGCCGCCTCTTTGCGGCGACCGCGCTCGGCGCGCAGGGTGTCGATGATCATCTGGTACTCATGACGACGCATGTCATCGCCCAGCCCGCCAGCCTCGACCACCACCTCAGGGGATGGCTCGATGCTAGCCGACAATGGAATGGCGCCTGCCAGACAAAAATCCGCCGCCTCGATCACCCCGCCCTGCTGCAGGATCAGCGCCCGTTGCAAAGCGTTGTCCAGTTCGCGCACGTTGCCCGGCCAGGCATACGTCTGCAGGCAGGCCCGGGCCTGGGGCGACAGGCGAACCGGGGCATGCTTCATCTTCGCCACATGACGCGCCAACAGGCGCTCGGCCAGTTGCAGGATGTCCCCTGGGCGTTCGCGCAGCGGGCGCCAGGCCAGAGGGAACACCGACAGGCGGTAGTACAGGTCTTCACGGAAACGCCCGGCAGCCACTTCGCCAGCCAGGTCACGGTTGGTGGTGGCCAGCACGCGGATATCCAGGCTGATCGGCTTGCGCCCGCCTACCCGCTCCACCTCGCGCTCCTGCAGCACGCGCAGCAGCTTGGCCTGCAAGGCCATTGGCATTTCCGAGATTTCATCTAGCAGCAGAGTGCCGCCTTCGGCCTGCTCGAACTTGCCGGCCTGGGCAGCAATGGCGCCGGTAAAGGCACCCTTCTCGTGGCCGAACAGGGTGGCCTCGAGCATGTTGTCAGGGATGGCCGCGCAGTTGATTGCCACGAAGGGCTGCGCCGCCCGCGGCGACTGCTGGTGAATGTAACGCGCCAGCACTTCCTTGCCGGTGCCGGACTCGCCGGAAATCAGCACGGTCGAGTCACTGCGCGCCACGCGCGCGGCCAGCTCCAGCAGCTGACGACTGGCCGGCTCGCACGCCACCGGGCCTTCTTCTTCAACCACCCGCCCGGCGGCATGCCGCTCGACCAGGCTGAGCAACGCCTTGGGCTCGAACGGCTTGACCAGATAGTCGGCGGCCCCCTGGCGCATCGCCTCGACGGCACGCTCCACCGCGGCATGCGCGGTCATCAGCAACACGGGCAATTGCGGGTGCTGGCGGCGCAGCTGGGCCAGCAGTTGGTGCCCATCCATGCCAGGCATGTTCACATCACTGACCACCAGGCTGAAAGCCTCTTCCAGCACCGCCTCCAGCGCCTCCTCGGCACTGCCCACCGCCAGGTAGTCGAAACCGCCGATTTCCAGGGTATCGCCCAATGCCTGGCGCAATACGCGGTCGTCCTCGACCAGCAGTACCTTGATCGCCACTACATGCCCTCCGCCAGTTGCCCGTCGATCAACGGCAGCTCCACCCGCACACAGGTGCCACGACCGACCTTCGAACGCAGGCCGATCTTGCCCTGGTGCGCGCGCACCACCGCCTTGACCACCGCCAGGCCCAGGCCAGTGCCAGTGGCCTTGGTGGTCAGGAACGGCTCACCCAGGCGGCCGAGCAGGTCTGCGTCGATGCCACTGCCGGCGTCGCTGATGCACAACTGCAGGCTACGCTCGCGGCGGAACAGGTGCACTTTCAGTCGCGCCGGGCCGTCGCTGGCTTGCAGCGCATTTTCGATCAGGTTGAGCAGGGCACCGACCAGGGTGTCGCGGTTGCACAGCAGTTCACCCAGGTGGCTGTCGCACTGCCAGCGCACCGCGTGCCCTTGCACATGCGCTTGAGCCGCTTGCTGCAAGGCCTGGAACAGGGCTTTTGGCGTGACCCGATCACCCAGCGGCAGCTCGCCACGGGCGAACACCAGCATGTCGCGCACCTGGTGCTCCAGTTCGTGCAGGCGTTCTTTCAGGGTACCGGCAAAGCGCTGGCGGGTTTCCGCACCCAGGTCTTGTTCAGGGTCAGCCAGGTGGCTGGCGTAGAGCATGGCCGCCGACAGTGGCGTGCGGATCTGGTGCGCCAGCGAGGCGACCATGCGCCCCAGCGACGACAGGCGCTCGTGGCGGGCCAACTGATCTTGCAGCCGGCGGGTCTCGGTCAGGTCGTTGAGCAGCACCAACTGGCCGGGCTCGGCATCCAGCGAGCGGGTGGCAATGGACAGACGGCGACCGTCGCGCAGCGAGACTTCGTGACCATCATCCTTGCGCGGGGCAAAGCTGCGGGCGATCACCTGGCGCCACAGCTGGCCAACCAGCGGCTCGCCGAGCAATTCGCAGGCGGCCGGGTTGGCTTCGCGTACCAAGCCCTGGCCATCGATCACGATCACCCCGCCGGGCAGCAGGTCCAGCAGGTTCTGCAGGCGGTTGGCCAGGCGTTCCTTTTCGCCAAGTTCGTCGATGCGCTGGGCGCTGACCACTGCCAGCTCACCCTTGAGCTCGCTGACCCGGGCTTCGAGCAGGCTGTAGGACTGGCTCAGCTGGCTGGATACCTGATTGAACAGGGCGAAGGCCTGCTCGACACCCTGGCGACTTTCCTGCTCGACCGGGGTTCGCCCCTGCGGAACGGGGGCTCGGGATACGTGGGCGGCCTGGGGCATCTTGCTCTCTCGCGTGGCTGACCGTCATAAAAACGGTGTGGTGCCAGCGATGTAGCAATAGCCGTGCCGGAGATGGGGGATTTAACGCATGGCTTGAGATTTGTGGCGGGGCGCAAATCGAGCGCCGCCCGCGCGGCGCTCGATCTCACAGGCGCCATCAAGACCAAGCCGAACACCCCGGCCCGACCGTCAATCCTCCGCCTGTTCCTCGCCACCCTGACGGCTCATGCCGTACTTGCGCATCTTCTCGACCAGGGTGGTACGACGAATGCGCAAACGTTCAGCCGCGCGCGCAACGATACCGTTGGCATCGTCCAGCGCCTGCTGGATCAGGCCCTGCTCCAGGCTACCCAGGTAGTCCTTCAGGTCCAGGCCTTCAGGCGGCAGCATGGCGTGGCCGCTGAAATTCGGCGTATGGCCGTTGATCGCCACACGCTCTTCCAGGTCGCTGCGCAGGCTGTCGACCATCTGCTCGTCTTCGTCATCGACGTAACGGAATTTCTTCGGCAGCTCGGACACGCCAATCACCCCATAGGGGTGCATGATCGCCATACGCTCGACCAGGTTGGCCAGCTCGCGCACGTTGCCCGGCCAGCCATGGCGACACAGCGACATGATCGATGCCGAGTTGAAGCGGATGGAGCCGCGCTTCTCGTGCTCCATGCGCGAGATCAGCTCGTTCATCAGCAGCGGGATGTCTTCCACCCGCTCGCGCAGCGGCGCCATCTCGATGGGGAACACGTTGAGGCGGTAGTACAGGTCTTCGCGGAACGTACCCTCCTCGATCATGGTCTCGAGGTTCTTGTGGGTCGCGGCGATGATGCGCACATCGATGCTCTGGGTCTTGTTGCTACCCACGCGCTCGAAGGTACGCTCCTGCAGCACGCGCAGCAGCTTGACCTGCATCGGCAACGGCATGTCGCCGATTTCGTCGAGGAACAGGGTGCCGCCGTTGGCCAGCTCGAAACGCCCGGCACGGCTGGTGATCGCCCCGGTAAAGGCGCCCTTCTCGTGGCCGAACAGTTCGCTTTCCAGCAGTTCGGCCGGGATCGCGCCGCAGTTGACCGGCACGAATGGCGCTTCGCGGCGCTTGGAATGGTAGTGCAGGTTGCGCGCAACCACTTCCTTGCCGGTGCCGGACTCACCCAGGATCAGCACGCTGGCATCGGTATCGGCCACCTGCTGCATCATCTGCCGCACGTGCTGGATGGCACGACTGGTGCCAACCAGGCTGCGGAACAGGTTGGGTTCGCGCTGGCGCCCACGCTCGCGCGCCTGGTCGTACATCTCGCGATAGACCTGGGCACGGTGCAGCGAATCCAGCAGTTGGCTGTAGCTTGGCGGCATTTCCAAATTGGAAAGCACCCGGCGGCGAAGGTCTTCCGGGAACTCCGCAGAAGAAATTTCACCTAAAAGCAGAACTGGAAGGAACTCATCCCACCCTGCCACTGTCTTAACGAGCCCAAGGAGATTGCCCGGAGCGTTTACAGTGCCAATGAGCACGCACAGCACTTCGCGACTCGAAGACAACGGCTCGACCACTTGCTGCCAGTCCTGGCTGGAGCAAGCGAGGTTTTCTTCGCCGAGAAAGTTCAGCACCACCGCCAGGTCGCGGCGGCGTGCGCTGTCGTCGTCGATCAGCAGAATCTTGGTTTCACGCCACATGCAATAGCAACTTCCCTAGTCATATCGGCGCCCGAAGGCGTGCTCGACATCATTCCGACTGAATGGTCAGTGTTCGGACGTCTGAAATTCGAAAACAGCCACTAGTAAAGTCAAAAAGGCCCGCACAGTCAAATTTATGGCGCCTTTCATTCAGTTGTGCGCATCTTAACTGAAGAGATGGTAAACCTTCGAAGCATTTTTCGCCTGATTGATCCGCATCATCTCTTCGGCAATAGCCTGGCGTTCACCGGTTGTCACATCGATCAGACTGCGGTAGACCTGCAGCACCCCTTCCAGCTTCTCGCGCAGCAACGCCTGGTCCATCGCATGGGTTTTCAGCACCTCGTCGATGCACGCACGGCAGGCCACATCCAGCTTGGCAATGGCATCCCAGTCACGCTCACCCAAGGCGCCGATCAGGGCATCGCAGGTGTCATCGAGGCGTTGCAGTGCGTTCACGGTATTCTCCTTGCCGTCAGCTGGCGGGCTGGGCGTCGGCGATCCCGTCCCAACCGCTTTTAACGGTAATCAGCAACTGGGCAACTTCATCGATGATGCCGGCATCGTTGTCGACGTTGGCCTGCATCAGGCGATTGGTCATGTACACATACAAGGCGTCGAGCTTCTCGACATACTCCGGGTTTTCGCTTTTTTCAGGCGACAAGCCGTCGCGCAAGCCGATGATGATGTCGATCGCCTTGCCGAGCATCAGGCCCTTCTCCGCGATATCGCCGCGCGCCATGGCGCCCTTGGCCTGGGCCATGCGATCGAGGCCGCCCTCCATCAGCATCTGCACCAGGCGATGGGGCGTGGCTTCGGAAATCTGGGCATGGGAATTGACCTTCTGGTACTGACGAAGGGCTCTCATGGGATTCATCTTGCGACCTCGTGACGGGCAGACTTAAAGGGGTGATATTCCCTGTATCGGGCAGGCGGCGAAAAACTTTACCGGCCGATGACATGAAGCCGGGCATCATGCCCGGACTTCATGCAATGTTCACGGATTAATCGTCGCTATTGGCTTTGTTCAGCGCGTTGAGGGTACTCAGCACCGAGTTCTGCTGCTGGCGCAGCTGGGTGACCAGGGTATCCATGTTGTTGTACTTGTCCTGCAAGCTCTTTTGCAGGGCTTCCATACGCGCATCCAGGGTGTCCTGTTCGGTCTTGAGCTTGGTCAGGCTCTCGCTCAGGGTCTTGGAGCGCTCGGCAAGGGTACCGGTGCTGGCCTTGGCAAACGGCTCGGTCACCTTCTGCAAACGCGCCAACAGGCCGTCCTTGCCATTGAAGATACTGGTCAGGTCGGCCGCATTGCTGGTAGCCGCCTTGTCCCACTTCTTGTCGTCCAGGCTCAGCAGGCCGCCGTCCTGGGACGAAGTCACGCCGAACGCGGCAAGGGACTTCAACGTGCCATTGCCGGATACGGCATTGAGCTCTTCACGAATGGACGTCATCAGTGCACGCATCGACGCATCACCCGTCAGCGCTGCTGCGGTCATGGAACCATCGGCATTCTTGGTGACTTTGGTTTCCGTGTTGAGCACCGTCAGCAAAGCATTGTAGGTATCAATGAAGCCTTTGAGGCCGGACTTCAGCGCGGTGCTGCTGGTACTCAGCGAGAGCACGGTGGGCGTCAGCTCCCCGCTCGTGGCGTTTTTCGGAGACGTGCCGACCAGCTTGATGTTCAGGCCGCTGACCGCATCAGTGATGTCATTGGTCTTGGACTTCATGGCAATGCCATCAAGCGTGTACTCGGCATCGGTGGGCGGATCGATGACGGTGTAACCGGTATCGATGCCGGAATTTCCCGAAAGCGTGATATCGGAACCCTCACCCATCTTGGTCGAGGTAATGATCAAGCGCGAGCCCGAGGCATCCGTCAGCACGTTGGCACTCAGGCCCGCCACGCCGAACTGGCTGTTGATGCTATCCCGCACCTGCTGCAGTGTCGCGCCCGGGGGAACGCTGAGGTCGTAATCCTTGCCACTCTGGCTGATCTTCAAGGTGGTCGGAGTGGAGCCGGAATTGACTACCGAGCCGGCGCCGCCGGCATAAACCTTGGTCGACACTTTCGAGGCAGTCGCAAGCTTGCTGACCACCAACGAGAATGAACCGTTGGCCGCCCCCGTGCCCATGGTCACGGTCGCAACCTTCTCATCCGAGGATTTCAAGCTCAGACCGCCGAAACTGTTGGTATCGGTCATGTTGGTCAAAGCGCCGCGGAAGGCATCCAGGGCCGCCTGGATCTTGCCGATCGAGGACAACGTGGTGGTTGCCTTCAGCGTTTGGGTATTGATCTGCGCCTGCTTCGGCGCCTTCTGCGCGGCCACCAGGGATTCCACGATCGCCTGGGTATCGATGCCCGAGCCAATACCGCTGACTGTTGTACCTGCCATCATTGCTCTCCTTGTTCAGTAGCTGCCGGATCCTTGGCGAATGAATCCATCAAAAAGTCGACAGCAACAAAAATCATGCCAGCCTATACCTGATCATCGAACAGCAGGCTGCCGGCTTCACTCAGGCTCTGGGCGAGCTTCAGTGCCGTTTCCGACGGAAGTTGCCGGATCACTTCTCCCGACTGGGTGGCAATCACCTTGACCACGACCCGACCGGTGGAATCATCAATGGAAAAATCCAGCTGACGCTGGCTCGACTGGACGAAATCCCGGATCTCGTCAACTGCCTTTTCCAGGTCTTCGCGCGAGTGTGGCTGTTTTTTTTCGGTGGCCGCAGCTTCCTGCACCTTGGCAGGTACCAGCGGATCCCGATCAGCAACAGGCGCCGGGGGCAACGTAGAGGGATACACCTGACCCAGCTTGACACTCATGTCCATGTTTCGAACTCCTCATGTCAAAAAGGGTGAAAGGGCACGTAAACGCACCCTTTCACCCTTTACTCAGGCGCCTGAATTACTGGAGCAGTTTCAGGACCGAGGATGGCAGCTGGTTAGCCTGCGACAGGATTGCAGTCGAAGCCTGTTGCAGAGTCTGCTGCTTGGTCAGCTCGGCAGTTTCCGAAGCGAAGTCCACGTCCTGCACGGTAGAGCGGGCAGCGGTGGAGTTCTTCTGGATGTTCTGCAGGTTGTCGACGGTGGTTTGCAGACGGTTCTGGGTAGCACCCAGGCCCGAACGGACGCTGTCGATCGAACCGATGGCCTTGTCGATAACGGCCAGAGCATTCTGGGCGTTGACGGCATTGGTCACGTCGGTATCGGCGATGGTGGTCTTGGCCGACGAAACCGAAGCGGCACCGAACAGGTCGGTAGCACCAGTACCGGTAGCGCCGTTGGCGATGGAGTAGCCTTTGGCAGAGTCCAGGGAAACCTGGCCAGTTACCACCGAGTCGGTACCTGCGGTAGCGGACAGTGCAGTCAGGGCAGGATAGGCGCCGCTGCCGTTCTTCGCACCCACGGAGATGGCGTCACCGCCGGCCTGCGACTTGAAGGTCAGGTTTTCACCGGTGTCGGATTTGACCTCCAGGTTCTGGGTCGATTCGTCGTAGTTGACGCTGATACCCAGTTTGGCGGCGTTGGACTTCAGCTGGTCAGCCAGGCTTGCAGTATCGGTTACGCCGATGAAGCTGACGGTGCTGCCGCCTACAGTCAGGTCGAAGTTGGCTGGAGTGGTAGCAGCAGCGGCGCCAACGGAGAGCTTGACTTCGGTGCTGGCAGCTGCAGTCAGGCCACCGATTGCACCATTGAGCTGGGCGGCAATGTCTTTGGCCGAAGCACCAGCGGCGTAGCTCACGGTTTTGGTCTGACCGTTACCGGTTACAACCAGATCGGCAGCAGCCAGGCCAGTCGCGGAAGGAGCGATGGTGCCGGACTTGATCTGCTGCGAACCGATGCTCTTGGCCGAAACGTTATCCAGGGCCAGGTTGATGGTTTCGTTGGCGTTGGCGCCGACCTGGATGGCCTTGGTGCCGTACGAGCCGTCCAGCAGCTTCTGGCCACCGAAGGTGGTGGTTTCCGAGATACGGTTCAGCTCAGCGGTCAGAGCCTGGTATTCGTCGTTGTTCGACTTACGGTCGTCGGCGCTCAGCGAGCCAGTAGCCGAGGACAGGGCCAGGGTACGCATTTTCTGCAGGATGTCGGTCGAAGCCTGCATTGCACCTTCAGCGGTCTGAGCGATCGAGATACCGTCGTTGGCGTTCTTCACAGCCTGGCCCAGGCCGTTGATCTGGCTGGTCAGACGGTTGGCGATCTGCAGGCCGGCAGCGTCGTCTTTGGCGCTGTTGATGCGCAGGCCCGAGGACAGACGCTGCATCGAAGTGGTCTGGGCGTTGCTGGCCTTGGTCAGGTTGCCCTGAGTGGTGATCGACGCAATGTTGGTGTTAACGGTTAACGGCATGACGAAATCCTCGTTGGATGGGTACTGCGGCTTCCGGCCTTGGCAACCGCCGGATTGGCCTAGAGAACCTTCGTAATAGTTATCGTCGGGTGCGCGGGTTGCTTGAGGGCCTTTTTGAAAAAAAAATGCTGGCACGAGGCCAGCCCAGAGAAATCAAGGGGTTAAGGGCGGTTTATTGGCGTCAAAAACCGTGCGAGAGCAGGCTAAATGCCATATCAGTAGCACCATCCCTCCCCTGTGGGAGCGGGCGCGCCCGCGAAGAAGGCAACTCGGTGGTTGGCACCGGCTTCGCCGGTGTTCGTGGGCATGCCCGCTCCCACAGAAACCGTGTGACGGCCACGATTTTCTTTCGAGCATTAAAAAAGCGCCGGGCGGTGGCCGCCGGGCGCTTTTTTTGGACTGCTGAGGGATCAGTCGCGATACAGGATGGCCGAGCCCCACGACAGGCCCACGCCAAAGCCGCTGATCGCCACGCGCTTCCAGCTGCCGTCGAGCATGTGCTTCTGCAGCAGCAGCGGCACGCTGGAGGAAACGGTATTGCCGGTTTCCAGCATGTCTTTCACGAACTTCTCCGGGTGGTCCTCTTCGAAACGCCGGGCCACGGCATCGACAATCGCCGCACTGCCCTGGTGGATGCAGAAGGCGTCGATATCCGACGACTTCAGGCCACTGGCATCCAGCAGTTCGTGCAGGTGCGCCGGCACCTTGACCAGGGCAAAGTTGAACACCTGGCGGCCGTTCATGAAGAACTTGCCATCACTGACCTTGAGGTGCTCGGCGCCGGAACCGTCGGTGCCGAAGCGCGCCTGGCCCAGGTTCCATACCGCGTTTTCACCCATCCAGGTGGCCGTGGCCGCATCACCGAACAACATGGTGGTGTTGCGGTCTTCCGGGTCGACGATCTTCGAATACGGGTCGGCGGTGATCAGCAGGCCGTTCTTCAGCCCTGCCGCTTCCATGAAGCCCTTGATGGCGTACAAGCCGTACACATAGCCGGAGCAGCCCAGCGACACGTCGAACGCCGCCACGCGGGTGGACAGGCCGAGCTTGCTCTGGACGATGGCGGCGGTGTGCGGCAGGCCTTCTTCGTCACCGTTCTGGGTGACCACGATCAGCGCATCGATCGATTGCGGGTCGAGGTCGGGGTTGCTGGCGAACAGTGCCTGGGCGGCTTCCACGCACAGGTCGGAGGTTTCCTGTTCAGCGGCCTTGCGCGGCAGGAACGACGCGCCGATCTTGCCGAACATGAACTCTTCGTCCTTGCCGAACTTCGCACCCTGGACATAGTTGTCCAGGCCAGCGGTGGGCACGTAACTCGCAATGCTTTTGATGCCAATCATTCTGGCTTCCCAATGAAAACAGCCAAAGACCACCACTCGATGAATTGAGGGCGCCAAATACCGGAACGTCACCGCTGGGGGTTGAAGGCAGTGCTCGCCTGCGCACCGGTAACAAAATGCTGCAACAGCTGCTGCATAGAATACAGGGAAGATGACCGTTTTGACTCATTGGTCACATTGAAATGCTACGAAAGCCGTGGCGAGGGTGTGCGGACTGGGCGTTTCGCAGGCAGGAAAAAGGCGGGGCCGCTTTGCGCCCCTTCGCGGGCACGCCCGCTCCCACAGGTTTGACATGAGCTTGAGGCCCATGCAGTTCCTGTGGGAGCGGGCGCGCCCGCGAAGGGCTGCAAAGCAGCCCCATCTTTTTAAACCACCGATCAGAGCTTGTTGAACAGGCTCAGCTGAGAAATGCGCGAGAAGGCCAGTTGCGAGGCTTCGAGCATGGCCTGCTGCAAGGTCAGGGTGATGGCCGCCTGGGACATGTCGGTGTTGCCGATGGCGTTCTGGGTAGTCTTGTTGGCCAGGCCCAGGCTGGTGTTCTCCTGGCGCTGGATCTCCAGCGAGTTGCCACGGGCACCGATCGAACCGCGAGTGATGTCAATTTGCTCACGAGCGCTGGCCAGGTTAGCGATTGCCGAAGCCACCGAATCCTTCAACGCATTGGCCTGGCCAATACCGGTCACCGGCGTGTCCAGCGCCGCGCGCAGCTGACTGAGGGTTTCCAGCACGTTCTGGTTCTGGTGGGTGTTGGCCGTGACCGCAAACTGGTCACCCGCCTGCGGCGAACCGGAGACCTGGTAGGTCACACCGGCCACCGTCAACGCCGGCGCAGTGAAGGTGCCCGTGGCTACCGGCTTGCTATCGGCTGTCATCGGCTGGGCGTAGAACTCGTAGCTGCCCGGCCCGGTGAACTTGATCACCGCACCATTGCTGGGGAAGGTGCTGCGATAGGCGGCCTGGTCGGTTACGGTGCTGCTGGTGACCTGGGCGCTGGAAGTGTTGCCTGCGCTGCGGGTGGTGTTGAACGAATCCGGACGCGCCGCCAGGGAAAATTCACGCCCCGCCACGGCGGCATCGGCATCGGCGCCCTCCTCCAGGGTGACGGTGATTTCGAACTCCACGCCACGCAAGGCAATGCGGTTGGCACCTTCGGTCTTGCTGTCGAAGGTACCGTTGGTGGCGGTTTCAGCAGTGACGTCGTTGCCATTGGCGTCGGTAATCACGTACTGGGTCGCACTGGTGAAGGTCAGCTTGTACGGCTGGCCCGCAGTGAAGCTGTTGTTGTAGCTGCTGCTCGAGGTCATCAGGCCTGGCGATACCCCGACCACGCCATCGTCGGTGGCCGGCACCAGCAGGGTCGACTGGGTGCGGCTCTTGTTGCTGGCCGAGTCGAAGATGGTGAAGCCGGTGTCGTTGGTCGCCAGGTTCAGGGTGTCGGACACCTGCAGGCTCAACTGGGTCTGGTCACCGTGGTAGCTGTAGGTGCCGTCGGAGTTGCGCACATAGGGCGGCGAGGTGCTCTTGGAGCCGCCGAACATGTAGTCGCCATTGGCATCGCGCGAGTTGAGCAGGCCGAAAATGTTTGCCTCGATCTCTTTCAGCTCGGTGCTGATGGCCACGCGGTCGGAATCGGTAACCCCGGCACCACCGGCGCGGATTGCCAGCTCACTGGCACGCTGCATGGCATCGTTGATGGTGGAGAGCACGCTCTCCTCCTGCAGCAGGGCATTGCTCACCGTATTGATGTTGCTGCTGTACTGGTCCAGCAGCGACTGCTGCTGTTGCAGCAGCAACAGGCGCGCAGCGCCGACCGGGTCATCGGCCGCAGTCTGGATGCGGATACCCGACGTCACCTGATCGTTGGTCTTGTTCATGCTGGAGAAGTTCTTGGAGTAGCTGCTGGCGCTGGACTCATAGAACTGAGCGGTGGAAATACGCACGAGAGTCTACTCCTTACAAGGCATTGATCAGGGTGCTGAAGGTTTCTTGCGCCGCCTTGATGATCTGCGACGACGCTGTGTAGTAATGCTGGAACTTCACCAGGCTGGCCGCCTCGTCATCCAGGTTCACCCCGGACACCGCGCTGCGGCTTTCGCTGGCGGACTTGAGCACCGCCTGGGTCGCCGTGGTGTCGATGGTGGCCTGGTTGGCCTTGGCCCCCACGCGCTCGACCAGCGAGGCATAGGCCGAGGTGAAGCTGGTGCCGCCGCCAGAGCCGGTGTTCACCGTCGACTTGGTCTGCAGGCCCAGCAGCGCCGTGGCATTGCGGTTGTCGGCCTTGCCGTCGGCATTGAACGACAGGGTGAAGCTGTCGTTGGCCGCCGGGCTGCCACCGATGGTGGTCTCGACCGCGAAGGTGCGCGGGTTGCCACTGCCGTCGAGAATCGGGTTGCCAGCAGCATCGAGCATCGGCACAGCCACCGACAGTTTGTTGTCGGTACCTGGCACCACGCTGCCGGTGCCTATCTGGGTACCTTTGGCATCGTACAGCTTGTAGCCCTGGGAGCCGCCACTGGCGGCGTCGAACACCACGCGCACCGGCATCGAGTCGCGAATCGCCTGCTGCACCAGCGCGGTATCGGCACCGCCATAGATGTCCAGCGATTCGCCCAGCGTCGGCTGGGTGATGGTGCCGGTGCCGCTATTGCCACTGCCCGCCGTGGCACTGATCGGCCCGGCGAAAGCCAGCTTGTTGGCATCGGTGAGGGTGGTGGTGATGCTGCCGGCTGCCGCACGGGTGGGGATCACCTTGAAGCTGTCCCCTGCCGCCAGGCCACCGCCATTGAGCGACAGGCTGAAGCCGTCGATCACCGGCGCCGGGTCGGCGCTGAGGTCGAAGGTGCCCATGTCGGTGCCGTCGGAACGGCGCACGCTGTACTGGTTGGCGCTGGTGAACTTCACCTCGTAGTCGTAGGTGGTCAGCTTGCCACTGTCAGCAATGGTCACATCGAGGTTGCCAGAGCCGGAGCTGTTGTTCGACGAGGCCAGGCTGCGCTGGGCAATGGCGGTGGCACTGTTGATGCTGGAGAACAGCGAGCTGCCGAACTGCCCGTTGGCATCCAGGCCCTGGCCCAACTGGCTGTTGATGCTGTCGGCCACCACCAGGGCGACACGGCCGAGCTCGTTCATCGACGGCGTCAGCACATCCTGGCGATAGCGCAACAGGCCGCCGATGGTGCCACCGGTAATCACCGAGGTCACGTCGGAGCTGAACGACTCGTAGTTGATGCGCAGGCTGGCCTGGCTCTTGTCGGCAGCACCCGGCTGCACCGACAGGGTATTGGCCTTGTTGCCGGTGACCAGCGACTGGCCACTGCCCAGGTATACGTCGTAGTTGCCGTCACGCTCCTGCACCGTCACACCCACCAGCTCGTTGAGCTGACGCACGGCTTCGCTGCGCGCATCCAGCAGGCTGTTGGGGGTATTGCCGGTGCCACTGGCCGCGGCGATCTGCTTGTTGTACTCGGCGATGCTGCCGGTGAGCTTGTTGACTTGCCCCGCCAGCGTATCGAGCTGGGAGTTGATCACATCGTTCTGCTGGCTCAGCTGGGTGGACACTGCATTGAAGCGGTTGCTCAAGGTCTGCGCCTGGGTCAGCAGCAACTGCCGCGAGGCGACGTCACCGGGCTTGGCCGCTGCGGTCTGCAGGGCCGAGAAGAATGCGGTAAGGACCGAGCTGATACCGGTGTCACGGTCGGCCAGCAGCTTGTCGACGGTGGTGATCTGGTCCTGGAAGGCGACCGAGTCGGCCTGCAGCGAGGTGGCGGTCTGCAGCTGGTTGTCCAGGTAGGCACTGTAGATGCGGCGCACGTCCGACAGCGTGGTGCCGGTACCCAGGAAGCCCGCGCCGATGTTGTGCGAAGGGCCCGCTGCCTGAATCGTCTGCTGGCGCGAATAGCCACTGGTTGCGGCGTTGGCGATGTTGTTACTGGTTACCGACAATGCCGCCTGGCTGGCACTCAGGCCACTCAGGCCGATAGAAATCAGGCTCGACATGATTTAGTCCTTTTATAGATTCGTGGTTCTGCCAGCCATGGCGTATTGCGGGGTTGCTTGCATTTGCCGGGCGATGCTGATGATTTTCTTCGCATAGCCCGGGTCGGTCGCATAACCTGCCTTTTGCAGCTCTCTTGCAAACTGCTCAGGGTTATCGGCCGAATCCAGTGCATCTTGATAGCGGGAATTGCTCTGCAACAGGCTTACCAGGTCGTGGAAGCTGTCCTGGTACGAGTCGTAGCTGCGGAACGCCGCCGTTTCCTTGACGAACTGGCCGTCACGGAACTCGCTGGTGATCGCCCGCGCCTGCTCGCCCTGCCAGTTACCGGTGGCCTTGATGCCGAACAGGTTGTGGCTGCTGCTGCCATCGGTGTTGCGCATTACCGATTTGCCCCAACCGGTTTCCAGGGCGGCCTGGGCCACCAGGTAGCGCGGGTCGATACCAATGCGTTTGGCGGCCTGTTCGGCCATCGGCAGCATGGTGGCGACGAATTCGTCACTGTCGGCGAAAGCCTTGTTCGGTGCCAGTGGCGGCTGGGCCACGGCGCGGCCGAGGATGCGCAGGCCGTTGTCCGGCACGGCGAAGGCCTGGGCTACCTGCTGGCCGTCACGGGCCGGTACGGCAGCGCTGTTGGCGGTGGCCGCCGACGGCACGATGCCGGCCAGCAAGCGGTCAGTGAGTTTGCTCGGCAACGCCAGGCGCCGCGAGTTGAGCGCGGCAACGTCGTTGCGGGTAGCTGCCGAATCATTGGCATGCACCGGCTGCGCCACCTTGTTGCCCCACAACGCCGGGCCACCGCCCTCGGCGCGCGGGAACGGGCTGGTATTGATGGATGTGCTGCGGCCCTTGGTCAGCTGGCGCACCAGCACGTCCTGCAGGCCGATACCGCCACCTTCGCGGGACATGCTCACGGCCAGCTGCTGGTCGTACATGTCGCGGTACTGCTTCACCGTTTCGGTGTTCATCGGATTGTCGTCGGCCAGCACGTCGCTGGCCTTGCGCGAGGCCTTGAGCATTTCGCTGATGAACAGCGATTCGAACTCCTGGGCCACCTTGCGCACGTTGGCTTCGCTGTCGCGATCCCCCACCTTCAGCGAGCTGAGGCGGTTGAGGTCGGTGTAGGCGCCGCTGTCGACGCTACCGGAAACCAGGCTTTTGCTGTTCATCCGCGCCGTCCTCAGATCACGATCAGGTCGGCCTGCAAGGCGCCGGCCTGTTTCAGGGCTTCGAGGATGGCCATCAGGTCGCTGGGCGCTGCGCCCACCTGGTTCACCGCGCGGACGATCTCATCCAGCGTGGTGCCCGGGCCGAACTTGAACATCGGTTTGGCTTCCTGCTCGGCGTTGACCCGCGAGCGCGGCACCACGGCGGTCTGGCCGTTGGAGAACGGGCCCGGCTGGCTGACGATCGGGTCTTCGGTAATGGTCACGGTCAGGCTGCCGTGGGTCACCGCGGCCGGCGACACCTTGACGTTCTGGCCGATGACGATGGTGCCGGTACGCGAGTTGATGATGACCTTGGCCACTGCCTGGCCCGGGTCGATCTCGAGGTTCTCGAGAATCGACAGGTAGTCCACGCGCTGGCTCGGATCCATCGGCGCAGTGACCCGCACCGAACCGCCGTCCACGGCCTGGGCCACGCCTGGGCCGAGCAGGTCGTTGACCTTGTCGACGATGCGTTTGGCGGTGGTGAAGTCGGGGCGGTTGAGGTTCAGGGTCAGGCTGTTGCCCTGGTTGAAGCCGCTCGGCACTGCACGCTCGACGGTAGCACCGCCAGGAATACGACCAGCCGACGGAACGTTGACGGTGATTTTCGAACCATCGCGGCCCTCGGCATCGAAGCCGCCCACCACCAGGTTGCCCTGGGCCACGGCATAGACGTTGCCGTCGATACCTTTGAGCGGGGTCATCAGCAGGCTGCCGCCGCGCAGGCTCTTGGAGTTACCGATCGAGGACACGGTAATGTCCACCACCTGGCCTGGCTTGGCGAACGCCGGCAGGTCGGCATGCACCGACACGGCCGCGACGTTTTTCAGCTGCACGTTGCCGGAGCCGGCCGGCACCTTGATGCCGAACTGCGACAACATGTTGTTGAAGGTCTGCAGGGTGAACGGCGTCTGGGTGGTCTGGTCACCCGTACCATTGAGCCCCACCACCAGGCCGTAACCGATCAGCTGGTTGGAGCGCACGCCAGAAATGCTGGCAATGTCCTTCAGGCGCTCGGCCTGGGCGCCAAAGGCACAGGACAGAAGCAGGGTTGCGGCAATCAGCTGCCTCACGTTGAACATGGTCATCCGTACTCAGAAAGGCCAAAGCGGGCTGATGAAGAAGCGGTCCAGCCACCCGGGCTGGCTGGCATCGGCGAACGAGCCGGTACCGGAATAGGTGATGCGTGCATCGGCCACACGGGTGGACGGCACGGTGTTGTCGGTGGCGATGTCGTCGGCGCGGATCATGCCGGCAATGCGCACCAGCTCTTCGCCGGTGTTCAGGGTCAGCCACTTCTCGCCGCGCACGGCGATGATGCCGTTGGGCAGCACTTCGGCCACGGTCACGGTAATGGAACCGGTCAGGGTGTTGCCCTGGGTGGCCTTGCTGTCGCCCTTGGTGGCGCGCTCGCCGCTGTAGCCGGCCTCCAGCGACAGGTCACCACTGCCGAACGGGTTGTTGGTGCTCGGCGTGCTGCCAAACAACGAGGTCAGGCCGATATTGGCGTTGCTGTTCTTCTGGATCTGCGAGCCGGCGTTCTTGCTGGCCGATGTGCGCTCGTTGAGGGTGATGGTGATGATGTCACCCACCCGGAACGCCTTGCGGTCGCTGTACAGGTTCTGCTCGAAACCGGCCTGGTAGATCGAACCGTTGTTGGCCGCTGCCGGCAACGGGGTGCGCGGCAGTACCGGCGCGTAGTACGGGTCGTTGGGCTTGGGCGTCGGCGCGACGCAACCTGCCAGCAACACCGCCCCCCCCAGGGCGAAAACGGACAACAGACGATTCATGACGCTTACCTCACGGGTGCAACAGAGTGACTGGTTTAGAGCTGTTGAGTGACGAACGACAGCATCTGGTCAGCGGTGGAAATGACCTTGGAGTTCATCTCGTAGGCACGCTGGGTAGTGATCATGTTCACCAGCTCTTCCACGGTGCTGACGTTGGAGTTTTCCAGGGTCTGCTGCAGGGTGGTGCCGAAACCGTTCAGGCCCGGGGTGCCGACTTGCGGCGCGCCACTGGCGGCGGTCTCAAGGAACAGGTTGTCGCCGATCGCCTGCAGGCCGGCCGGGTTGATGAAGTCGGCGGTCTGGATGTTGCCGATCACCTGCGCTGCCGGGTTGCCGGCGGTGGTGATCGACACGGTGCCGTCCTGGCCAACGGTGAAGGTCTGCGCATCGTTCGGCACGACGATGGCAGGCTCCAGGGCGTAACCGTTGGCGGTGACGATCTGGCCGTCGGAGTTCAGGTGGAAGGTACCGTCACGGGTATACGAAACCGTGCCATCCGGCTGCAGGATCTGGAAGAAGCCACGACCGTTGACCGCCATGTCCAGCGGGTTTTCGGTGGTCTGCAGGCTACCGGCGACAAAGCTTTTCTGGGTGCCAACGATGCGCACACCGGTACCGACCTGCAGGCCCGAGGGCAGCTCGCTGTCCTGGGTCGACTGGGCGCCGGGCTGACGACGGATCTGATACAGCAGGTCCTGGAACTCGGCACGGTCACGTTTGAAACCGGTGGTCGAGACGTTGGCCAGGTTGTTGGAAATGACCGTCAGGTTGGTGTCCTGGGCGGACAGGCCGGTTTTAGCGACCCAAAGAGCCGGAAGCATGTTGATTCTCCTCGTGCGCCTGTTTTACGGCACCCGTTCAAAAGTGATTAGCCGATTTGCAAAACCCGAGCCATGGCTTCGTCGCCTTCCTTGGCCGTGTTCATCATCTTGACGTGCAGTTCGAACTGGCGGGACAGCGCCAGCACCGAGGTCATTTCCTCGACGGCATTGACGTTGCTGCCTTCCAGGAAGCCCGACACCACCCGCACATTGACGTCGGCGGCGGCCGGCTGGCCGTCGCGGGTATGGATCAGGCCATCCAGGCCCTTGGTCAGGCCTTTGGTGTCCGGATTGACCAGCTTGATGCGGTCGACCTCGGCCATTACCCGCGGGTCTTCACCCATGGAGCGAATGCTGATGGTGCCGTCGGCCCCCACTTCCACCTTCTGCTCCGGTGGAATGGCGATCGGGCCACCGTTGCCGATCACCGGCATGCCGTTGCCGGCACGCAGCACGCCAAGGGCGTCGATGTTCAGGCTGCCGGTACGCACGTAGGCTTCGCTGCCATCGGGCGCCTGCACGGCAATGAAGCCCTTGCCGGTCACCGCGACGTCCAGGTCGCGACCGGTCTCGACCAGCGGGCCTTCGCTGAAGTCGGTGGCCGGGCGCTCGGTCATGGCAAAGGCGCGCGACGGAAAGCTGTCGCCGAACACCGGCATCGAGCGCGCCTGCTCCAGGTCACGCTGGAAACCGTTGGTGGAAATGTTCGCCAGGTTGTTGGCGTGGGCCTTCTGCGCCAGCGCGTTCTGGCTGGCACCGGTCATGGCCACATAAAGCAACTTGTCCACAGTATCTCCTCTGCGCGTAGCTGCCGCGCTGTCACTGCGCAGGTTCAAAGCAATAATCGAACCAAGTCTGAAAGCCCTTGTTTACAGGGGTTTCAGCGTGGTGAGAGGCAATAAACGTCAGTTTGTCGGCGGATGTTTGCCGTCTGCGGCAAGGGTTTGCTCAGAAGGTGCGGCAAGCGGCGTTGTTGTAGGGGCCGGAATGGCGCACCCAGCCTTCGCCCGGGCTGCTGGCCGAGCACATGTAGCGACCGGTAGCCAGGCTTTGCCATTGGTAGAACGGGGCGGGAGCGGCCGCGAGTGGCAGGGCCATGGCCAGCAGGGCTGTGAGCATTAGCCGTTTCATGCGTTGAGACCTCGAGAATTTGGGGCCGCTTTGCGGCCCCAATAACCATCAGGTCATCTGGATGATGGTCTGCATGATGGTGCTTTCGGTGGAGATGGTCTTGGCGTTGGCCTGGTAGTTGCTCTGCGCCTTGATCAGGTTGACCAGCTCGCCGGTCAGGTCGACGTTGGAATCTTCCAGCGCACCGCCAGTGATCTGGCCCAGGGTGCCGGTGTCCGGGGCGCCGATCACCGGTACGCCCGAGGCGTAGGACTCTTTCCAGCTGGTACCGCCAACCGGGGTCAGGCCCTGCAGGTTGGCGAAGTTGGCGATGGCCACCTGGCCGATGACCTTGTCCTGGCCGTTGGTGAAGTTGGCGAACATGTTGCCGCTTTGATCGATGGTCAGACCCGACAACTCGCCGGTAGCGAAGCCATCCTGGCTCTTGGCGGTGGTGGCGCTTGCTGCGTTGTACTGAGTGGTGCCGAGCATGTCCAGGTTCACCCCGGCCAGGTTGGCAGTGGCGCCGTTCGGGCTCCATACGCCGGCAGCGTTCTTCTGTGCCGGAATCCAGTTGTCGAGGGTGAAGGTCTTGTCGGCGGCGATGGTCATGCCACCGGCTACCGGGCCTGCAGTCATGGCAGCAGTATCAAGGGTGCCGTCGGACTTGAACGGCAGCTTGTTGGCCAGTGGCGTGGTCGAGGTCGGGTCGGCGGGGTTGCGACCGTCGATGGTGGTGTACATGGTCCAGGAATTGCTGGCGGCATCCTTGACGAAGTACTGGTTCAACTGGTGCGCGTTACCCTGGCTGTCGTACACATCGGTGTTGAACGTGTAGTTGTAGCTGCCGGTATTGGCAGGATCGAACGGCGTAATGGCCGGTGCGGTAGCACTGGAGTTCAGGTTGACATTCTCGGAGATTTTTCCGGTCGGGTTCGGCGTCAGGTTCGAGGTATCGATCTGCAGGTTGGTCAGCACGCCCTGGATGATCTTGCCGTTGGCATCCACGGCATAACCTTGCAGGTTGGCGCCCGACGAGCTGACCACGTAACCGTCCTTGTCGCTGTAGAACGCACCGGCACGGGTGTAGATCTTCGAGCCGTTGTCGTTCATCACGAAGAAGCCGTTGCCATCGATGGCCATGTCCAGCGCCTGGCCGGTGCCATTGATGTTGCCCGGGGTGAACATCTGCGACACGGCAGCAGTCTTCACGCCAGTACCCACCACGTTCTTGCCGGCACTGGTGCCGCGCACGGAGTTGGAGTACTGGTCGGCGAACTCGGCACGCGACGACTTGAAGCCGGTGGTGGCAACGTTGGCAATGTTGTTGCCAGTTACGTTCAGGGCCTTGTTTGCTGCATAGAGGCCGCTAAGGCCGATATTGAAAGACATGTGTAACTCCTGTCGTTTTGCTCAGGCCCTAGATGCCGATGCTTTGGATTTTGGAAAGCGCAACACTGCCCAGCCCAGCCAGGTTGAGCGTCATCTCCGAACCGCTGGTACCCATGGTCACACTGGTGACCGAGGCCGGCAGGTTGGTGGTCATGGTGGTGGCCTTGCCGTCGATCGAAGCGGTGGCCTTGAAGGTATAGGTACCTGCCGCCACGGCTTCGCCGTCGTCATTCAGGCCATCCCAGGTAAAGTCGATCTTGCCGGCTTTCTGCGTACCCAGGTCGATGGTGCGCACCAGTTTGTCGTCCTTGTCGTAGATACCAACCGAGGTGGCAGTGCTGGACGACGTCAGGTTGACAGTGCCTTTCATGTCCTTGCTGGTGTCGACCACAGCCTTGTTGGTCTCGACAATGACATTGCGCCCGACCAGCGACGACGCCTGCAGGGCCTGGGATGACTGCAGCCCCGCCGCGATATAGGTCACCGAATCATTCAGCGACTGCATGCTTTCGAGGCTGCTGAACTGCGCCAGCTGTGCCACGAACTCGCCGTTTTCCTGCGGATCGAGCGGGTTCTGGTTCTTCATCTGGGTAACCAGCAGCTGCAGGAATGCATCCTTGCCCAGGGCGCTGCCGGCAGCGCCGGTGCTGCTGTCGGTTTTCGACGTCTGCTTCTGCAGCGAGGTCAGGTACGCGCTGCCGACCTCGGTTGTGGAATTGGTGGTGGTCATGTCGGCTTCCTATCACTGCCCCAGGGTCAGAACTTTCTGCATCATGCTCTTGGCCGTGTTCATCAGCTCGGCATTGGTCTGGAACGCGCGGCTGGCAGAGATCATGTCAGCCATTTCCTCGACCACGTTGACGTTCGGGTAGTAGACGTAGCCGTCCTTGTTCGCCGCCGGGTGGTTGGGCTCGTAACGGGCCTCCAGGGTGCTCTGGTCCTCGACGATGCCTTTTACCTGCACGCCCTGCCCTGCCTCGCCCTGGTCCTCGAACAGCGACTGGCTGCTGCCGGCCTGCGCGTCCTGGAAGGTGGTGGCGAACACCGGGTGGCGCGCGCGGTAGGTCTGGTCGATGCTCGAGGACACGGTCTCGGCGTTGGCGATGTTCGAAGCAACGGTGTTCAGGCGCGTGTTCTGCGCACTCATGCCGCTACCGGCAATGTTGAAGACACTGGAAAGGGACATGGTCATTCTCCCCGCAGGGCCGAAACCAGCCCTTTGAATTTACTGTTGAGCAAGGTGAAGCTGGCCTGGAAGCCGACGGCGTTTTCGGTGTAGTTCGATTGCTCGATCTGCGCGTCCACGGTGTTCTGGTCGATCGACGGCTGCGTTGGCGTGCGGTACTTGAGGGTATCGTCGGCCATGGCCAGGCCCTCGGCCTCGATATGACGGCTGTTGGTACGTTCGAGGCTGAAGCGGCCACCGCTCTGCTGCTTGTCGCTTTCGGCGGCGAGCACCGAGGCGAAGTCCATGTCACGCGCCTTGTAGTTGGGCGTGTCGGCGTTGGCGATGTTGTTGGCCAGCACTTCGGCGCGCTGGGCGCGGAAGCCCAGGGCCTTTTCGTGGATACCAAGCGCCTTGTCGAAGCTGATGCTCATGTCGGGGAAACCTTCGGAGGTTGACCGGAATATCGTTGGGCAAGGTATAGCAAGGGCTGTGCCAACCAACGGAAAGCCCGGAAATACGGGCCTGCAGGGCGCAGTGCTGTCAGAGTGATGCCAGAAAAGCGGCAAAGGCCTTCCGCCTTGGGTGGCGAAAGCGGCAATTGCCGGGCGGCAAAAGCGGCAAAACAAAAAATTGACGTCAGCATTTTGCCTGAGCCGGCCTCTTCGCGGGCGCGCCCGCTCCCACAGGTAGAGTGCGACCCTGAGGTTTGCATGGTTCCTGTGGGAGCGGGCATGCCCGCGAAGAGGCCGGCTCAGGCAAACAAAAAGGCCGGCAACTTTCGCTGCCGGCCCTCTTGGTTACTTGGCCTGGTAGATGATCCCCGGGCTGCACTGCACCATCTGGTAATGGTCCGGCAGCCCGTTCAGCGCCTCGGAAGCCCCGAGGAACAGATACCCACCTGGCTTCAAGGTACTGTGAATGCGCAACAGGATGTCCTTCTTCACCTGCGCCGAGAAGTAGATCAGCACGTTGCGGCAGAACACCACATCGAACTTGCCCAGACTGGCGTAGCTGTCGAGCAGGTTGAAGGCGCGGAACTCGACGCGACTGCGAATCGCCGGCTTGACCGCCCAGCGCCCCGGCCCCTTGGTGTCGAAGTAACGCTGCAGGCGCTCCTGGGACAAACCGCGGGCAATCGCCAGGCTGTCGTATTCGCCGGTCTTGCAGTTGGTCAGCATGGTGCCGGACAGGTCGGTGGCAACGATCTGCGCCCCCATCTTCAACTGGCCGAGGTTGCTGCGCTCGAACTCGTCGATGGCCATCGAGATGGAATACGGCTCCTGCCCCGACGAACAGGCCGCCGACCACATGCGCAGGCGCTGGCCGGGGTTGTTGCGGATGAACTCGGGGATGACCTTGTTCTTCAGCACCTCGAACGGGTAGGTATCACGAAACCACAGGGTCTCGTTGGTGGTCATGGCATCGACCACCTGCTCGCGCAAGCCGCCACGCGGCTGGACCTGGATGCGCTGCACCAGCTCGCCCAGGCTCTTGATGCCCTGTTGCTCCATCAGCTTGTTGAGACGGCTGGAAACCAGGTACTGCTTATTCTCGCCCAGCAGGATGCCACAGGCTTTCTCCAGGAATACCCGGAACTGTTCGAAATCCAAATTACCCGTAGACACTACTGCCGCCTCTTTTCAATCACTGGTGCCGGGGGCCTGCCCCCGGCCGCGTCAATGCGTTGCCTTGATCCGGTCGACCACCCGCTGGGCCAGGTCGTCCGGTTTGAACTTGGCCAGGAAGTCATCGGCACCGACCTTCTTGACCATTGCCTGGTTGAACACCCCGGAAAGCGAAGTATGCAGGCAGATGTGCAATTTTTGCATGCGCGGATCGCTGCGGATCTCTGCCGTTAGCGTATAGCCATCCATTTCCGGCATTTCAATGTCCGAGATCATCATCAGGAACTCTTCTTCCGGCTTCTTGCCCTCATCCACCAGCTGGCGCAGGTAGTTCAGGGCCTGGCGGCCGTCGTTGAGCGCCACCACCTCGACCCCCACGGTCTGCAGGCAGCGACTGACCTGCTTGCGCGCCACCGACGAATCGTCGACGGTAAGCACCCGCAGCAGCACGGCCTTGTCCTGCACCTCGGCATCGATCACCCCGTCCGACACCGACTCGGACGACGGCGCCACTTCGGCCAGCACCTTCTCCACGTCGATGATTTCGACCATGCGGTTATCCACCCGGGTGACCGCGGTGAGGTAGTGGTCGCGGCCGGTGCCCTTGGGTGGCGGATGGATCTCTTCCCAGTTCATGTTGACGATGCGCTCCACCGAGTGCACCAGGAAGCCCTGGGTCTTGGTGTTGTACTCGGTGATGATCACGAAGCTGTTGCGCGTGTCTTCCTGCAGCGACCGCAACCCGGTGGCCATCGACAAGTCGAGGATCGGGATGGTCGCCCCGCGAATATTGGCGACACCACGCACCACCGGGTGCGCCTTGGGCAGCAGGGTCAGCGCAGGGCATTGCAGCACTTCCCTGACCTTGAATACGTTGATGCCGTATAGCTGTTCACCATTGAGGCGGAACAGCAGCAATTCCAGGCGATTCTGCCCCACCAGCTGCGTGCGCTGGTTGACCGAATCCATCACTCCTGCCATGCCAGACTCCTTTATGTTTCAGCCTTTCGTTGCAACTCAGGTAGAGAGTCGGCACGGGCTTTGCTTTTTTGAGCGCCATGTACACGAAAACGACATTTTCCCGACGATTGACACGCCTGCTGACTGGCTCGCTGGCGATGCTGTGCCTGTTGCTGCCCGGCGTTCGCACAGTAGCGGACGCGTTTACCTTGCCTGAACAGCTTATCGGTGTCACCCAAGGGTTTCTTGAATTCAGCGTTGAAGATTACCTGGCCACCACCCAGACCGCCGGCCGCTACGAAATCCAGGTCAACCCGCTGGACCCGCGCCTGCGCATGCCGCTGTGCAGCCAGCAACTGGACGCCTCGCTGGAAAGCCCGGCCCAGCCGCTGGGCCGCGTCACGGTAAAGGTGCGCTGCGAAGGCTCGGCACCGTGGACCGTGTTCGTGCCGGCCACCGTGCGGCTGTTCCGCGACGTGGTGGTGGTGACCCGCCCGCTCAAGCGCGACAACGTGGTGGGCGAAGGCGACGTGGCCCTGCGCGAGCGCGATGTCGGCACCCTGGGCCAAGGTTTCCTCACCGAACTGGATCAGGCGGTGGGCATGAAGATGCTGCGCCCCACGGTGATCGACCAGGTCCTCACCCCGCAACACCTGGAACAGGCCGAGGTGGTACGCAAGGGCGACCACGTGGTGATCATCGCCCGCAGTGGCAGCCTGAGCGTGCGCATGCCAGGCGAAGCCCTGAGCAAGGGTGGCCTGAGCGAGCAGATCCGGGTGCGCAACCTCAATTCCAAACGGGTGGTCAAGGCCAGGGTGACCGGCCCCGGCCAGGTCGAGGTCAGTATGTAGCCAGCCCACGGATTTGCGCTGGCGGTAAGGAACCGCTTTTCCTAAACTGTGTCAGAAAACGGGTTCGCGAGCTTGCTGACAGGCGGCTATGCATTTGTGCCTAAAGTTTCTTTCGGGTTGGCCGAAAACAAGGCAAGCGTCCAAATACCCAGAGGTTTCTGATCATGGTCATCGACTTCAGTCGTTTGAATAACTCTCCGTCCGTCACGGGCGGCGTGCGCGGCAACACCGCGCCCGGCAGCGCCGAAAAACCGGCAGCCAGCCAGGAAGCGGCAACCGCCACCAGCGCCAGCGGAGAAGCGGTACACCTCAGCCAAGAGGCCCAGCAGTTGCAGAAGATCAGCGACAAGCTGCGCGACGAGCCGGTGGTCAACAGTGCCCGTGTGGCCCAGTTGAAACAGGCAATCGCCGACGGCAGCTACCAGGTCGATGCCGGCCGGGTCGCCAGCAAACTGCTCGATTTCGAAGCCCAGCGCTGACCGTTCGGCGCGCTGACTTCACGGACGCCAGAAAAGCCAAGAGTTAGCCATGCACGACACCACCTTGCTGCAACTGATCGAAGATGACATTGCCCCGATGCAGGAACTGCTGGACCTTCTGCAAAAAGAAGCGATAGCCCTGCATGGCCGCGACATGCCGCTGCTGGAGCAGATCCTGGCGCGCAAGCAGTCGTTGATCATCTTGCTCGAGCAGCACGGCCAGCGCCGCAGCCAGTTGCTCGGCAGCCTGGGCCTGAGTGCCGATCGGGCCGGTGTGCAGGCGGTGGCCGCGCAATCGCCCCATGGCGAAGCGATGCTGCAACGGCTCGACATGCTGTCGCAACTGATGGACAGCTGCCAGCAGGTCAATCAGACCAATGGCCGGATCATCCAGGTGCAGCAACACGTCACCAACAACCAGATCCGCATCCTCATGGGCGGCGATTCTCCGTCGCTCTACGACAGCCGCGGCAGCACCTCGCCGCTGGCCAAGCCACGGGCCCTCAGCCAAGTGTGATTTTTTCTATCAAGGCACGGAACATACTGGCAAAATGCCGTTAATTGCGTGTGTCGCTTTTGCCTGGAGAACGATAAGCCGTGTTCAATGAATCCGATGCCCCGCAGCCGCCAAAGGTGCTGAACACCCCTTTGGAGATTGCGGCCAACTTGCGGCAGCTGCAGGAAAGCCACGACCCCCTGATCATCACCTTCCATGACCGCAGCCAGCGTTTCCAGAGCTACGTGGTGCACGTGGACCGTGAAAGCAACACCCTGGCGCTGGACGAGATGATCCCGCGCGACGGTGAGAAATTCATCGAGAACGGCGAACACTTCCGCGTCGAAGGCTTCCACGATGGCGTACGCATCGCCTGGGACTGCAACCAGGAGTTGAAGATCAGTGAAGTCGACGGCCACCGCTGCTACCGCGGCGCCATGCCCCAGGAGATGACCTACCACCAGCGCCGCAACGCCTTCCGCGCCGCGCTGAAGCTGTCACAGCTGGTCGATATCATCCTCGATGGCGCCCACCTCAAGGGTAACGGCGCCCTGCGTGGCAAGCTGCTGGACATCTCCGCCACCGGCTGCAAACTGCGCTTCGAAGGCAATGTCGAGGATCGCCTGCAACTGGGCCAGGTGTACGAGCGTTTCAAGGCGGGCAACCCGCTGGGCCTGGTCGACACCATGGTCGAGCTGCGCCACCTGCACTATGAAGAGCGGATCAATACCACCTTTGCCGGCGTGCGCTTCCATAACCTCACCGGGCAGGCGCAACGCAAGGTCGAGAGCTTTGTGTACCAGCTGCAGCGTGAAGCGCGGCGGTTCGACAAAGACGACTACTGATCCTGCCGTGGATGGGCGTCATTGCAACGCCCATTCCCTTTGACCGCATTACCCTCACGCTGCAAACCTTCCCGCTGCCTTGAGCACAGCCCTGCGCCGATCGTACCTGCTCGCACTCACTACCGGGTGCCCTTTGAGCAGGAGGCTTCATGAACGCTAACAGTTTCACCGCCGAACTGGGTTCCGATCGAGGCACTATCGGGGTCGTTGACTCCACCCTGAATCCACGCCTGGACGGCTGGCTATGCCCGAGTAATCATGACCAATTCTCGCCCATGAGGTTTACGTTCACCTTGCAAGGTGAACATGACGGGGATAAGTCCTACCACATCAGCGCTGCAGAGGGTTGGGCCTATACCGGCGCATTGGTCCAGACAAGTACTACCGGGTGGGTGGGCCTTTACGGGCTGGGTGTCGTCGGCAGGCTTGTGGATTATGTGACAGCGGCCAACTCCCGTGGCCCGGATCCACGCTGGCGAATACGGACTCTGAGCGAATGGGACGGCGATTTGAAAACCTTGGGGAATGTGGAGTTTCATTTGCTGGACAGGTATGGCCAGGCGATGTCGATAGAATCATACAGGCACGACTCCGTCTCTCCGTCTGGTGAAATCGGCAAAAGAGCGACCGTCAGTTCTACATTTGCCAACTATGTGAGCGTGAACAAGGAAGCTCAGAAGAAGATACGCTTCAAACTGCGCGACATCCGCGCCACCTGACAGCTGCGGTTCGACAAAAACGAGCGATGATCGTCGGCCGAATGCAAAAACGCCACCTGCCAAGGTGGCGTTTTCATTTGTGCTTTTCCTGTGCTGGCCCTTTCGCGGGTGAACCCGCTCCCACAGGTAATGCGCTGCCCCCCAGAGTTGGTGTTACCCCCTGTGGGAGCGGGTTTACCCGCGAAGAGGCCGGTACAGGCTTACACCGATTTGCTTACCTCACCCTCCGGCTCAGGCGCCTTATCAGCCCCCTTCTCTTCCGCCTCGGTATCTTCGGCCGCCACCGGAGCCTGCATCATGTCCTGCACCGTCTGCTCATCCACCCGTGGGTCCAGCGCCGCCGACAACGGCGAACCGGCCGCCGGCATGGCCACGTGGCCCAACGGCGCATCCTGCACCTGGTGCAGCCCGGTGACCGCCTTCGGCCGAATGCGCCACACCAGCACCAGGGCAAAGAACACGAAGAAGGCATACAGCATCTGCGGACCCAGCACCTTCATCAGCACGCCTGCAGCCAGCGGCCCGATGCACGCGCCGACGCCGTAGGTCACCAGCAGCATCGCGGTCAGCGACACCCGTCGCTCGCTTTCCACATGGTCGTTGGAAAACGCCACCGCCAGCGGGTACAGGCAGAACTGCAGCAACGAAATCACAAAGCCTATGCCGAACAGCAACTCCAGCGGCACGCTGGGCAGTATCGCCAGCGGCGCCGAGGCCAGCGCCAGGCCTACCGCCACGCTGCGGATCAGCACTGCCCGGTCGTAGCGGTCGGACAACCAGCCCAGCGGCCACTGCACCAGCAGGCCGGCAAAAATGCAGCTACCCATGAACAGGCCGACCTGCTCGGTAGTCATGCCCTGGCCGGCGGCGTACAACGGCGCCAGGCCATAGAACGAGCCGACGATCAGCCCCGAGCCCAGCACCGTGCTGAGCGACTGCGGCACGCGCTTGATGAAGAACTTCGGCTCCATTGGTGCCGGGCGCAACGGCGCCGGGTGAATGCGCCGGGTCATGGCGACCGGTACCAGGCACAGGGTGAAACACATGGCCACCAGCATCAGCAGCTCCAGGCCAAGCTGAGGGTGCACCACCAGAATCAGCTGGCCGAGCACCAAGCCCAGGTACGAGGCGATCATGTAGCCGCTGAACACCGCGCCGCGGTGCTTCACATCGGCCTGCTCGTTTAGCCAGCTCTCGATGACCATGTACTGGCACATCATCCCCAGGCCGACGATCATCCGCAGCCCGACCCAGGCCGGCAACCAGCTGGTCAGGCCATGGCCGAGCACCGCCGCACCGACGATACCGGCGCAGGTGGCATAGGCGCGTATGTGCCCGACCCGGCCAATCAACCGGTGGCCTACCTTGCCGCCGACCGCCAGGCCAAAGTAGTTGGCTGCCATCAACGCACCTACCCACAGGCTGTCGACATGGTCGGCAGCCAGGCGCAGGGCCAGGTAGGTACTGAGCAGGCCCGAGCCGATCAACATCATCAGCGCGGCGAAATACAACGACTGAAACGGCTTCCATATATTTCGCATAGGTCCCGTAAAGCTCCCTGTTCAGGTGGCGGGGTGCTAGAAGCATAAGGGGAAAAAACGCCCGGCGCAGGCCCCCGCTAGCGATTTGGTGCAGCGGGGGCGTATCCGGTGTCGGTCGTGTCGCGATCAGGCCTGTGCCGCCAGTACCCGACGCTCCCACGGCGTGATCTCGTCGAAGAAATCACTCAGCTCCAGGGTCTTGCTGGCGACATAGCCGTCGATGAACTCGCTGCCGAACAGCTCCCGCGCCAGCGCGCTACGCTTTAACCGCTCCAGTGCGGCATGCAGGGTGCACGGCAGGCTCAGGTGCTCCGGCACTTCGAACTCACCCTGGATGGCCGGCGACGGCTGCAGGCGCTGCTCGATGCCGTGCAGCCCGGCGGCCAGGCTGGCCGCGATGGCCAGGTACGGGTTGGCGTCGGCGCCGGGCAGGCGGTTCTCGACCCGCCGCGCCACCGGTGCGCTGGCCGGGATGCGCAGGCCTGCGGCACGGTTGTCCTCGGACCAGCAGGCATTGTTCGGCGAGGCATAGGGGTGGCACAGCCGCTGGTAGGAGTTGACATTGGGCGCGAACAGCGCAGTGAAGTCGGCCATGCACGCCTGCAGGCCGCCAATGAAATGGTGGAAGGTCTCGGTCGGCAAACCTTGCTCATCGCTGAACACATTACGCCCGCTGCCCACCTCCACCAGGCTCTGGTGA
This sequence comes from Pseudomonas sp. LS.1a, assembly GCF_022533585.1. Lineage (NCBI taxonomy): Bacteria > Pseudomonadati > Pseudomonadota > Gammaproteobacteria > Pseudomonadales > Pseudomonadaceae > Pseudomonas > Pseudomonas sp. LS.1a. The sequence continues at coordinate 4,156,667 of NZ_CP092827.1, forward strand.
ATGTGCATGGAGCTGCCGGGCGTGCGTGCCAGCGGTTTGGCCATGCACACCACGGTCAGGCCGTGCTTGAGCGCCACTTCCTTGAGCAGGTGCTTGAACAGCAAGGTCTGGTCGGCCAGCAGCAACGGGTCGCCGTGCAGCAGATTGATCTCGAACTGGCTGGTGCCCATTTCGTGCATGAAGGTGTCGCGCGGCAAGCCGAGCGCGGCCATGCACCGGTACACCTCCTTGAAGAACGGGCGCAGGCCGTTGTTGGAGCTGACACTGAACGCCGAATGGCCCAGCTCGCGGCGGCCGTCGATGCCCACGGGCGGCTGGAACGGCTGTTGCGGGTCGGTATTCGGAGCAAAGACAAAGAACTCCAACTCGGTCGCCACCACTGGCGCCAGGCCCAGCGCCGCATAGCGGGCGATCACGGCTTTGAGATGCCCCCGGGTGGACAATGCCGAAGGCCGGCCATCCAGTTCGTTGGCATCGCAGATCGCCAGGGCACGGCCGTCGTCGCTCCAGGGCAGGCGGTGGACCTGGCCGGAGTCAGGCACCAGCGCCAGGTCGCCGTCGTCGCTGCCGTAGAACTTAGCCGGCGGGTAGCCGCCCATGATGCATTGCAGCAGCACACCCCGGGCCATCTGCAGGCGGCGGCCTTCGCGGAAGCCTTCGGCGGTCATCACCTTGCCGCGCGGGACGCCGTTGAGGTCGGGAGTGACGCATTCGATTTCATCGATGCCCTGCAGGTGCCCGGTGTTCATGACGCTTGTCCTTGTTGTGGTCGGCTGACAACAACATAGGCTGGGGGTGTTTAAAATATCAAGCAGCACTCTCGATACCGCGTGGCTCTCTTCGCGGGCATGCCCGCTCCTACAGGGACCGCGCTGGCCTTGAGGGCAGTGGTACCGCTGTGGGAGCGGGCGAGCCCGCGAAGAGGCCGGCACAGGAGACAGCTATTCCCGCAAGGTCATGCCATTGGCCGGCAGTGGCAAGGCGGTCTTGTAGCGAACCTGCTTGAGGGCAAAACTCGAACGTATGTTGGCCACCCCCGGCAACCGCGTCAGGTAATCGAGAAAACGCTCCAGCGCCTGGATGCTCGGCAACAACACCCGCAGCAGGTAATCCGGGTCGCCGGTCATCAAATAGCACTCCATCACCTCGGGCCGTTCGGCAATTTCTTCCTCGAAGCGGTGCAACGACTGCTCCACCTGTTTTTCCAGGCTTACATGGATGAACACGTTCACATCCAGCCCCAACGCCTCGGGCGACAGCAAAGTCACCTGCTGGCGGATCACCCCCAGTTCTTCCATGGCCCGCACCCGGTTGAAACAGGGCGTGGGTGACAGGTTCACCGAGCGGGCCAGCTCGGCGTTGGTGATGCGGGCATTTTCCTGCAGGCTGTTGAGAATGCCGATATCGGTACGATCGAGTTTGCGCATGAGACAAAATCACCGGTTTTTTGTGTTTATACGGAATGTTTATCTGCCCCGCTCGGCAAAGGCAATCAACTTGAGAGAAAAATTCTCCTGCCGGGCCACTAAGATGTAGGGGACGCTGACCTACCAGTCACAAGCCGGTACTCAGCGGCGGCCGCTTCAGAGCTCACAAAAACAAATACCCGAGCGAGCGTAAAAAGCATGAACGAGTACGCCCCCCTGCGTTTGCATGTGCCCGAGCCTACCGGCCGGCCAGGCTGCCAGACCGATTTCTCCTACCTGCGCCTGAACGATGCAGGTCAAACCCGCAAGCCCCCTGTCGACGTCGATGCTGCCGACACCGCCGACCTGGCCTACAGCCTGGTCCGCGTGCTCGACGAGCAAGGCAACGCGCAAGGCCCATGGGCCGAAGACATCGACCCGCAAGTTCTCCGCCAAGGCATGCGCGCCATGCTCAAGACGCGGATTTTCGACAGCCGCATGGTGGTCGCCCAGCGCCAGAAGAAGATGTCCTTCTACATGCAGAGCCTGGGTGAAGAAGCCATCGGCAGCGGCCAGGCCCTGGCGCTGAACCGCACCGACATGTGCTTCCCCACCTACCGCCAGCAAAGCATCCTGATGGCCCGCGACGTGTCGCTGGTCGAGATGATCTGCCAGCTGCTGTCCAACGAGCGCGACCCGCTCAAGGGCCGCCAGCTGCCGATCATGTATTCGGTGCGCGAGGCCGGTTTCTTCACCATCAGCGGCAACCTGGCGACCCAGTTCGTGCAGGCGGTCGGCTGGGCCATGGCCTCGGCGATCAAGGGCGATACCAAGATCGCCTCCGCGTGGATCGGCGACGGCGCCACTGCCGAGTCGGACTTCCACACCGCCCTCACCTTCGCCCACGTGTACCGCGCTCCGGTGATCCTCAACGTGGTCAACAACCAGTGGGCGATCTCCACCTTCCAGGCCATCGCCGGTGGCGAGTCGACCACCTTCGCCGGCCGTGGCGTGGGTTGCGGCATCGCCTCGCTGCGGGTTGACGGCAACGACTTCGTCGCTGTGTACGCGGCCTCGCGCTGGGCCGCCGAACGCGCCCGTCGCGGCCTGGGCCCATGCCTGATCGAGTGGGTCACCTACCGTGCCGGCCCGCACTCGACCTCGGACGACCCGTCCAAGTACCGCCCGGCCGATGACTGGAGCCACTTCCCGCTGGGCGACCCGATCGCCCGCCTGAAGCAGCACCTGATCAAGATCGGCCACTGGTCCGAAGAAGAACACCAGGCCACCACTGCCGAGCTCGAAGCCGCGGTGATCGCCGCGCAGAAGGAAGCCGAGCAGTACGGCACCCTGGCCAACGGTCACATCCCGAGTGCCGCCTCGATGTTCGAGGACGTGTACAAGGAAATGCCTGACCACCTGCGCCGTCAACGCCAGGAACTGGGGGTTTGAGATGAACGACCACAACAACAGCATCAACCCGGAAACCGCCATGGCCACCACTACCATGACCATGATCCAGGCCCTGCGCTCGGCCATGGATGTCATGCTCGAGCGCGACGACAATGTGGTGATCTACGGCCAGGACGTCGGTTACTTTGGCGGCGTGTTCCGCTGCACCGAAGGCCTGCAGAACAAGTACGGCAAGTCTCGCGTGTTCGACGCGCCGATCTCCGAGAGCGGCATCGTCGGCACCGCCGTGGGCATGGGGGCCTACGGCCTGCGCCCGGTGGTGGAAATCCAGTTTGCCGACTACTTCTACCCGGCCTCCGACCAGATCGTTTCCGAGATGGCGCGCCTGCGTTACCGTTCGGCCGGCGAATTCATCGCCCCGCTGACCCTGCGCATGCCCTGCGGCGGCGGGATCTATGGCGGCCAGACTCACAGCCAGAGCCCGGAAGCGATGTTCACCCAGGTGTGCGGCCTGCGCACTGTCATGCCGTCCAACCCGTATGACGCCAAGGGCCTGCTGATCGCCTCGATCGAATGCGATGACCCGGTGATCTTCCTCGAACCCAAGCGCCTGTACAACGGCCCGTTCGACGGCCACCACGACCGCCCTGTCACCCCCTGGTCGAAGCACCCGCAAAGCGCCGTGCCCGATGGCTACTACAGCGTGCCGCTGGACAAGGCAGCCATTACCCGCCCCGGCAATGACGTCACCGTGCTGACCTACGGCACCACGGTGTACGTGGCCCAGGTGGCTGCCGAAGAAACCGGTGTCGACGCCGAAGTGATCGACCTGCGCAGCCTATGGCCGCTAGACCTGGACACCATCGTCGAGTCGGTGAAAAAGACCGGCCGCTGCGTGGTGGTACACGAAGCCACCCGTACCTGCGGCTTCGGCGCCGAACTGGTGTCACTGGTGCAGGAACACTGCTTCCACCACCTGGAGGCGCCGATCGAGCGCGTCACCGGCTGGGACACCCCCTACCCTCACGCACAGGAATGGGCTTACTTCCCAGGGCCTTCGCGGGTAGGTGCGGCATTGAAAAAGGTCATGGAGGTCTGAATGGGCACGCACGTCATCAAGATGCCGGACATTGGCGAAGGCATCGCGCAGGTCGAGTTGGTCGAGTGGTTCGTCAAGGTCGGCGACATGATCGCCGAAGACCAGGTGGTGGCCGATGTCATGACCGACAAGGCCACCGTGGAAATCCCTTCGCCGGTCAGCGGCAAGGTGCTGGCCCTGGGTGGCCAGCCGGGTGAAGTGATGGCGGTCGGCAGCGAGCTGATCCGTATCGAAGTGGAAGGCAGCGGCAACCACGTGGATGTGCCGCAAGCCAAGCAGGTGGAAGCCCCTGCCGCCCCGGCGGCCACCAAGCCAGAGCCGCAGAAGGAAGCCAGACCGGCTGCGTGCCAGGCGCCTGTCAATCACGAGGCAGCCCCGATCGTGCCGCGCCAGCCGGGCGACAAACCGCTGGCCTCGCCGGCGGTTCGCAAACGCGCCCTGGATGCCGGTATCGAACTGCGTTACGTGCATGGTAGCGGCCCGGCCGGGCGTATCCTCCACGAAGACCTCGACGCCTTCATGAGCAAGCCGCAGAGCGCTGGCGGGCAAGCATCGAGTGGCTATGCCAAGCGCACCGACAGCGAGCAGGTGCCGGTGATCGGCCTGCGCCGCAAGATCGCCCAGCGCATGCAGGACGCCAAGCGCCGGGTCGCGCACTTCAGCTATGTGGAAGAAATCGACGTCACCGCGCTGGAGGCCCTGCGCCAGCAACTCAACAGCAAGCACGGCGACAGCCGCGGCAAGCTGACCCTGCTGCCGTTCCTGGTGCGCGCACTGGTCGTGGCGCTGCGCGACTTCCCGCAGATCAACGCCACCTATGACGACGAAGCCCAGGTCATCACCCGCCATGGCGCGGTGCATGTGGGCATCGCCACCCAAGGTGACAACGGCCTGATGGTGCCGGTGCTGCGCCATGCCGAAGCAGGCAGCCTGTGGAGCAATGCTGGCGAAATCGCCCGCCTGGCCAACGCTGCCCGCAACAACAAGGCCAACCGCGATGAGCTGTCCGGTTCGACCATCACCCTGACCAGCCTGGGTGCCCTGGGCGGTATCGTCAGCACGCCGGTGGTCAACACCCCGGAAGTGGCGATCGTCGGCGTCAACCGCATGGTCGAGCGGCCTGTGGTGATCGACGGCCAGATCGTGGTGCGCAAGATGATGAACCTGTCCAGCTCGTTCGACCACCGCGTGGTCGATGGCATGGACGCCGCGCTGTTCATCCAGGCCGTGCGCGGCCTGCTCGAACAACCCGCCTGCCTGTTCGTGGAGTGAGCATGCAACAGACTATCCAGACTACCCTGTTGATCATCGGCGGCGGCCCTGGCGGCTACGTGGCTGCCATCCGCGCCGGACAACTGGGCATCCCCACCGTGCTGGTGGAAGGCCAGGCACTGGGCGGTACCTGCCTGAACATCGGCTGCATCCCGTCCAAGGCGCTGATCCACGTGGCCGAGCAGTTTCACCAGACCTCGCGCTTTGCCGGGCCGTCGGAGCTGGGCATCAGCGTCGCTTCGCCGCGCCTGGACATCGGCCAGAGCGTGGCCTGGAAGGACGGCATCGTCGACCGCCTGACCACTGGCGTTGCCGCCCTGCTGAAAAAGCACGGGGTCAAGGTGATCCATGGCTGGGCGAAGGTGCTCGACGGCAAGCAGGTCGAGGTCGATGGCCAGCGTATCCAGTGCGAGCACCTGTTGCTGGCCACTGGCTCCAGCAGTGTCGAACTGCCGATGCTGCCCCTGGGCGGGCCGATCATTTCCTCGACCGAAGCCCTGGCGCCGAAAGCCCTGCCGCAGCACCTGGTGGTGGTGGGCGGCGGCTATATCGGCCTGGAGCTGGGCATCGCCTACCGCAAGCTGGGTGCGCGGGTCAGCGTGGTGGAAGCGCGCGAGCGCATCCTGCCGACCTACGACAGCGAGCTGACCGCCCCGGTGGCCGAATCGCTGAAGAAGCTGGGTATCGCCCTGCACCTGGGCCATAGCGTCGAGGGTTACGAAGGCGGCTACCTGCTGGCCCGTGATGGCCAGGGCGGGCAACTGCGCCTGGAAGCCGACCAGGTACTGGTGGCCGTGGGCCGCCGGCCGCGCACACAAGGTTTCAACCTGGAGTGCCTGGACCTGAAGATGAACGGCGCTGCCGTCGCCATCGACGAGCGCTGCCAGACCAGCATGCGCAACGTCTGGGCCATCGGCGACGTGGCCGGTGAACCGATGCTGGCGCACCGGGCCATGGCCCAGGGCGAAATGGTCGCGGAGATCATCGCCGGCAAGGCACGCCGTTTCGAACCCAGCGCAATTGCCGCGGTGTGTTTCACCGACCCGGAAGTGGTAGTGGTCGGCAAGACCCCGGAGCAAGCCAGCCAGCAAGGGCTGGACTGCATCGTCGCGCAGTTCCCGTTCGCCGCCAATGGCCGGGCCATGAGCCTGGAATCGAAAAGCGGTTTCGTGCGAGTGGTGGCGCGCCGTGACAACCACCTGATCCTGGGTTGGCAGGCGGTTGGCGTAGCGGTTTCCGAGTTGTCGACGGCGTTTGCCCAGTCGCTGGAGATGGGCGCCTGCCTGGAGGATGTGGCCGGCACCATCCATGCCCACCCGACACTGGGTGAAGCGGTACAGGAAGCAGCACTGCGCGCCCTTGGGCACGCCCTGCATATCTGACACTGAAGCGGCCGAGGCCGATTTGGCCCGCTGCGCCCAAGGCGCCGCGGGTCTTTTTTCATTCAGCCCTTACGGCGGTCCAACACAAAACCTGAAACCACCGCGGTCTCTGTGGGAGCGGGCATGCCCGCGAAGCCCCCAACACGGTGTTTGGCACCGGCTCCGCCGGTGTTCGCGGGCGCGCCCGCTCCCACAATGATCGCGATCTATTGGGCTATCGCGTTCTTGCCGTTCCCCTTGGCCCGGTACAGCGCCTTGTCGGCACGCGCCAGCAGCGCATGCCGGTCCTCCCCTTCCTCCCATTGCACCACGCCATAGCTCATGGTCAACCGGCAGTCGCCCACCGGCTCCACCTGCGCCATCGCCTGGCGCAAGCGCGCTGCCACCTCCAGCGCCTCACCCAGCGAGGTCTGCGGCAGTACGATGATGAACTCGTCACCACCCCAGCGCGCCAGCAGGTCCAGCTCACGCAGGCAGGTATGCAGGTTGTCGACCACCCGTACCAGCGCCGCATCGCCACGGGCATGGCCATAGCGGTCGTTGATCGGTTTGAAGTCGTCCAGGTCCATGGCTATCAGCGACAACGGCTGGCGGAAGCGCTGGGCACGCTCGCACTCCAGCTGCAGCGCCTTCTCCAACCGATAGCGGTTGGCAGTGCGGGTCAACGCATCGCGCTCGGCCAGCTCGCGGTTTTCGTCCAGTTGCCGCTGCAACTGCTGGTTCACCCAGGACAGCTCGCGGGTGCGCTCGGCCACCTGGCTTTCCAGGGACTGGTTTCTCTGTTCCAGCTGCGCCACCAGGCGCTTGTTGGCGTCGATATTGCGGTGGGCACCGAGCATGCGCGCCACCGAGCCGTCCTCGTTATGGCCGATGATGTAGCCGCTGTCCTCGATCCACAGGTAGCTGCCATCGTGGCAACGACAGCGGTATTCGATCAGGTAGTGCTCATTGCGCTGATTGATGTACGCCTCGAAATGCGCCATTACCCGCGGGTAGTCCTCCGGGTGGATCACGCTTTCCCAGGTAAGCACCGAGTTGGCCATGGAGTGGCTGGGGTAGCCGAGCATGGCGTACCAGCCCGGGTTGCGATAGACGTAGCCGGTATTGGCATTCCAGTCCCAGATACCATCGCTGATCAAATCGAACAGCGTATGCAACTGCTGCTCACTGAAGCCGGCGGGTACCGGCCGGGTTTCCTGACTCATGGATGCTCTCCCTGATGCCCAGCAACTGCGCTCCGATCAAGGGGCTGCCGACAGTGGTGGTCATTGCCGCAGGCGGCAAGGTCATGCCTCTGACGGGCAAGCATATGCCCAGCGTGGTGCCATCGGAATACCCCACCGCCCTGTTTTCGCGGTGTTGACGACTGGCATGGCATTTGCCACGCCACCCTGCCAATCACCTTTCCAAGGAGGACCCCATGACGATTGCCATCACCGGCCTCGGCTGGCAGGCCACAGTGCATCAGCAACAACGCACCAGCAACGAGCAAACCCTGGCCGATGTACCGCAGTTCCGCCCGCCGGTGGCCGCCGGCAATGCCACGGCGCAACAGAACAGCCAGGGCAATACTGCGCAGCAGGATGCCGAGGACGCCCGCGAGGAAGCCTTTGCCAAGCTCAAGGTACAGCTGCAGAACCCCGAGGCAGCCGCCAGCCAGCAGGGTAACGTGGCGACCACAGAAACCAGCAGCGCCCGCCAGGCCTTTCACGACTACATGGAAAAGACGCCGGGCGAGTTGATCAAGGAGAAGCTGTTGCGTGAGTTGGGCCTGACCGAGGACGAGTACAACGCCTTGCCGCCCGAACAGAGGAAAAAGATCGACCAGCAGCTTGCCCAACGCATGCAGGAAGACGTGGAGATAAAGACTCAGGCGAAGATCAACGCCCAGGCCGCCCCGCGGGAAACCGCCGAGGATGAGCAGGACCTGGCAGCGCGCACAGTTCAAGCCTGACGCCGCGATGAATGGCACCGGCTTCGCCGGTGTTCGCGGGCACGCCCGCTCATTGAACTGCACATGACTCATTGAATGGCAGGGGCGTTGTGGGAGCGGCTTTAGCCGCTCCCACAGGGTACGCGGATTGCGTGCAATTTCAGTTATCTACGCGACAGCGCAGCCCAAAGGGCTGGGCCATCTCCCACAGATACTGCACAGGGCTTGAGGGCGCTCAAGCCAACTGCAACGACGCCTCTTCCACAGCGGCCACCTGGCAGCGTTGTGTCCAACTTTCACACGCATTAACGTGGGGGGTAGCGCCGTTGCACCGTCTGTACATTCAAGGAACTCAAATGCCGTATCCAAGCGGGACCCAAGCGTTCAGGCAGGGGGCCCACAGCGCCCTGCCGTTGACCTCCGGCATCGTGCCCTTCGGCCTGATCACCGGGGTCACGGCGATCGGCATGGGCCTGTCGCCGGCCGATGCCATCGGCATGACCCTGCTGTTCTACTCCGGTTCGGCGCAGATGGTGGTGATGCAGTTGATGCAAAGCGCCGCCCTGCCGGTGACCATGGTGGTCACCGCGTTGGTGATCAACCTGCGCTTTCTGATGTACAGCGCCAGCCTTGCGCCGCACCTGGGCCAGCTGCCACGTCACCGCAAATGGCCCATGGCGTACATGCTGTCAGACCAGTCCTTTGCCCTGTGCACACTGAAGATGGGCTCGGGTGGGCTGGGGCAGTATACCTACCCCTACTATGCCGGTACGGCAATCACCATGTTCTTCGGCTGGAACCTCTCGGTGTTGGCGGGCATGTACCTGGGCGCGAGCATTCCTGAAGACTGGTCGCTGGGCTTCGCCATCCCGTTGTCGTTCCTGGCATTGCTGATACCTGGTATTCGTAACGCTGCCACCCTCGGTGCGGCGCTTACCGGGGGCGTGCTGGCGGTACTGGCAGCCAATCTGCCCTACAACCTGGGCCTGCTGACCGGCGCGCTGGGCGGCATCATTGCCGGGCTGGCCATCGAAAGCTGGCAAAAACAGCAAACCGGGCCTGAAGCCAACACCGAGCAGGAAGCATCATGAGCGAAACGACCCAGTGGATAACCTTCATGCTGATCGGCCTGGGCACCTTCGCCATCCGCCTGTCGTTCATCGAGCTGCACACGGTGCTGCGCATCCCCCCACTGTTTCGCCGTGCCCTGGCGTATGTGCCGGCCAGCGTACTGGCGGCATTGGTACTGCCGGCCGTGGTGTTCCCTGACCGGCTGGCGGGGTTCGACTGGATGAACCCGCAGATACCCGCAGCGATACTGGCCGCGCTGGTAGCGTGGCGTACGCGCAGCACGATGCTGACGCTGATCGTGGGCATGGGAGCGCTGTGGGCTTTGAAGCACTTGGGGGGCTAGGAAAACGCGATGAGAAATGGCGTCCCAGGCAGGAATTGAACCTGCAACCTTCCCCTTAGGAGGGGGATGCTCTATCCAATTGAGCTACTGAGACGCAAGTGCCGACAGCGAGCGCTGCACAGCGGGACGGCCAGCATGTTAACCAGCATGCTGGCATTTGTCATGCCTCAACCGGGCTTTTTCGCGTAATCCTTTTCTGCCAATGCTACACCTGCGGCAACACACCTTCATCACGCAGCAGCGTGAACAATGCCGCGACCGCTGCTTCCAGGGTGGTGGAGTTGTCCAGCACATGCACCGACGGATCGGCCAGCGCCTGCAAACGGTCATTACGTGCCAGGCGCTGCTCGACTTCCTCTGTGCTTTCCCGGCCGCGGGCCAGCAAGCGCTCGCGCAGCACCTCGGCCCTGACCTCGACCAGCACTGCCAACAGGTTCGGGTAACGCTGGCGCGCCTCGGCCAGGTACGCCCGCGAACCATTCACCAGTACCGCCCTGCCCGCCGCCAACCACTGGTCCACCTGTTGCGGAATACCGTAATCCAGGCCATTGGCACGCCAATGCATGGCGAACGCCCCCTGCGCGCGCAGTGTTTCGAACTGCTCGGGCGTGACCCCATGGGCGGCTTCGCCCTTGGCTTCGGCCGAACGGGTAATAACGCGACGGGCGACTTCCACCCCGGCGGCGGCCAGTCGCTCACGTGAAGCGTCGATCAGGGAATCTTTCCCTGACCCCGACGGTCCTATAAGAAATATCAACCGGCCTGTCCCTGTTTGGCGGTCGCTTGCGTCATGTTGCATAGCCACTATGCTCTATGAAAGGGAAACCGGCGCATTCTAGGGGTTTTCCAGGCCTTTTGCTGCGTTTTACCAGTTTTTGACGGCAAAAGTCTGACAGTTTGGCAAGCCGGCGCATGTAAAACTTTTCAAACCAGTACTCATTTCTGATAATTGGTACTGGCATAAAGCCTTTATCCGGCTCACTATTTGTCACAGAATTGACGCCAAGGAAACGGCGACCATGAGGCAAGATGAGCATCCATTTTTCACCGACGGTTGAACATTTTGTCGTCGTCACGGTCGTACTACCACCCCGTGCGGCCAATTTGAGAACCGCTTCCCCTGAACCAAAATCCGGTCAATTTATATGCGCCCAATGAAACAGGCTATTTATTCGAGCCGCACCGCTGACAAGTTCGTCGTCCGCCTGCCAGACGGAATGCGTGAGCGCATTGCCGAGGTAGCGCGCAACCATCACCGCAGCATGAACTCCGAGATCATCGCGCGCCTGGAACAGAGCCTCATCCAGGAAGGTGCGTTGGGTGACGAGCTGAGCATGCGTCTGGACAGCCCCGAACTGTCCCTGCATGAACGCGAGTTGCTGCAACGCTTCCGCCAACTGTCCCACCGCCAGCAGAACGCGCTGGTTGCCCTCATCGCTCACGATGTGGAAATGGCCGCCGACGCCTCCTGAGGTTTGCAGCGAACATGAAAAAGCCAGCGTAAGCTGGCTTTTTTGTGGGCTCACCACGGCTGTGGGATCACTATCTCCGTGGGAGCGGCCTTGTGTCGCGAAAGGGCCGCAGAGCGGCCCCACGATTTCAGCAGCGCCGCTCAAATTTCCGGGGCTGCTTCGCAGCCCTTTCGCGACACAAGGCCGCTCCCACAGAGACCTCATCAGCGTCTGGAAGTTAATCGGTTACAGCAGGAACAGTGTGGCCAGGCCGAGGAAGATGAAGAAGCCACCGCTGTCGGTAACGGCAGTAATCATCACACTCGACCCCATCGCCGGGTCGCGCCCCAGACGAGTCAGCGTCATCGGGATCAACACCCCCATCAAGGCTGCCAACAGCAGGTTCAAGGTCATCGCCGCGGTCATCACCAGGCCCAACGACCAGCTGCCATACAGCCAGAATGCCACCGCACCGATCACCCCACCCCAGATCAGGCCGTTGAGCAGCGATACCGCCAGCTCCTTGCGCATCAGGCGGCTGGTGTTGCCCGGCGACACCTGGTCCAGCGCCATGGCACGCACGATCATGGTGATGGTCTGGTTGCCGGAGTTGCCACCAATACCCGCCACGATCGGCATCAACGCGGCCAGGGCCACCAGCTTCTCGATCGAACCTTCGAACAGGCCGATCACTCGCGACGCAACGAAAGCGGTAATCAGGTTGATGGCCAGCCAGGCCCAGCGGTTGCGCAGCGAACGCCAGACCGAGGCGAAGATATCTTCCTCCTCGCGCAAACCGGCCATGTTCAGCACTTCGCTTTCGCTTTCTTCACGAATCAGGTCGACCATTTCGTCGATGGTCAAGCGGCCGATCAGGCGTTCGTTCTTGTCCACAACCGGCGCTGACACCAGGTCATAACGCTCGAAGGCCTGCGCCGCATCATAGGCATCTTCCTCGGGGTGGAAGGAGACCGGGTCGGTCGCCATGACCTCCGCCACCTTCTTCTCCGGGTCGTTGACCAGCAGGCGCTTGATCGGCAATACGCCCTTGAGGATGCCGTCATAGTCGACCACGAACAGTTTGTCGGTGTGGTTCGGCAGCTCTTTCAGGCGGCGCAGGTAGCGCAACACCACTTCCAGGCTGACGTCTTCGCGGATGGTGACCATCTCGAAGTCCATCAGCGCACCGACCTGCTCCTCGTCGTAGCTCAGCGCCGAACGCACGCGCTCGCGTTGCTGGGCATCGAGGGTTTCCATCAGCTCGTGAACAACGTCACGCGGCAGCTCAGGCGCCAGGTCGGCCAGCTCGTCGGCGTCCATTTCCTTGGCGGCGGCGAGCAGCTCGTGATCGTCCATGTCGGCGATCAGCGATTGCCGCACGGCGTCGGAAACTTCCAGCAGGATGTCGCCGTCGCGATCCGAGCGCACCAGCTGCCAGACCGTCAGGCGGTCTTCCAGGGGCAAGGCTTCGAGGATGTAGGCGATGTCGGCGGGGTGCAGGTCATCGAGTTTGCGCTGCAGCTCGACGAGGTTCTGGCGGTGGACCAGGTTTTCCACCAGGTCGTTGTGGGCGCCCTCCTGACGGTGGGTCAGGTCTTCGACCACGCGCTGGCGTTGCAGCAGTTCGACCACCTGGGCCAGGCGGTCCTGCAGGCTTTCCTGCGCTTTTTTTACTTCTACTTCAGTCATAGGCGAACTCCACTCCCAGCAGCGGAGCACGCCGGGAGAATCAATCGGTCAGATCTTTCTGTATGAATCTTGTTAGCGAGTAACTACTGGGTAAGTCCATGGTGGTTTTCCACAAGCCCCGGCGGGGCTGACGGGCGCAATCATACACTGCTAGAGCTGTCAGATCGCTTAAAATTTTGGCCAGAACAATCGTTTGCGTGATAAAGCTGGGACAACGCTCGAAGCTATCAGTGCGACGGCGGGTCTGGCGGTCAAGTTACATTTGTTGTGTGCCTGGATGTGTATGCGGTGCCTGATCGATCTTGGGGCTGCTTTGCAGCCCCCAAAGGCACATGCTCAATCTACAGAAGAGCTTAGATCGACATCACCAACAATTCATTGGCGCAGAAAAACAAAAAGCCCGCTCAATTGAGCGGGCTTCTTGATTGGGTGTGGCGGACTCAGGAGGATTCGAACCTCCGACCGCTCGGTTCGTAGCCGAGTACTCTATCCAGCTGAGCTATGAGTCCGTGGTGGTAGTTTTAGACCAGGTTACCACTGGTTGGTTGAAGCGCCTTTGCAAGCAGAGCCACTTCAAAAAGTGGCGGACTCAGCAGGATTCGAACCTGCGACCGCTCGGTTCGTAGCCGAGTACTCTATCCAGCTGAGCTATGAGTCCGCGATGGTAGTTTTAGACCAGGTTACCACTGGTTGCTTGAAGCAGCCTTGCAAGCAAAGCCACTTCAAAAGTGGCGGACTCAGGAGGATTCGAACCTCCGACCGCTCGGTTCGTAGCCGAGTACTCTATCCAGCTGAGCTATGAGTCCGTGTCTTGCCGCGCATTATAGGTCGCTGAAACATTTTTGCAAGAACTTTTTCGTTTAAAATCAACTACTTAGCGTTCTTACTGTTTACAGCGCCCTAAGCGAATAATGGCGGTGAAGGGGGGATTCGAACCCCCGATACCCTTATGAGGTATACTCCCTTAGCAGGGGAGCGCCTTCGGCCACTCGGCCACCTCACCGCAACACGAGGCGAATATTAAACAGGCTCTTCCTCGTTTGCAACCCTTTTTTTGAAAAAAACTTCAAAAAAATTAAAGGCTTGGCTCCTCGTCCTTCTCTTTCTTGATCCGCAGGTAGATTTCTTCGCGGTGCACAGCCACTTCTTTCGGGGCACTGACGCCAATACGCACCTGGTTGCCTTTGACGCCGAGCACCGTCACGGTGATCTCGCCGTCTCCAATGATCAGGCTCTCGGCGCACCGACGAGTCAGAATCAACATAGCTTTCTCCTTACGCAAAACATTCAGGGGTAACAGTCTTGGGTGTCGCGGCCTGGTCGTGGACGACGACCAGGGCCCGGTTGATCGCCACACAGGGCAGGACAGGCCTGCGTGGCGAGCAGAAACGCGAAGGGCGCGGCAAGCCGCGCCCTTCCAGGCAGCGTATTACTCGCTCTGTCGTGCCGGAGCGTCGAGCTCGAACGCGGTGTGCAGCGCGCGTACGGCCAGCTCCAGGTACTTCTCTTCGATCACGACCGAAACCTTGATCTCGGAGGTGGAGATCATCTGGATGTTGATGCTCTCCTTGGCCAGGGCTTCGAACATGCGGCTGGCAACACCGGCGTGCGAACGCATGCCGACGCCGACGATCGAAACCTTGGCGATCTTGGTGTCGCCGATCACTTCACGGGCACCGATTTCGCGGGCAGTGTTTTCCAGCACGCTCTGCGCCTTCTCGTACTCGTTGCGGTGTACGGTGAAGGTGAAGTCGGTGGTGTTATCGTGGGCAACGTTCTGCACGATCATGTCGACCTCGATGTTCGAGGCGCTGATCGGGCCGAGGATCTTGAAGGCCACGCCCGGGGTGTCCGGCACGCCGCGAATGGTCAGCTTGGCTTCATCACGGTTGAAGGCGATACCGGAAATGATCGGCTGTTCCATGGATTCCTCTTCATCAATGGTAATGAGGGTACCCGGACCCTCCTTGAAGCTGTGCAGCACGCGCAGCGGAACGTTGTACTTGCCGGCGAACTCCACCGAACGGATCTGCAGCACCTTGGAACCGAGGCTGGCCATTTCCAGCATCTCTTCGAAGGTGATCTTCTCCAGGCGCTGGGCCTGTGGCACAACGCGCGGGTCGGTGGTGTAGACGCCATCGACGTCGGTGTAGATCTGGCACTCGTCAGCCTTCAGCGCAGCCGCCAGGGCCACGCCCGTGGTGTCGGAGCCGCCACGGCCCAGGGTGGTGATGCTGCCGTGCTCGTCGACGCCCTGGAAGCCCGCCACCACGACCACGCGGCCTTCCTTGAGGTCGGCACGAATCTTCTGGTCGTCGATCTGCAGGATGCGCGCCTTGTTGTGCGCGCTGTCGGTGAGAATGCGCACCTGGTTGCCGGTGTAGGACACCGCTGGCACACCACGCTTGATCAAGGCCATGGTCAGCAAGGCAATGGTGACCTGCTCACCGGTCGACACGATCACGTCCAGTTCACGCGGAACCGGCTGATCGGTGATCTGCTTGGCCAGGTCGATCAGGCGATTGGTTTCACCGCTCATGGCCGACAACACAACCACCAGGTCGTCGCCCGCCTCACGGTGTTTCTTGACCTTATCGGCTACCTGCTCGATCCGCTCGATGGAACCGACAGAGGTGCCGCCAAATTTCTGTACGATCAACGCCATTTCAATGGTGCCTCAGCCCATACAGGGCCCCAAAAAACAATCCAACATGAAGAGGCCGGCAGGAGTGGCCTGTGTGGCCACTAGACCGCCGGCCCCCTCATCTCAAAGTCCCTGCTCTGCGAATGGCACGGCCAGCGCCAGGGCCTGGTCCAGTGCAGCGACGTCGACGCCACCACCCTGGGCCATGTCCGGACGGCCACCGCCCTTGCCACCCACCGCCGCAGCGGCTTGTTTCATCAGATCGCCAGCCTTGAGTTGGCTGGAGAGGTCCTTGGTCACACCGGCCACCAGCACGACCTTGCCCTCATGCTCGCTGCCCAGCAGGATCACTGCATGGCCGAGCTTGTTCTTCAGCTGATCGACCAGCGCCAGCAGGGCCTTGCCGTCCTGCCCATCCAGGCGGGCGGCGAGCACCTTGGCGCCTTTGACCTCAACGGCCGCGTTGGAGAGATCGTCCCCGGCGGCGCTGGCGGCCTTGGCCTGCAGCTGTTCCAGCTGCTTCTCCAGCTGGCGGTTGCGCTCGAGCACAGCCGACAGCTTGTCGATCAGGTTGTCGCGGTTACCCTTCACCAGCTGTGCGGCTTCCTTGACCTGCTCTTCGGCAGCGTTCAGGTAGGCCAGCGCAGCAGCGCCGGTGACCGCTTCGATACGGCGCACGCCAGAAGCCACGCCGCCTTCGCTGATGATCTTGAACAGGCTGATGTCACCGGTGCGCTTGGCGTGGATACCGCCGCACAGCTCCACCGAGAAATCGCCGCCCATGCTCAGCACACGCACGGTGTCGCCGTACTTCTCGCCGAACAGCGCCATGGCACCCTTGGCCTTGGCGGTTTCGATGTCGGTCAGTTCGGTTTCCACCGCAGTGTTCTTGCGCACTTCGCGGTTGACGATGTCTTCCAGGGCCTTGATCTGCTCTGGTTTCACCGCCTCGAAGTGGCTGAAGTCGAAACGCAGGCGCTGGCTGTCGACCAGCGAGCCTTTCTGCTGTACGTGCTCGCCCAGTACCTGGCGCAGCGCTTCGTGCAGCAGGTGGGTGGCGGAGTGGTTCAGCGAGGTGGCGTGCTGCACGTCGGCATCGACCTTGGCCACGACTGGCGAACCGATCACCAGCGCACCGCTGGCAACCACGCCGTGGTGCAGGAAGGCACCGCCGGTCTTGGTGGTGTCGCGCACGTCGAAGCGCGCAGCACCGGCCTGCAGGAAGCCGGTGTCACCCACCTGGCCACCGGACTCGGCGTAGAACGGCGTGCGGTCGAGCACGACCACGCCTTGCTCGCCTTCGCCCAGCTGGTCGACGGCCTGGCCGTCCTTGTACAGGGCGATGATCTTGCCCTGGCCTTCAGTGGCATCGTAGCCGAGGAACTCGGTGGCGCTGTCGACCTTGACCAGGCTGTTGTAGTCCATGCCGAAGGCGCTGGCAGAACGGGCACGCTCACGCTGGGCGTCCATCTCGCGTTCGAAGCCGGCCTCGTCGATGGTCAGCTCGCGCTCGCGGGCGATGTCGGCGGTCAGGTCCATCGGGAAACCGTAGGTGTCGTACAGCTTGAACACCACATCGCCCGGCACTACCTCGCCCTTGAGCTGGGCCAGGTCCTGCTCGAGGATGCGCAGGCCCTGCTCCAGGGTCTTGGCGAACTGTTCTTCTTCAGCCTTGAGCACGCGCTCGATGTGCGCCTGCTGGCTGTTCAGTTCCGGGAAGGCCTCGCCCATTTCAGCAACCAGCGCGGCAACGATCTGGTAGAAGAAGCTGCCTTTGGCGCCCAGCTTGTTACCGTGGCGGCAGGCACGGCGAATGATGCGGCGCAGCACGTAGCCACGGCCTTCGTTGGACGGCAGCACGCCGTCGGCAATCAGGAAGCCGCACGAACGGATGTGGTCGGCGACCACTTTCAGCGAGGCCTGGCCGTCATTGCTGCAACCGATGGCCTTGGCCGCTGCCGCCAGCAGGTTCTGGAACAGGTCGATCTCGTAATTCGAGTGCACGTGCTGCAGCACGGCGCTGACGCGCTCCAGGCCCATGCCGGTGTCCACCGACGGCGCTGGCAGCGGGTGCAGCACGCCGTCGGCGGTGCGGTTGAACTGCATGAAGACGTTGTTCCAGATCTCGATGTAGCGATCGCCGTCTTCTTCCGGCGAGCCGGGTGGGCCGCCCCAGATGTCCGGGCCGTGGTCGTAGAAGATCTCGGTGCATGGGCCGCACGGGCCGGTGTCGCCCATGGTCCAGAAGTTGTCGGAGGCGTATGGGGCGCCCTTGTTGTCGCCGATGCGCACCATGCGCTCGGCCGGCACGCCGACTTCCTTGGTCCAGATATCGTAGGCTTCGTCGTCAGTGGCGTAGACGGTGACCCAGAGCTTTTCCTTGGGCAGGTTCAGCCATTTTTCCGAAGTCAGGAAGGTCCAGGCGAAGGTAATGGCGTCGCGCTTGAAATAGTCGCCGAAGCTGAAGTTGCCCAGCATTTCGAAGAAGGTGTGGTGACGCGCGGTGTAACCGACGTTTTCCAGGTCGTTGTGCTTGCCACCGGCGCGCACGCACTTCTGGCTGCTGACGGCACGGGTGTAGGCACGCTTCTCCGCACCGAGGAAGCAGTCCTTGAACTGGTTCATGCCGGCGTTGGTGAACAGCAGGGTCGGGTCGTTGTTCGGGATCAGCGAACTGGAGGCGACTCGGGTATGTCCCTGCTCTTCGAAGAAGCGAAGGAAGGCTTCACGGATTTCTGCGCTTTTCATAGGTTCTTCCACGGAAACGGCGGCCGTTTGGGCTAATACGTCGAATCGACGAAACGACGGCAAAGGGCGCCATTATAGCTAGCCTGAACAGGAGATACAGCGTGTTTGTACACCAGAACAGCAATCGGCGGATGAAAAGGCGTTCATGAACATGACCAACACCGCAAAGCGAGCCTGACGGGTTAGGCAGGCTATACATAAACAACACCTGAGCCCCCGGGCGCGATGGGAGGATGCTCCCCCATCCCTGATTCCGGAGCACACGATGCCTGAGCCAGATCTGTCCAAACTCCACTCGGACCCACACCCGCTGCCCCACAAGGCCATCCTGGCCAATCCGAACCCGATCTACTACATCGACGCTCGCCGACCTGGTTACGCCCAGACCGCTTTCGACAATGAAAAGAACCCTCAGCAGCAGACCGAGGTCAAGTACATCCAGGCTGACACCAATGTGCGAATCACCCTGGAGCGCACCTATCCATTGGGGCGGCGCTATCACCGCAACACACAGAACAGCGAGCTGCTGGTCTTCAACGTGGCCCCGCGCGTGGTGCGCCCGGAAGAGCAAAAAAAGCGGGTACGTATCGCCCCTGGCGAATGCCTGCTGGAAGTGACCATCAACGATGCAGTATTCATGGTCGCCGCGCATACCGCTCAAGCCATTGCCATTCGCCTCACGGATGGCAATCACCACCTTGTCATCGCCCCGGAGGTGAAGAAGAGGGTGCTGATCGACATGATAGGGAGCGGCAACAAAATCGAGACAGGCGCAGGTATCGTCCACATCGATGCCCACACCGGCACGCACCAGATTGTGGCGGGTAGCGGCCCGGTGCTCATCGACAAAGGCGACGCGGTTGTCAACGTCACGGGGCACCGCTTGCTTGGCCGTGAATCTTCCAGGGTAGAGCTCTACCGCAATACCGAAAACGATGCGCAACTGGCCAGACCTGTCGCGGCCGAACACCAGTCCCTGGGCAACGTCGGCATCCGAGTGACAGGTAGCGACCATTTCCGGCAAGCGGTTCAGGACGCACTGGAGCTACTGCGCAAACTCCCCTGCGGCCAGGCGCTGCTGGCGGGCCTGGATGAAAAAGCCGGGCAGTCCGGGAACCCGATCAGCGTGATCGAAGCTTCCAGGCACCAGTTCACCGCCTATACACCCAGCGATCATGAAGAGGATGAAGACGAAGGCCACTTCATCATCGATGAAAGCCAGAGCAGCTGGGGTTACAGCGGTGGCACCCTGGCCTACAACCCAGGCTGGTCGACCGCTGCGCAACTGCCACTACTCGACCTGTACCGCTGCCTGTGCCAAGGCTGGAACTCGGTGTCAGGAACCGTCTTTCCAGGCCAGACAGAGGTTCAAGGAAAAAACGGCGTTTACCCGGTGGACAACCTGCTGCTACAGAGCATCGGCTTGCCTACCGATTGCAAGTTCACATTCGACACCAGCACCGCCCTGAACACCAATCCACCCGACTTCACTGAAAACGGGCTACGGCAGGCGCTACAACTGGAGCTGCGCACACAGGCGTAAGCCCCGGCCATTGCGGCAAGCTCAGCCTAGTCGCTGACCGGAGTCGGGCACGATCAGAATCCCCGCCCTGAGGCCATTCTTGACCTTGGGGTTGGGGAAGATGATGCGTGCCCCTTCCTCCTCGACCACCCAGCGTGTTTCGGCCAGGTCTTCGGCCAGCAGGTAACCCTTGCTCAGCTCGGAGAAATTCTCGATGTCCGCCGGCAAGTGCAGGTGGAAGCTGTCGCTGTGCTTGATGATCTCGCGGGAGACACTGAACAGTTGCAGGCCATCCAGCGAGCTTTCGCCCTGCGGCTCGGTGTCTTCGATGATGTGGATCAGCCGCGCTTCCAGCTTGTCGAGGTTGACCAGCTCGTTCTGGCCAAACGGTCGAGCCTTGCCCAGCTCCAGGGTGAAGGCTTCGGCCTCGAGCTGCTCGTAGGTGAAGGCGCTGAAGGTAATGGAAGACTTGCTTTGCAACAACACCGCCTCCATGCCCGCCGCCGCCAGGCGTGCCAGCTCGCGACGGGAGTGCTTGCGCCCCTCTTTATAGGGGTACAAGGCGAACTGCTCGATCTTCGAGCCTCGGATGGCAGTATGCAGGTCGTAATGCAGGCGGCTGCGCCCCGGCTTGCTGAAGAACACCCGGGCGAACTGTTCCAGCTCGGCGGCACGCAATGCCTCGAGGCCACTGGACAGCTCGTGGCGCCCGTTGAACAGGCGGTTGATGTCCTGCTCGATGAAGCGCTCGCCCTTACGGATCGCAGCCGGGTTGCCGAACAGGAACAGCACCCGCGCCTTGGGCAGGATCTTGCCGTTGGCCACGCCATGCAGCAGCCGCTCGAGCAATTCGATCGGTGCCGTTTCGTTGCCATGGATGCCGGCGGACAACAGCAAGTCCAGCCCGCAATCCTCGTTTTCGGCCGGGCGCACTTCGAGCGCGCCCTCCCCCAGCCAGCGCAAACGCGCGCCCTTGGGTGTCACTTGGGTCTTCTCGGCCGGTTCGTGATCGGTGAGGGTCAGCTCAAGCAATTTGCCAAGGGCGAGCATAGGGACTTCCTTAGTGGTGGTGGCCGCAGTCAGGGCCATGGACGTGATCGTCGTCTTCAGCGACTTCAGCCGGCTCCATTTCCAGCTGCAGGCTGACCAGGTTGGTGGCCATCGGACGCAACAGCAGGTTGGCGTACTCGGTGTCGTCTTCCTCGACATCCACGCCGATCAGCAGCTGGCCACGGCCATCCTGCTGAATCCACACTTCCTTGCCCTGCCAGACCACGGCAAAGCGGGTGCAGGAAGTTTCCAGCTGGGTGCCGTCTTCATCTTCGAGGATCAGGCGCAGGGCGTCGGTCATTGCAAAGTCTCTCTTCAAGGTTGGCGTTGGAACGGATACACCGAGCCCAACTTCAGGATCTGGGTCAATTCGTCCAGTGCCGTACGGCATTCCACCAGTAGCTGCGGGTCGGCCAGGTCCGCTTCGCCAAGGCGATCGCGGTAGTGCTTGTCGACCCACTGCACCAGAGTGTCGTACAGCGAGGCGGTCATGATAACGCCTTGGTTGACCGCTGCCAGTTCCGTTTCCTTCAACGCCACGCGCAAACGCAGGCAAGCCGGTCCACCGCCGTTCTGCATGCTCTGCTTGAGGTCGAACACCTTGACCTCCTTCACCGCGCCGCCCTGGGCGGTCAGCTGGCCGAGGTAGGCCCAGACCCGCTCGTTGTTGCGGCACTCTTCCGGCACCACCAGCAGCATGGAGCCGTCGTCGCGGCTGAGCAGCTGGCTGTTGAACAGGTAGGAACGCACCGCGTCCTCCACCGTCACCGCTGCCCGCGGCACGCAGATGGCCTGGAAGTTGCCACCCTTGCTGGCCAGTTTAGCCCGCAGCTGGCCAAGTACCGCGTCGGTCTCGAGGAACGCGTCCTCGTGGTAGAACAGCACCTCGCCGTTGCCCACCGAAATCACATCGTTGTGGAATACGCCCTGGTCGATCACGGCCGGGTTCTGTTGAGCGTAGACCACGCCGTCATCGCTCAGGCCATGCAGCCGAGCCACGGCCTGGGAGGCTTCCAGGGTTTGCCGGGCCGGGTACTTCTGCGGTGCCGGGAAGCGGCTGTCGAAGGCACTGCGGCCGTAGACGAAGAACTCCACGCCGGCCTCGCCGTACGCACGGCAGAAGCGCGTGTGGTTGGCTGCGCCCTCGTCACCGAACTGCGCCACGGCAGGCAGCGCTGCGTGGTGGGCAAAGTGTTTGTCGTTGCTGAACATGGCACCCAGCACGCGTCTGGTGGTCGGGTGCTCGATGCTGCGATGGTACTTGCAGTTGAGGTTGGCAGCAGTGAAGTGCACGCGGCCGTCGGCGGTGTCGGCACTGGGGCTGACCGTGGCGGCGTTGGCCACCCACATGCTCGAGGCCGAGCAGCTGGCCACCAGCAATGGCATGGCCTCCCTGGCGGCGCGCTGGATCACTTCGGCATCGCTGCCGCTGAAGCCCAGGCGGCGCAGTGCGGCCACGTCCGGGCGCTCCTGCGGCGCCAGCACGCCCTGCTTGAAGCCCATGTCGGCCAGCGCTTTCATCTTCGCCAGGCCCTGGCGCGCAGCTTCGCGCGGGTTGGAAGCCTGTTGGCTGTTGCTCTGCGAAGCCACGTTGCCGTAGGACAGGCCGCCATAGTTGTGGGTAGGCCCCACCAGGCCATCAAAATTCACTTCGTAGGATTTCATCGGCTAGGCTCCGTGACCTGTTGTTATAGGGTGACGCCCGGCGTCAGGGTTGCCGGCAAGGCAAGGCTGGCGGTCTCCAGCGAAGCCACGGGGTACGCGCAGTAGTCCGCCGCGTAATAGGCGCTGGCGCGATGGTTGCCACTGGCACCCACGCCGCCGAACGGCGCACTGCTGGCGGCACCGGTCAGTTGCTTGTTCCAGTTGACGATGCCTGCGCGACTGCGCAGCCAGAAGTACTGGTAACGGGCACGGGAATCGGACAGCAAGCCGGCGGCCAGGCCGTACTGGGTGTTGTTGGCCTCATCGATGGCAGCATCGAAGTCGGCGTAGCGGATTACCTGCAACAGCGGGCCGAAGAACTCTTCGTCCGGGCGCTCGGCCACAGCGGTGACATCGACGATGCCTGGAGTCAGCAGTGCTGCGTCGGCCTGCGGCTGGGTCATTTCCAGCAGTTTCACGCCCCCCTTGGCGACCAGTTCGGCCTGGGCCGCAATCAGCGCCCGCGCCGCCTGCAGCGAAATCACCGAGCCCATGAACGGCGCCGGCTGCTGGTCGAACGTGCCAACCGTGATGGATCTGCTCACCTCGACCAGCCGCGCGATCAGCGCATCGCCCCAGGCGCCTTGCGGTACCAGCAGACGACGGGCGCAGGTGCAGCGCTGGCCGGCGGAAATGAACGCCGACTGGATAATGGTGTACACCGCCGCATCGAGGTCCTTGACCTCATCCACCACCAGCGGGTTGTTGCCACCCATTTCCAGGGCCAGGATCTTGTCCGGGCGGCCGGCGAACTGCTGGTGCAGCAGGTTGCCGGTGCGGCTGGAGCCGGTGAAGAACAGGCCATCGATGCCCGGGTTGGCGGCCAGCGCCACACCGGTTTCACGCGCGCCCTGCACCAGGTTGAGCACACCCGCCGGCAGCCCGGCGGCAATCCAGCAATTGACGGTCAGTTCGGCGACCTTGGGCGTCAGCTCACTGGGCTTGAACACCACGCAGTTGCCCGCCAGCAGCGCCGGCACGATATGGCCGTTGGGCAGGTGGCCGGGGAAGTTGTACGGGCCGAACACCGCCACCACACCGTGGGGCTTGTGCCGCAGCACGGCCGTGGCATCGGCCAGCGGGCCGCTCTTTTCGCCGGTGCGCTCGCGATAGCTCTGCACCGAGATCGCCACCTTGTTGATCATGCTGGTGACTTCGGTCGCCGACTCCCACAGGGGCTTGCCGGTTTCCTCGCCAATGCACTGGGCCATCGCTTCGGCATGCGCCTTCAGTTGCGAGGCGAACTTCTCCAGCACATCGATGCGCGCGTCCAGGCTCAGCTGCGCCCAGGCCGGGAAGGCATGGCGCGCAGCCTGCACGGCAGCCTCCACCTGGCTGGCGTCGGCGCCCTGCCCCTCCCATACGACAGCTTGCGTCACCGGGTTGAGCGACTGCAGGGTTTCGCCCTGGCCGGCCTGCCAGTTGCCTGCGATGTAATGCGTGGTCATTTATTTGGCCTCCCGGCTTGCCGACAGCGGCACCGCGCGCACGTTGTCGCCGGCACCCATGCGCAGGCGCTTGGCCGTCAAGGGGTCGACCACCAGGGTACCGGCGGCCAACCGCGCAGGTGCAGCCGTGATGCGGCAGTCGTCGCGCTTGCGGTTGTGAATGATGTAAGGAGTGGCGTCATCGCCCGGTGTGCCCACGGCCAGCACCAGGGTCTGGCTTTCGCGTACGGCGCGGATCTTGTCGGTGTCGCACTCGATGGCAGGGCCGGCATCGAAAATGTCGACGTAGCCTTGGTAGTTGAAGCCTTCCTGCTTGAGCATCGCCAGCGCCGGTTCGGTGTCTTTGTGCACACGGCCGATCACGTTGCGCGCTGCCTCGGACAGGAAGCAGGTATACAGCGGGAACTTCGGCATCAGCTCGGCAATGAACGACTTGTTGCCCACGCCGGTGAGGTAGTCGGCCTGGCTGAACTCCATCTTGAAGAAGTGCCGGCCCAGGCTTTCCCAGAACGGCGAGCGGCCCTGCTCGTCGGACATGCCGCGCATTTCGGCAATGATCTTCTTGCCGAACAGCTCGGGGAACTCGGCCATGAACAGCATGCGCGCCCGCGACAACAGGCGGCCATTGAGGCCCGAGCGGTAGTCGCTGCGCAGGAACAGCGAGCACAACTCGGAGTTGCCAGTCAGGTCGTTGGCCAGGAACAGGGTGGGGATTTCGCGGTAGATCTTCAGCTCCTGCGAGGCGCTGACGGTCAGGCCGACCCGGTAGTTGTACCAGGGCTCGCGCAGGCCGACGGCACCGGCGATGGCACTGATGCCAACCACCAGGCCTTCGTCGTTTTCCAGCACGAACAGGTAGTCGGTGTCGGCGCGCTCGGCTTCGCCACGGAAGCTTTTTTCCGCCCAGCCAACGCGATGCCCCAGGCGCTCTTCGTTGGCCGGCAGCGTGGTCAGCCCGGTGGTCCCGGTGCTGCGTGCCAATTCGATCAACGCAGGCAAATCGCTGCTGCGTACAGGACGAACGATCATGCTATCTCCTTGTGCGACGGCGGCAGCCGGCGCGAAACTCTGCTAACGCATCAATCCGCAAACGTCTGTTGCCAGACCTCAGACCGCGACCAGGCGCACGCTGGCACCCTCGCCCACCCCCAGCGCCTCGGCGGCAGCCAGGTTCAGGCTGACCGGCTTGCCAGGCACCCAGTCCAGGTCCAGCAGCACTGCGCGGTAGTCCTGCAACTGGCCGTTGCACACCAGGTATGGGCGCCCGCCCTTGACCGGCGCGTCCTCGATCTTCACCGGCACCACCCGGCTCTGGGCGATCGAGCGGATACCCGAGGTACGCGCATGCAGGGTCGGGCCACCGTCGAAGATGTCGATGTAGTGCTCGGTCTCGAAGCCTTCGCGCATGAGGATGTCGAAGGTAATCTGCGCACGCGGGTGCACCTGGCCCATGGCCTCTTGCGCCAGGTCCGGCAGCAGCGGTACGTAGATCGGGTAGTGCGGCATCAGCTCGGCGAGGAAGGTGCGGCTCTTCAGGCCGCACAGGCGCTCGGCGTCGGCGTAGTTGAGGTCGAAGAAGTTGCGGCCGATGGCATCCCAGAACGGCGATTCACCCTGTTCGTCGCTGTAGCCGACGATCTCGGTCACCACCGAGTCGGCGAAACGCTCCGGGTGCGCGGCCATGAACAGCAGGCGGCCACGCGAATTGAGCTCGGCCCAGGCACTGTTCACCAGTTCCGGCAGCACATAGAAGCTGGTCAGCAGGCTGTTGCCGGTCAGGTCGTGACACAGCGACAGCACGTGGATCTTGTTGTGGATCTTCAGCTCGCGCGAGGCATGCACGAAGGTCTCGTTACGAAAGCTGTAGAACGGCTCGGAATAGCCGGCCGAAGCGACGATGGCCGAGCAGCCGGCCAGCTTGCCGGTTTCGCTGTCTTCGAGCACGAAGAAGTAGCTTTCTTCACCGTTGAAGCTGACCTCGGCGGCGAAGGAAGTCTCGGAAGCGGCGATCTTGTCGCCCAGGCGAGCAGCGTCGTCCGGCAACGAGGTGACACCAATGGGGCTGTCTGCAGCCATGCGCTGCACTTCGTTCAGATCAGCCATTTGCGCGGGGCGCATCACCAGCATGGTGTCACTCCTTTGGAATACGGGCCGCTCACGGCGGCACGGAAAAACGGCAGGTGCATTGGCACCTGCACTGGAATCGGGTATCACCGGCCCAGGCACGGGCTGAGCCTGCGCCGTGGCCGGTGAGGGGACAGCAGGCGGATCAGCCCTGGGTCAGGGTAGCCACGGCGCGCTCGAAGCGGTCCAGGCCTTCATCGATGTCGGCGTCTTCAACCACCAGGCTTGGCGCGAAGCGGACCACGTCCGGGCCGGCCTGCAGCACCATCACGCCTTCTTTCTCGGCAGCGTTGAGCACGTCCTTGGCCTTGCCTTTCCAGGCCTCGGTCAGCACGCAGCCCAGCAGCAGGCCAACGCCACGCACCTGGCTGAACAGGTTGTACTTCTGGCCGATCTGCTCCAGACGGGCCTTGAAGCGCTCATGCTTGGTCTTGATGCCGCCCAGGGTTTCCGGAGTGTTGACCACGTCCAGCACCGCGCAGGCAACGGCGCAGCCCAGCGGGTTGCCGCCGTAGGTGGTACCGTGGGTGCCGACAGCCAGGTGCTTGGCCAGCTCGGTGGTGGTCAGCATGGCGCCGATCGGGAAGCCGCCGCCCAGGCTCTTGGCGCTGGTCAGGATGTCCGGGGTCACGCCGTAGTGCTGGTAGGCATACAGCGAACCGGTACGGCCCACGCCGGTCTGCACTTCGTCGAAGATCAGCAGGGCGTTGTGTTCGTCACACAGTTTGCGCGCGCCTTCCAGGTAGGCCTTGTCGGCCGGCACCACGCCGCTCTCGCCCTGGATCGGCTCGATCACCACGGCGCAGGTCTTGTCGGAAATCTGTGCCTTCAGCGCTTCCAGGTCGTTGTACGGCACATGGCTGATGCCGGTGATCTTCGGGCCGAAGCCGTCGGAGTACTTCGGCTGGCCACCGACGCTGACGGTGAACAGGGTACGGCCGTGGAAGCTGTTCAGGGTGGCGATGATTTCGTGCTTTTCCGGGCCGAAGCGGTCATGGGCAACGCGACGGGCCAGCTTGAAGGCGGCCTCGTTGGACTCGGCGCCGGAGTTGCAGAAGAACGCACGGTCGGCAAAGGTAGCGTCCACCAGCTTGTGGGCCAGGCGCAGGGCCGGCTCGTTGGTGAACACGTTGGATACGTGCCAGAGGGTGTTGGCCTGCTCGGTCAGGGCCTTGACCAGTGCCGGGTGGCAGTGGCCCAGGGCGTTGACCGCGATGCCACCGGCAAAGTCGATCAGCTCGCGACCTGACTGGTCCCAAACACGGGAACCCTCGCCTCGCACAGGAATGAAGGCCGCCGGAGAATAGTTGGGGACCATGACCTGGTCGAAATCGGCACGTTGCACCGGGGCTTGCTCAACGGACATCTGAGTCTCCTGAAGAGGAACGCTGGCCTGGAAGTGGCGAGCGATGGGGGGATTGTAAGGACTGATCCGCGCCTGTCCTTGCGGCCAAGCGACAACTTGTTACAGCGCAAAACCCAGTTTTGACAAGGCTTTCGGCAATGCGACAAACACTGTCGCAATCGCGCAGTGTACGGGAGAGAGGGGGCTGGGTGAACGGGTGTTCACATGTAGAAGCGTGGTTGCCTGTGCTGGCCCATTCGCGGGCACGCCCGCTCCCACATGGACCGCACAGGTTTCAAACACCGCACAGCCCCGAGAGAAATGGTGCTGCCTGCACTGGCCCCTTCGCGGGTGAACCCGCTCCCACACGACCTGCGCAGGATTTGAAGCTTGTGCGATCCCTGTGGGAGCGGCTTTAGCCGCGAAAGGGCCGGTACAGGATAAGGAAATATCAGCCTTTTTCGGCAGGCGCCGAGCTCAGTTCGAACGGGCTGCTGCTGCGCCGCTGGTTACGGTCTTCCCGCGGCGTTGCGCCAAAGAAGTTGCGGTAGGCACTGGAAAAATGCGGCCCCGACGAGAAGCCGCAGGACAGCCCGATCTGGATGATCGACTTGCTGGTCTGCATCAGCATCTGGCGCGCCTTGTTCAGCCGCAGCTCCAGGTAATACTGGCTCGGCACGCGGTTCAGGTACTGCTTGAAGATGCGCTCCAGCTGCCGGCGCGACACGCACACGTGCTGGGCAATTTCGTCGGTGGTCAGCGGCTCTTCGATGTTGGCCTCCATCAGCAGCACCGCCTGGGTCAGCTTGGGATGGCTCGAACCCAGGCGGTTCTGCAGCGGAATGCGCTGGCGCTCGCCACCCTCGCGGATGCGCTCGACCACCAGCTCCTCCGACACCGCCCCGGCCAGCTCCGCGCCATGGTCACGGGCCAGCACCGCCAGCAGCAGGTCGGTCACGGCCATGCCGCCACAGGCAGTCAGGCGATCGCGGTCCCAGTCGAACAGGTGGCTGGTGGCGATGACCTTGGGGAAGCGCTCGGCAAAATCATCCTGCCAGCGCCAGTGCACCGCAGCGCGGTAACCGTCGAGCATGCCCAGCATCGCCAGGGGATAAACCCCGGCCGACAGGCCGCCGATCATGCAGCCACTGCGCGCCAGCTGCTTGAGCGCCGCCGACAACGCCGCCCCCACCGCCGATGGCGGCTCGTCGGCCACCAGAAACAGCTTGTGACACCCATCCAGGCGACCATTCCACGCCTCGCCCGGCAGACGCCAGCTGCCCTCCTGCGCCGGCTCCGCCTGCAAGAAGACCAGTTCATAGGCCACCTCCGGATGCACCCGCTGCGCCACCAGCAACACTTCCTCGGCCAGCGCCAGGGTCAGGGGCCTGGTGCTGGGCCAGATGAGAAAACCGATTCGCTGGGTGGTCATAGGGTGCGGTCCGAAACCTGAGGTCGTTCGAGTCTGTGCGCCGGGTCAGGCTGCGCTCGCCGCGCAGCATGCCCTATTCTGGTGCAAAAATGCAGTTTTTACTTCAGGCTGCCGGAGAGGAACTGCTTCAGGCGCTCCGACTGCGGGTTGGCCAGCACTTCGCGCGGGCAACCGGTTTCTTCCACCAGGCCCTTGTGCAGGAACACCAGCTGGTTGGACACCTCGCGGGCAAAGCCCATTTCGTGGGTCACCACCACCATGGTGCGGCCTTCCTGGGCCAGCGCCTGCATCACTTTTAGCACATCGCCCACCAGCTCCGGGTCCAGCGCCGAGGTCGGCTCGTCGAACAGCATGACCTCCGGCTCCATGGCCAGCGCCCGGGCAATGGCCACCCGTTGCTGCTCACCGCCGGACATGTGCCCAGGGAAGGCGTCCTTGCGGTGCGCGACACCAACCTTGGCCAGGTAGTGCTCGGCCTTTTCCAGGGCCTCCTTGCGGTTCACGCCCAGCACATGGACCGGCGCTTCGATGATGTTTTCCAGCGCAGTCATGTGCGACCACAGGTTGAAGTGCTGGAAAACCATCGACAGGCGCGAGCGCATACGCTGCAGCTGACGCGGGTCGGCAGCCTTGAGCGCGCCGTCCTTGCCCGGCACCAGCTTCAACTCTTCATTGTTGAGCAGGATCTTGCCGGCGTGCGGCTGCTCCAGCAGGTTGATGCAGCGCAGGAAGGTCGACTTGCCCGAACCGCTGGAGCCGATAATGCTGATGACATCGCCTGCCTTGGCCGACAGGGACACGCCCTTGAGCACTTCATGGCTGCCGTAGCGCTTGTGCAGGTCTTGGACTTCGAGTTTGTACATGCTGTCGATTCTCACAAAGCGGTCAGTGCTTGCGCGGCGCCAGGTAGCCGAGCCAGCGGCGTTCGGCCATCTTGAACAGGCGCACCAGGATGAAGGTCAGGCACAGGTAGAACACGCCCGCCGTGATGTAGGCCTCGAAAGGCAGGTAGTACTGGGCATTGACCGTGCGCGCAGCGCCAGTGATGTCGATCAGGGTGACGATCGACGCCAGGCTGGTGGTCTGCAGCATCATGATCACTTCGTTGCTGTACTGCGGCAGCGCCCGGCGCAGGGCCGACGGCAGCAGGATGCGCCGGTACATCTTCATGCGCGACATGCCCATGGCCTTGGCCGCCTCGATTTCGCCATGGGGCGTGGCCTTGAGGCTGCCGGCGATGATTTCGGCGGTGTAGGCGCTGGTGTTGATGCCGAATGCCAGGCAGGCGCAGAAGGTAGCGCTGGACAGCAGCGGCCAGAGGAAGCTTTCGCGCACCGCCTCGAACTGCGCCAGACCGTAGTAGATCAGGAACAGCTGCACCAGCATTGGCGTGCCGCGGATCACGTAGGTGTACAGCCACGCCACGAAATTGACCGCTGGCTGCCTGGACACCCGCATCAGGCCCAGCGGAATGGCCGCCAGCAGGCCGAAGAACAGCGAAATCGCCAGCAGCTTGAGGGTGGTCAGCAGGCCGCCGAAGTACATCGGCAATGCCTCCCAGACGACGTTGTAGTCGAAGATCATAGTTCAGCCACCTTGACGCCCACCGAGTAGCGGCGCTCGAGATACTTCAGGGCCAGCAGCGAGATGCTGGTCAGCACCAGGTACAGGGCCGCCACCGCCAGGAAGAAGGTGAAAGGCTCGCGGGTGGCGTCAGCCGCCTGCTTGGCCTTGAACATCATGTCCTGCAGGCCCACCACCGAGATCAGCGCGGTGGCCTTGGTCAGCACCAGCCAGTTGTTGGTGAAGCCCGGGATCGCCAGGCGAATCATTTGCGGCACCTGGATGCGGAAGAACACCTGGCGGTTGCTCATGCCGTACGCCACGCCCGCTTCGGCCTGGCCTTTCGGAATACCGAGGAACGCACCGCGGAAGGTTTCCGACAGGTAGGCGCCAAAAATGAAGCCCAGGGTACCGATACCCGCGATCAGCGGGTTCAGGTCGATGTAGTCTTCATAGCCGAGCAGCGGCGCCACCCGGTTGATGATGTCCTGACCGCCGTAGAAGATCAGCAGGATCAGGACCAGGTCCGGAATGCCACGAATCACCGTGGAATACAGATCGCCCAGCCAGGCCAGCCAGCGCACCGGCGACAAGCGCAGCGCCACACCGATCAGGCCGAGCACGATGGCCAGGGCCATCGACGACAGGGCGAGCTGAAGCGTCAGCCACGCCCCGTCGAGGATGACTGCCCCGTAGCCTTTCAACATGATGAGGTCCTCGACCTAGAGAATGAAAAATGGTGCAAAC
Source organism: Pseudomonas sp. LS.1a (assembly GCF_022533585.1). Lineage (NCBI taxonomy): Bacteria > Pseudomonadati > Pseudomonadota > Gammaproteobacteria > Pseudomonadales > Pseudomonadaceae > Pseudomonas > Pseudomonas sp. LS.1a. The sequence continues at coordinate 4,188,053 of NZ_CP092827.1, forward strand.
CTCAGAGCCTCTGCTGTTTGCACCATTGCACAGGTGAAACCCGACGTCTTAGTTCGAGTCTGGACCGTAGATATCGAAGTTGAAGTACTTTTTCTCGATTCCTTTGTACTTGCCGTTGGCACGGATGGCGTCGATGGCCGCGTTGATGCGGTCGACGTTGGCCTTGTCACCCTTGCGCACGGCAATGCCGATGCCGTCACCGAAGTACTTGGCGTCGGTGAAGGACGGGCCTACGAAGGCGAAGCCCTTGCCGGCGTCGGTCTTGAGGAAACCGTCTTCCAGCAGGGTGGCGTCAGCCACGGTGCCATCGAGGCGGCCAGCCGCAACGTCCAGGTAGATTTCGTTCTGGGTGCCGTAAGGAACCACGGTCGCACCTTTGGCGCCCAGCACTTCCTTGGCGAAGCGGTCATGGATCGAGCCGCGCTGCACACCAATCTTCTTGCCTTTGAGTTCATCCAGGCTGTCGCTGACAGCGGTGCCTTCCTTCATCACCAGGCGCGCCGGAGTCAGGTAGTAGCGCTTGGTGAAGTCGACCGATTTCTTGCGGTCTTCGGTGATCGACATGGACGACAGGATGGCGTCGATCTTGCGCACTTTCAGCGCCGGGATCAGGCCGTCGAACTCCAGCTCGACCCAGGTGCACTTGGCTTTCATCTCTTCGCACAGGGCGTTGCCGATGTCGTAGTCAAAACCGGCGATACTGCCGTCTGACTGCTTGAAGGCGAAGGGTGGGTAAGCGGCTTCGATGCCGATTTTCAGCGGCTTTTCATCGGCCTGCGACACCAGGGAAAACACGGACAGCGCCAGGGCGCCAAGCAGTGCGAGCTTCTTCATCAGGTAACTCCATCGGTACGGGGCAATACAAGGCAGGTAACGGCTGCCCGATATGCGAATGGGTACAACGCGAGCCGCGCAGGGTTCGACCAAGGCCGCAGACCACGAGCGAGTGAGTGGCATTTTAACGACAGCCCGGTAGTCGATATTTCTTCAAAGCGACAACTACTTACAGAAGCGCTTGAAACCGCAGCGGGCAATGTTGACAGCCATTGCAAAATATGCAAAAGCGCAAGAAATAGAACCTATAGACCTAGCAATTCCCGGGCCTATTATTGGCAAAGCCTTGTAGTACGGCAAGTGCAGCGTGCTGTGTTGCAAAAAATGGCTGCGGGAACGCACCGAAACGGGCCGCAATTGTTTCCTGGCGCCCCGATAGGGTGCGGGGCCGGTGACAGAACAGTTACCGATGAATGTCGGGTAACAGTAAAGCAAAAAACCCCGCCGGTTGCCCGGACGGGGTTCTTACTGGCTGATCTCACAGGTACAGCACACGCCTTACCCTGTGGGAGCGGCTTCAGCCGCGAACACCGGCAACGCCGGTGCCATCTACCGCGCTGGGTTCTTCGCGGCTAAAGCCGCTCCCACAGGGATCGCACAAAGCCTTCAGCGTGCGCCCTGCTTCGCTATCAGGCCGAAGCCAGGCTCATGGCCTTGTGGGTATCGATCAGGTGCTGCACCACACCCGGGTCGGCCAGCGTCGAGATATCGCCCAGGGCACCGTACTCACCCGTGGCAATCTTGCGCAGGATGCGGCGCATGATCTTGCCCGAACGAGTCTTCGGCAGCCCCGGCGCCCACTGGATCACATCCGGCGAGGCGATCGGGCCGATTTCCTTGCGCACCCAGTTCTTCAGCTCCAGGCGCAACTGCTCGCTGGCCTCGACACCGGCATTGAGGGTGACATACACATAGATACCCTGCCCCTTGATGTCGTGCGGCACACCCACCACCGCCGCCTCGGCCACTTTCGCATGCGCCACCATGGCGCTTTCGATCTCGGCAGTACCCATGCGGTGACCGGACACGTTCAGCACGTCATCCACGCGGCCGGTGATCCAGTAGTAGCCATCCTCGTCGCGGCGCGCACCGTCGCCGGTGAAGTACATGCCACGGAAGGTCTTGAAGTAGGTGTCGACGAAACGGTCGTGGTCGCCGTACAGCGAGCGCGACTGCCCCGGCCAGGAATCGAGGATTACCAGGTTGCCCTCGGCGGCACCTTCGATCAGGTTGCCCAGGTTGTCCACCAACGCTGGCACCACGCCGAAGAACGGACGGGTTGCCGAGCCCGGCTTGAGGCCGGTAGCGCCCGGCAGCGGGCTGATCAGGATGCCGCCCGTCTCGGTCTGCCACCAGGTGTCGACGATCGGGCAACGCTCCTTGCCCACAGCCTTGTAGTACCAGTTCCAGGCTTCAGGGTTGATCGGCTCACCCACCGAGCCAAGCAGACGCAGGCTGGAGCCATCGGCACCGGCAACCGCGGCCTCGCCTTCAGCCATCATCGCGCGGATGGCGGTTGGCGCGGTGTACAGGATGTTGACCTTGTGCTTGTCGATGATCTTCGACACACGGGTGATGTCCGGGTAGTTCGGCACGCCCTCGAACAGCAGGGTGGTGGCGCCATTGGCCAGCGGGCCGTAGACGATGTAGCTGTGGCCAGTGACCCAGCCCACGTCGGCGGTGCACCAGTACACCTCGCCCGGGCGATAGTCGAACACGCGCTCATGGGTCAGCGCGGCATATACCAGATAGCCACCGGTAGTGTGCAGCACGCCCTTCGGCTTGCCGGTGGAACCGGAGGTATAAAGGATGAACAGCGCTTCCTCGGCACCCATCTCTTTCGGCGCGCAGTGGCTGGAGGCCACTTTCATCAGGTCTTCGTACCAGATGTCACGGTGCTGGTGCCAGGCAATGTCGCCACCGGTGCGCTTGCACACGATGATTTTCTGCACGCTGTTGGTTTCAGGGTTGGTCAGCGCCAGGTCGACGTTGGCCTTTAGCGGGGTACGTCGGCCGCCGCGCACGCCTTCGTCGGCGGTGATCACGACCTTGGACTTGCAGTCGATGATACGGCCGGCCAGTGCCTCGGGCGAGAAGCCGCCGAACACCACCGAATGGATAGCACCGATACGGGCACAGGCCAGCATGGCGACCACGGCCTCGGGGATCATCGGCATATAGATGGTGACCACGTCACCCCGGTGCACATCCTGGCCACGCAGGGCGTTGGCGAACTTGCAGACCTGCTCGTGCAGTTCGCGGTAGGTGATGTTGCGGTGCTCGGAAGGGTCGTCGCCTTCCCAGATGATGGCCAGCTGGTCGCCGCGCTGTTCGAGGTGGCGGTCCAGGCAGTTGGAGGACACGTTCAGAGTGCCATCGGCGAACCATTTGATATCGACGTGATGGTCATCGAAGGAGGTCTGCTTGACCTTGGTGAACGGCTTGATCCAGTCGATGCGCTGGGCCTGCTCGCGCCAGAAGCCGTCCGGGTTGATCACCGATTTCTGGTACATGGCCTTGTAGGTGGCCTCGTCGGTCAGGGTGGTGGCCGCAACCTCGGGACGAACGGGATACAGTGGAGCCGCACTCATCTGTGTTACCTCGGTGTAATAGTTGTTTTTGTATGGAACCGTTTGTAACTGTACCAGAGCGACAAAAACCATTCGACGTTGGTAGTAATTTGGTACGCCCGTTCTGACAAAGCGCTCTGGAATGCGCCTTCCAGCCCTGACGAGGAAAAATGGGGCCGTTTGCCCGAGGATTGTTACAGATTCTGTCAAAACACTTTATCAAAAGAGCCACTGTTTCAGCCTGGGCCCCAGCCATAAAATTCACCTCGCCAGCAACGGCAAGGCGATTAACAACTGGTAACAGCCCCCACGAAGGCAACGTTAATCCCCATCCAAACCCGATAGTTAAAACCAGCAATACTCGCGGCGCCATAAGCGCCGCGTGCCCCCTCACGACCTTAGACAGGTAAATAGAAAATGAAAGCTTTACTGGTATTGGTACTTGGCAGTCTTTGCGGCGCGGCGATGGCCGGCGAAGCCAAAGATGCCGAGCAGATTCCGGTTGAACAATACAGTTACTCGCAGCACCTGGACATTGCCCGCGTCATTTCCATGAGCGAAGTGCCCAATGTGTGCGAAGTCGTGCCAGCGCGCATGACCTACGAGGACTCCAAGGGCCAGAAGCACATTCTCGAATACCGCGTGATGGGGAACGGCTGCTCCAACGGCTGACACCTTGTGAATTGGGGGCCCTGCGGGCCCCATTCGCGGGTAAACCCGCTCCCACAGGAACAGCGCCTGCCTTGAGTCCAGCGCTATACCTGTGGGAGCGGGCTTACCCGCGAAGCAGCCACCGACTGATTAACAGGTTATTAATTAACGACTACTTAATCCGCTGACTTGCCCAACGAATAATCTCTCAACTTGTTGGCAATCGTGGTATGTGAAACACCCAGTCTTTTCCCTAAAGCCCGACTACTCGGGAATTCCCCCATCAAACTTTCCAGCACCGCTTTTTCAAAGCGCCCGACAATCTGCGAAAGATCCCCGTCCAGCGAAAACTCACCCAGCGGTTGACGCACACCATAATCCGGCAAACGTATATGTTCACTTTTAACCACACCGCCTTCGCATAACGAAACTGCCTGGAACAACACGTTTTCCAACTGCCTGACATTACCCGGCCAATGGTACTGGCTGAGTTTGTCCATCGCTGCCGGCGCCAGGCGCGGCATGGCGCAGCCGATCTGCCGGCTGGCCTGATCGAGAAAGTGCTGCACCAGCCCTTCCAGGCCATCCATGCATTCGCGCAATGGCGGAATGTGCAGCGACAACACATTGAGCCGGTGATACAGGTCCTGACGAAACTCGCCACGGGCACACAACTCGGACAAATCCACCTGGGTCGCGCAGATCACCCGCACATCCAGGTACACCTCTTCATCGCTGCCTACGCGACGGAAGCAGCCATCCTGCAGAAAACGCAGCAGCTTTACCTGCAGGCGCGGGCTCATCTCCCCTACCCCGTCAAGGAACAGCGTGCCACCGGCGGTCAGCTCCAGCAGCCCCAGCTTGCCCTCGGCCCGCGCCCCTTCGAAGGCCCCGGGGCCGTAACCGAACAACTCGGTCTCGGCCATCGACTCGGGCAACCCGGCGCAATTGAGTGCCATCAGCGGCGACTGGCCGCGCGGGCTGGCCAAGTGGCAGGCACGCGCCAGCAACTCCTTGCCGGTGCCGGTCTCACCCTCGATCAGCAATGGCGCATCCAGCGGCGCCATGCGCCGCGCCTCACGCACCACCGCCGCCATCACCCGCGAGCTCTGGAAGATACTGTCGAAACCGCGCAGCTCCTGCTTGCGCACGTTGTAGATGCGCTCACCGATACGGTCGGCGCGGTGCAGGGTCAACACTGCACCGGCCAGTGCCTCGCTGTCGTCGTGCTCGGACTGCAGCGGCGCGATATCGGCCAGGAACACATCACCCTTGACCTTGATGCGCAGGCCGTTGATGCGCGACTTGTTGGCCCGCACCAGCTCCGGCAGGTCGAAGTCCTCCACATAACGCGCCAGCGGCATGCCTGGCACCTCGTCCACCCGCACCCCCAGCAGCTGCGCAGCGGCACGGTTGGCGGCGACGATGCTGCCACCCATGTCGATCGACAGCACCGGGAAGTCCAGCGCCCCCAGCAACGCATTCAGCTCCATGTGCCGACGCTCGCTGGGCATCAGCCCCACACGCTTGACGCCGAACACTCCGGCGATGGCCTCGAACTTCGGCCGCAGCGCCTGGAACTGCAAATTGATCAGGTTCGGGCAATGCAGGTAGATGGCGTTGCCATGGTCACCACCCACCTCGCCGCGCAGCACGTTGATGCCGTATTCCACCAGCAGGTTGAGGATGTCGCGCAGGATGCCAATGCGGTTCTGGCAATGCACTTTGATACGCATGAGGGCTCTCGAAGCGCCAATGTTTTTCAACATCGCGCGGAAAAGTCGTAAAGATAAGCTGACAAAAACAGCCGAAGCATCAGCCAGATGCCTCGGATTTTCCGACACCTGCGCCTTTTTGTAAAATTATCGTTACGAAATCACCCCCAGTAGCCGACCCCGCCAGTGGCCCACCCCCGTGCAAAGCGGCCAGCGAAGGGATATTCCTTAGGCATGTCCTGCACATAACAAGAAAAGCCCTCACCAGGAGAGCCACATGAAACAGACGCAATACGTGGCACGCGAGCCCGATGCGCATGGTTTTATCGATTACCCGCAGCAAGAGCATGCGGTATGGAACACCCTGATCACCCGTCAGCTGAAAGTGATCGAAGGCCGCGCTTGCCAGGAATACCTGGACGGCATCGACCAGCTCAAGCTGCCCCATGACCGCATTCCGCAACTGGGCGAGATCAACAAGGTGCTGGGCGCCACCACCGGCTGGCAGGTTGCCCGGGTACCGGCACTGATTCCCTTCCAGACCTTCTTCGAACTGCTGGCCAGCAAGCGCTTCCCGGTGGCCACCTTCATCCGCACCCCGGAAGAACTGGACTACCTGCAAGAGCCCGACATCTTCCACGAGATTTTCGGCCACTGCCCGCTGCTGACCAACCCCTGGTTCGCCGAATTCACCCACACCTATGGCAAGCTCGGCCTGGCCGCGACCAAGGAACAACGCGTATACCTGGCGCGCCTGTACTGGATGACCATCGAGTTCGGCCTGATGGAAACCGCGCAGGGCCGCAAGATCTATGGTGGCGGTATCCTTTCGTCGCCAAAAGAGACCGTCTACAGCCTGTCTGGCGAGCCTGAGCACCAGGCCTTCGACCCGATCGAGGCCATGCGCACACCGTACCGCATCGATATCCTGCAGCCGCTGTATTTCGTACTGCCGAACATGAAGCGCCTGTTCGACCTGGCCCACGAAGACATCATGGGCATGGTTCACAAAGCCATGCAGCTGGGCCTGCACGCACCGAAGTTTCCACCCAAGGTCGCTGCCTGAGCGACCTTGCCGATAACAACTCGAACCGGAAAACACCACATGAATGCCTTGAACCAAGCCCATTGCGAAGCCTGCCGCGCCGACGCACCAAAGGTCACCGACGAAGAACTGGCCGAGCTGATTCGCGAAATCCCGGACTGGAACATCGAAGTACGTGACGGCCACATGGAGCTGGAGCGCGTGTTCCTGTTCAAGAACTTCAAGCACGCCCTGGCGTTCACCAATGCCGTGGGCGAGATCGCCGAGGCCGAAGGCCATCACCCGGGCCTGCTGACCGAGTGGGGCAAGGTCACCGTGACCTGGTGGAGCCACTCGATCAAAGGCCTGCACCGCAATGATTTCATCATGTGCGCGCGCACCGACAAGGTGGCGGAGACGGCTGAAGGCCGCAAGTAACCGCTTGGGAATTGGGGCCGCTTCGCGCCCCTTCGCGGGCTTGCCCGCTCCCACAGGTACTGCGTAAGCCTTGGCCTTCGCAATACCTGTGGGAGCGGGCAAGCCCGCGAAGGGGCGCGAAGCGGCCCCAGTTTTTTGAAGGAAAAATGTCCGCTGTTCGTCCGCAAAACCGACAAACGATCGGTAAAAAACCCAAACTGTCATCCAGACTTGTGTATCCTGCCCCAGCTTTGCGAAGCTTCAAACGCGCCTGGCGCAGACTTTTCACTCACACTTGCGAGGAACGACGAGATGCATGAAATCCCGAATCTTCCCTTCCCAAGCCTGAACCCAGAAGAGCCAACCGTGACCGTTCACGCCGAACCGGCAACTGCCGTCGAGCAGGATGGTGACGATCAATCCAGCGCTGACCAGGAATAACCGCGCATCCCCCGACTGTGTGAAAACGGCTGACCTGCGGGCCACCCCCGTCATCACGTTTTCACACCGTCCAGAATCCACGTAGGCCCTCATGCCCCACTCACCGCGCCCCCTTGCGGTCACCCTGCAAGTCGTCTCCATCGTCCTCTTCACCTTCATCGGCTACCTGAACATCGGCATCCCGCTGGCCGTATTGCCCGGCTATGTGCACAACGATCTGGGCTTCAGTGCCGTGGTCGCGGGCCTGGTGATCAGCGTGCAATACCTCGCCACCCTGCTCAGCCGCCCCACCGCCAGCCGCATCATCGACAACCACGGCAGCAAGAAGGCGGTCATGTATGGCCTGGCCGGCTGCGGGCTCAGCGGGGTGTTCATGCTGGCCTGCGCCTTCCTCACCCACCTGCCGTGGCTGAGCCTGGCCTGCCTGCTGCTAGGCCGCCTGGTGCTCGGCAGTGCCGAAAGCCTGGTGGGCTCCGGTGCGATTGGCTGGGGCATTGGCCGGGTGGGCGCTGAAAACACGGCCAAGGTCATCTCCTGGAACGGCATCGCCAGCTATGGCGCACTGGCCATCGGCGCCCCGCTGGGCGTGCTGATGGTCAAGGGCCTGGGGCTGTGGAGCATGGGCGTGAGCATCATCCTGCTGTGTGCACTCGGGTTGCTGCTGGCGTGGCCCAGGCAAGCCGCGCCGATCGTCAGTGGCGTGCGCCTGCCGTTCCTGCGGGTGCTGGGCAAGGTGTTCCCGCACGGCTCGGGGCTGGCCCTGGGCTCGATCGGCTTTGGCACCATCGCCACCTTCATCACCTTGTACTACGCCAGCCACGGCTGGGCCAATGCAGCGCTGACCCTGAGCCTGTTCGGCGCCAGCTTCATCAGCGCGCGACTGCTGTTCGGCAACCTGATCAACCGGATTGGCGGGTTCCGGGTGGCGATCGCCTGCCTGTCGGTGGAAACGCTTGGGCTGCTGATGTTGTGGCTGGCGCCCAACGCCGAAATGGCCTTGGCGGGGGCCGCGCTGAGCGGGTTCGGCTTCTCGCTGGTGTTCCCGGCACTGGGGGTGGAGGCGGTGAATCAGGTGTCGGCGGCCAACCGCGGGGCGGCGGTGGGGGCGTATTCGCTGTTCATCGATTTGTCGCTGGGGGTGACCGGGCCGCTGGTGGGCGCGGTGGCGGCGGGGTTCGGTTTTGCTTCGATGTTTCTGTTTGCCGCGGCGGCGGCGGCTTGTGGGTTGGTGTTGAGTCTGTATCTGTATCGGCAGGCATCATCTTCAAGGCATGCACGGGACTTGTAGGAGCAGCCTTGTGCTGCGAAGAGGCCATTACTGCCGAAGAAAACCTATTGGCTCTACCGGCCTCTTCGCAGCACAAGGCTGCTCCTACAAGGACGGCGTAAACCAGGAGGGCTGCAAGGCAGCCCCCGAGGCCCTGAAGGTCAGCGCCGGGCGTACTGGAGCACCACTTCCAGCGGGTGGCGCATCTGCCGTTCGGTCATGCGCTTGACCTGGCTGCGGCACGAGTAGCCCGTGGCCAGCGGCTCGCCTTCCTTGTCCAGCTTGGTCGCCCACGACTGCTCGAAGATGGTCCGCGAGGTGTCCTGGTTGCGCGCCTCGTGCCCATAGGTACCGGACATGCCGCAGCAGCCAGTCGCCTCGGTCACCAGCTTCAGGCCCAGGCGAGCGAACACCTGCTCCCACTGCCTGGTGCTGGCCGGCACGTTGGTCTTCTCGGTGCAGTGCGCCATCAGGCGGAAATTGCCCGGCGCGGTCGCTGCCTGCTCCGGCAGCACATCCATCAACCACTCCTGCGGCAACAGCACCTGCGGGCAACCGTCCAGGCCCGGTACTTTCTGGTACTCCTGGCGATACACCAGGGTCATCGCCGGGTCCAGGCCCACCAGCGGCACGCCGCAGTCGGCCAGGGCCTTGAGCTGGGTGGCGTTGCGGATCGCCGCCTTGGCGAACGCACCGAGGAAGCCTTGCACGTGCAGCGGCTTGCCGTTGGCGCTGTAAGGCGCCAGGAACACCCGGTGGCCCAGGCGGTGCGCCAGGTCGATGAAGGCCGACAACAGCGGCGTCTCGAAGTAACGGGTAAAGGCATCCTGCACCAGCACGATGCTGCGCTCGCGCTGGGCCGGGGTCAGTTCACGCAGGGCCGGCACGCTGGCCACGCCGACGCGGCAGCGGGTCAGGGTAGCCTGGAAGTTGAAGCGGCTGATCAGCGGGCTGTCGACCATGCCGACCTTGTCGGCCAGCAGCTTGCTCACCCACTTTGAGCCCATCACCGCGTTGTACAGCCCGGGCGCATGGGCCAGGTACGGGATGGTGAACTCCAGCGAGCCGATCAGGTAGTCACGCAACGGGCGCTGGTAGCGGCCGTGGTACAGCTCGAGGAAGCGCGAGCGGAAGTCCGGCACGTTGACCTTGATCGGGCACTGCCCGGCGCACGACTTGCACGCCAGGCAGCCGGCCATGGCGTCGTACACCTCATGGGAGAAGTCTTCCTGGCCCTGGCTGCGCGCGCGGTTGTTGCGCAGCCGCGCCGGCAGGCCCTTGAGCCAGGACACCTTGTTGCGCGCTGCCGCCAGCACGTCGATGTTCGCCTCGCCCTGCAGGCGCAGCCATTCGCGCATCAGCGAGGCGCGGCCCTTGGGCGAGTGCTGGCGTTCACGGGTGGCCTTCCACGACGGGCACATGGCGTCGTTGGGGTCGTAGTTGTAGCAGGCGCCGTTGCCGTTACAGTGCACGGCGCTGCCGAAGTCCTGCCACACGCGCTCGTCGATGGTACGGTCGAGGTCGCCGCGCAGGGTCACGCCATCGACCGGGGTCAGGCCCTCGGCACTGCCCAACGGGGTGCAGATCTTGCCCGGGTTGAGCTGGTTGTGCGGGTCGAAAGCGCCCTTCAGGCGCTGCAGCGCCGGGTACAGCTCGCCGAAGTACTCCGGCACGTATTCCGAGCGCAGGCCCTTGCCGTGCTCGCCCCACAGCAAGCCTCCGTAGCTTTTGGTCAGTGCCGCCACGGCGTCGGAAATCGGCTTGACCAGTGCGGCCTGGGCAGGGTCCTTCATGTCCAGCGCCGGGCGCACGTGCAGCACGCCGGCATCGACGTGGCCGAACATGCCGTAGGCCAGGCCGTAGCCATCCAGCAGCGCACGGAAGTCGGCAATGTAGTCGGCCAGTTGCTCTGGCGGTACCGCGGTGTCTTCCACGAACGGTTGCGGGCGTACCTCACCCTCGACGTTGCCCAGCAGGCCCACCGAACGCTTGCGCATGGTATAGACGCGGGTTACCGCTTCGGCACCCTCGGCCAGGGTGTGGCCCAGGCGCTCGACGCTGGTGTCGCTCTGCAGGTGCTGGATGAACGCCTGCACCTTGGCATTGACCTCGGCCGGCTCGTCGCCGCAGAACTCCACCAGGTTGATGCCCAGGGTCGGGCGCTCGGGGTCGGCCGGGAAGTACTCGGCGACGCTGTGCCAGACGATGTCCTTCATCGCCAGCATCAGCACCTTGGAGTCGACGGTCTCGATCGACAGCGGCTTGTGCGCCATCAGCGCATTGGCGTCACGCAGGGCATCCATGAAGCTGGTGTAGCGCACGTTGACCAGCACGGCATATTTGGGGATCGGCAGCACATTAAGCTTGGCCTCGACCACATAGCCCAGCGAGCCCTCGGCACCGCACAGCACGCTGTTGAGGTTGAAGCGGCCCTGCTCGTCGCGCAGGTGCGCCAGGTCATAGCCGGTCAGGCAACGGTTGAGCTTGGGGAAGGTGGTTTCGATGAGATCCGCCTGGGTTTCCTGGATCTGGCGCGCCATGCGGTACACCTCGCCGACCCGGCCGGGCGCGGCACAGGCCTGTTCCAGCGCGGCATCGTCGATCGGCAGGCTGTGCAGGCGCTCGCCACCGAGCAGCACGCTGTGCAGTTCCAGTACGTGGTCACGGGTCTTGCCATAGGTGCAGCTGCCCTGACCGCTGGCATCGGTGTTGATCATGCCGCCGACAGTGGCGCGGTTGGAAGTGGACAGCTCGGGGGCGAAGAACAGCCCGTGCGGCTTGAGCGCGGCGTTGAGCTGGTCCTTGACCGTACCGGCCTGCACCCGTACCCAGCGTTCCTCGACGTTGATTTCGAGGATCTTGTTCATGTGCCGCGACAGGTCGACGACGATACCGTCGGTCAGCGACTGGCCGTTGGTGCCGGTGCCACCGCCGCGCGGGGTCAGCTTGACCTGCTGGAAGCGCGCCTCGGCCATCAGCGTGGCGACCCGCGCCACATCGTCGGCGTCCAGCGGGAACACCGCCGCCTGCGGCAAGCGCTGGTAGATCGAGTTGTCGGTGGCCAGCACCGTGCGGGTGCCGTAGTCGGCACTGATCTGGCCACGGAAGCCGCTGTTGCGCAGGGCTTCGAGGAATTCGGGGTAATTGGCGCTCGGGGCAATGGTCGGCAGCTGGGCGATCATCGAAGGATGGCCTCTTGATATTGGCTAATCACGGGATTCCTGTCGTTCCGGCATGGATAATGACATGCAGGGATGACGTATAAGCCAATGTTCCTGTAGTTTCGCTTCAGGGGCAAACGGATAATCCTGCCGCTATCGATGACTTTCATGAATGAATTACCGCCACCTGACCCCATCCATGTCGCTGCTGCTGGCTTTCGAGGCCGCCGCCCGGCATGAAAGCTACACCCGCGCCGCCGCCGAGCTGTCGCTGACCCAGAGCGCGGTCAGCCGCCAGGTGCAGGCACTGGAGCAGCAGCTGGGCCTGACCCTGTTCCGCCGCGAAGGGCGCCAGGTGCAGCTGACCGATGTAGGTCGCCTGTACCAGCGCGAGCTCAGCGAGGCACTGGGGCGCATCCGCAGCGCCACCTTGCAGGCACTGGCCTACCAGTCGGGGGTGGGCACCTTGCGCCTGGCCACCCTGCCCACCTTCGGCTCGAAATGGCTGCTACCACGGCTGCATGCGTTCTACAGCGCCCACCCGGGCATGCTGGTGCACATTCATTCACGCATCGAAGCCATCAACTTCGACACCAGCGAAATCGACGCCGCCATCGGCGTGGCCAGCCACGACCTGCCGGGGCTGGTCTGTCATCGGCTGCATGCCGAGGAACTGGTGGTGATATTGCCGCCGGAGGCTGGCGCGGACAGCCAGGGCTGGAGCCCGGCACGCATCAGTGAAGAGGTGCTGCTGAATGTGGCCAACAACCCGCATGCCTGGGGCGAGTGGTTCTCGCACCATGGCCTGGCGCACCGGGCGATGCGCCTGGGGCCGAGCTTCGAACTGACCTCGCACCTGATCCAGGCGGTACGAGCCGGGATTGGCATCGGCCTGGTGCCGCGCATACTGGTGGAGGAGGAACTGGCCAAGGGTGAGCTGTACAGCCCCGGGGGGGCATTTGCCAGCCAGCGCAGTTATTACCTGATCTACCCGCCGAGGAATGAGGCGTTGCCGTCGCTGCGGGCGTTTCGTAGCTGGTTGCTGGAGCAGATCTGATTTCTGGCTGTGCCGGCCTCTTCGCGGGTAAACCCGCTCCCACAGATGTAGCGCTGCTCTCGGGTCAGGTGATATCCCTGTGGGAGCGGGTTTACCCGCGAAGAGGCCGGTACAGGCAATAAAAAACCCGAAGCCAGTTCCTGACTTCGGGTTTTTCATACGCTACCTGTAGCGCCTTATCGGGCCACGCTACCAGCAGCCCCAACAGCCTGCGCCTTGCGACGCGGCTTGATCATGTAGGCCACGAACATGGCGAACAGCCACACCGGGATTGCATACACGGAAACCTGGATACCCGGGATCATCAGCATGATGCCCAGGATCAGCACCACGAACGCCAGGCAGATGTAGTTGCCATAGGGGTACCACAGCGCCTTGAACAGCGGCTTCTGGCCGGTGCGGTCCAGGTGCTGGCGGAACTTCAGGTGCGAGTAGCTGATCATCGCCCAGTTGATCACCAGGGTGGCCACCACCAGCGACATCAGCAGTTCCAGCGCGTTCGACGGCATCAGGTAGTTGAGCAGCACGGCAATCAGGGTCACGGCTGCCGACACCAGGATCGAGCGCACCGGTACACCGCGGCTGTCGACCTTGGCCAGCGCCGCCGGGGCGTCACCTTGTTCGGCCATGCCCAGCAGCATGCGGGCGTTGCAGTAGGTGCCGCTGTTGTACACCGACAGTGCCGCAGTCAGGACCACGAAGTTCAACAGGTGGGCGGCCACGTCACTGCCCAGCAGCGAGAACACCTGTACGAACGGGCTGCTGCCGTAGCTGCCACCGGACGCATCGATGCTGGCGACCAGGTTGTCCCACGGGGTCAGCGACAGCAGCACCACCAGGGCACCGACATAGAAGATCAGGATACGGTAGATGACCTGGTTGATCGCCTTGGGGATCACGGTCTTCGGCTTGTCGGCCTCGGCGGCGGTGAAACCGAGCATTTCCAGGCCACCGAAGGAGAACATGATGAAGGCCAGGGCCATCACCAGCCCGCTGACACCGTTGGGGAAGAAGCCGCCATGCGACCACAGGTTGGCCACGGTGGCTTCAGGGCCGCCGCTGCCGCTGGTCAGCAGGTAGGCACCCAGGCCGATCATGCTGACGATGGCCACCACCTTGATGATGGCAAACCAGAACTCGGCCTCACCGAAGAACTTCACGTTCATCAGGTTGATGGCGTTGATCAGCACGAAGAACGCTGCCGCCGTGACCCAGGTGGGGATCTCCGGCCACCAGTAGTGAACATACTTGCCGACCGCCGAAAGCTCCGACATGCCCACCAGGATGTACAGCACCCAGCAGTTCCAGCCTGACAGGAAGCCGGCGAAACCACCCCAGTAGGTGTGGGCGAAATGGCTGAACGAGCCGGCCACCGGCTCTTCGACGATCATTTCGCCGAGCTGGCGCATGATCATGAAGGCGATGAAGCCGCAGATGGCGTAGCCAAGGATCATCGACGGGCCAGCGGATTTCATCACGCCTGCCGAGCCGAGGAACAGGCCGGTACCAATCGCACCACCGAGGGCGATCAACTGGATATGGCGGTTCTTCAGGCCCCGCTTGAGCTCGCCTGAATGCATGTTTTGTCCACTCATGAACGAAGTCACCTGCATTGTTTTTATCTGTGACGGAATCGGACCCACCGCGCTCGTGGCGCAGCGGAATGGGCAAGGTGATTACCTTGGGTTTCTTGACCTCAGGTGCCGCCGGGGCGGGTCAACCAGGCGTGATCAAGAGTGCGCGGTACGCAAAGGAGTCACAGGTAAAACGCGGCGCACTGTATACCCCTGCAAACGCGCAGGCGTCAACGCGTTGCATCGTTTCCTTGGGAAAAAACGCAGCGATCCTGTGGTGTGGGCCTAGAAAGGCGGAGTGATCGGCGTACATGGCGCCTCCATTTGTTGTTTTGTCAGCCTGGCTCTGTGGACAGGCTTTTGCACACGGCAATGACGGCTATAACACCGTGGGGCGGGGGTTTGAGCAAGGGTGGGCGGGGGCGGGGCGGCGGCTTTGGCGCGTTGGCAGCGGCAAGGTTTGTTTACACAGCCGGGATCAATCTGAAATCAGGGCTGAATTCGGCCACAAATGTACAAATTTCTTTACAGGGTGGTTCGAGAACTTGCCAGTTGTCCGAAAATTTCTTTTTGTTCAATATCTTGGGGCCGCTTTGCGGCCCTTTCGCAACACACGGCCGCTCCCGCATGTGACGCGTTTTATTGTGGGAGCGGCCTTGTGTCGCGATGGGCTGCACAGCAGCCCCCAAATTCTCACAGGCATAAAAAAACCAGCCCGAAGGCTGGTTTCTCATTGCTGCACAGGCCAATCAGCCACGCGGCTTGCCGCGGCCACGGCCTGCCGGCTTGTCGCCTTCAGGCTTGCCCGGACGCTTGCGCATCTCGCTCGGGCGCTCGGCCACGGTGCTGCCACGGCCGCTCTTGCGTGGAGACTCTTCACGCGGCTGGCGCGCCGGGCGTTGCTCGGCTGCAGCGCCTTCGTGAGCCGGGCGCAGGTTGCGCACGCGCTCGCCACGGCCCAGCGGACGGGTGGACTTGCGCTGCAGGCGCTCCATCTTGTCCTTGGCCTTGAGCTTCATGGCTGGCAGCGCCACCGGCTGCAGGCCCACTTCAGCGGCGAGGATGTCGATTTCGCCCTGGGTCATTTCACGCCAGCGGCCCATCGGCAGGTCGGAGTTGAGGAACACCGGGCCGAAACGCACGCGCTTCAGGCGGCTGACCACCATGCCCTGGGACTCCCACAGGCGACGCACTTCACGGTTACGGCCTTCCATCACCACGCAGTGGTACCAGTGGTTGAAGCCTTCGCCACCGGGAGCTTTCTGGATGTCGGTAAACTTGGCCGGACCATCTTCCAGCATCACGCCGGCCTTCAGGCGCTCGATCATCTCGTCGTCGACCTCACCCCGCACACGTACCGCGTATTCACGGTCCATCTCGTAGGACGGGTGCATCAGGCGGTTGGCCAGTTCACCGTCGGTGGTGAACAGCAGCAGGCCGGTGGTGTTGATGTCGAGGCGGCCGATGTTGATCCAGCGGCCTTCTTTGGGCCGTGGCAGGCGGTCGAACACGGTCGGGCGGCCTTCCGGGTCGTCACGGGTGCAGATTTCGCCATCGGGCTTGTTGTACATGATCACCCGGCGGGTGGCCTCGGCGGCCTCTTCGCGCTTGATCAGCTTGCCATCCACGGCAATGGCGTCGTGCAGGTCGACGCGCTGGCCGAGGGTGGCCTCGACACCGTTGACCTTGATGCGGCCCTGGCTGATCCAGGCTTCGACGTCACGGCGCGAGCCAACGCCGATGCGCGCCAGCACTTTCTGCAGCTTTTCGCCGGATGGAGGGGTGATTTCGGTATCTTGCAGGTCTTGCTCACTCATCTGGGCACCTCCCGGTGTAGGAATGAAATAAGGGTTCTGGCGACGAACGCGCCAAAAGGCCGCGCATCATACGCGGTTCGGCGGGGGAACGCACTGGAGGGTAGAGGGTTTTGTGGGCTTTGCGAGGGGTTTCTGCCTAATGGTGATGTGTTGTCTGTACCGGCCCTTTCGCGGGCACGCCCGCTCCCACAGGTATAGCGCAGCCCTCAGGACCTGTGATATCCCTGTGGGAGCGGGCGTGCCCGCGAAGAGGCCAGTACAGACAACAAAGGAATCAGGGCAGTGACTTGCCCTCTTCCTCCACCGAGGCCTCAGGCTCTTCCTCACGCAAATCATCAAAATCGGTCTTCAGCCCTTCTTCCATGGCATCCAGTTCCACCAGCAAGCTTCGGAAGCTGGTTTCCTCCTTCGGCTCAACAACCTCTTCCTCCTCCCCAAGGCTGGCATCGGCCAACGCCTGCAAGTGGGCCGGCACCGGCGCATCGTCCGGGTCGAGCAGCGGCTCCGGCTCCATTTCGCGCAGCTCGGCCAAGGCCGGCAGCTCATCCAGGCTCTTGAGGTTGAAGTGGTCAAGAAACGCCTTGGTGGTGGCAAACATCGCCGGCCGGCCGGGCACTTCGCGGTAGCCGACCACGCGGATCCACTCGCGCTCCATCAGGGTCTTGATGATGTTGCTGTTCACCGCCACGCCACGCACATCCTCGATTTCGCCCCGGGTGATGGGCTGGCGATAGGCGATCAGGGCCAGAGTCTCGAGCAGCGCACGTGAATAACGTTGCGGGCGCTCTTCCCACAGGCGCCCGACCCAAGGGGCATAGTCCTCGCGAATTTGCAGGCGGTAGCCGCTGGCCACTTCCTTCAACTCGAAAGCGCGGCCGTTACACGACTTACCCAGCACCTCCAGGGCCTGCTTGAACACCTTGGGTTCGGGGCGCTCGGCCTCTTCGAACAGTTCGTACAGGCGCTCCAGGGATTGCGGCTTGCCCGAAGCCAGCAGAAAGGCTTCGATCAGCGACGCCAGGTCGCGGGGTTCATTCAGGTTCATCAGGTTCTTCAACAAGCGCCGGGCGGAGCCGCACGTGAATGGCGGCGAAAGGTTCATTCTGCACCAGTTCGATCAGCGATTCCTTCACCAGCTCAAGAATCGCCATGAAGGTCACCACCACACCCAGCTTGCCCTCCTCGGCGGCGAACAGCTCGACGAATGGCACGAAACCGCCGCCTTTCAGGCGTTCCAGCACCTGGCTCATGCGCTCGCGGGTGGACAAGGTCTCGCGGGTGATCTGGTGGCTTTCGAACAGGTCGTTGCGGCGCATCACCTCGGCCATCGACACCAGCAGCTCTTCCAGGCTGACCTGGGGCAACAGCTTGCGCACCTTGGCCTGCGGCGCCTCCAGGCGCGGCACCACCACCTCGCGGCCAACCCGTGGCAACGCATCGATGCCTTCGGCGGCGGCCTTGAAGCGCTCGTATTCCTGCAGGCGGCGGATCAGTTCGGCGCGCGGGTCACCCTCCTCCTCCTCGACGTCGGCCGAGCGCGGCAGCAACATGCGCGACTTGATCTCGGCCAGCATGGCCGCCATCACCAGGTACTCGGCGGCCAGCTCCAGGCGCACGCTCTTCATCAGCTCCACGTAGCCCATGTACTGGCGGGTGATTTCCGCCACCGGGATGTCGAGGATGTCGATATTCTGCTTGCGGATCAGGTACAGCAACAGGTCCAGCGGGCCTTCGAAGGCTTCGAGGATGACTTCCAGGGCGTCCGGCGGGATGTACAGGTCCAGCGGCAGCTCGGTCAGGGCTTCGCCATAGACCAGGGCCAGTTGCAGCTGCCGAGGCGTCTCGGCCTGTTCGGCCGGTGCCTCGGGCGTTTCCACCTGGCTCACGCGTTGACCAGGAATGGCGTGGGGTCGCCGCAGCCTTCACGGACCAGTTCCGGTTCATCGCCGGACAGGTCAATGATGGTCGATGCCTTGAGGTCACCGAAACCGCCGTCGATTACCAGGTCGACATGATGCTCCAGGCGCTCGCGGATCTCGTGAGGGTCGGTCATCGGCTCGTCATCACCCGGCAGGATCAGGCTCACGCTCATCAGCGGCTCGCCCAGCTCGGCCAGCAAGGCCAAGGTGATGGCATGGTCCGGCACGCGCAGGCCGATGGTGCGGCGTTTTTCGTGCAGCAGCAGGCGCGGGACCTCGCGGGTACCATTGAGAATGAAAGTGTAAGGCCCGGGCACATGGGCCTTGAGCAGGCGGAAAGTGCCAGTGTCGACCTTGGCATACAACCCCAACTGCGACATGTCGCAGCACATCAGGGTGAAGTTGTGGGTCTTGTCCAGGCCACGCAGGCGGCGCACCCGCTCGATCGCTGCCTTGTTACCGATCTGGCACCCCAGGGCATAGGCCGAGTCGGTCGGATACACCACCACGCCACCCTTGCGAATGATCTCGACGGCCTGTTTGATCAGGCGCACCTGCGGATTCTCCGCATGAATCTGGAAAAATTGGCTCACGTAGTCGTCCTGTTCATACCGCCAAAGGCTGTTCATGGCTGAATCGGCGCCACAGGGGTGGCAGGTCCTCGGGCAAAGGCCGGTAGGCACCGATCTCGCCCCAGGTGCCGGGGCCGTGGAAGTCACTGCCGGCACTTGCCAGCAGGCCGAACTCACGGGTGAGGATGGACATCGTGCCCACCTGCTCGGCTGGCATCATTCCGTTGACCACTTCAAGTGCCTGCCCGCCTGCCTGAATATAGTCGGCAATCAGCCTTCTGCGCTTGCTGCGGGTCAGATCGTAGTGCATGGGGTGCGCCAGGCTCACCCAGGCATTGGACTGGCGCAGGGTGGCGACGGTTTCATCGAGGGTCGGCCAGTGCTGCTTGACGTCCCCCAGCTTGCCGGCGCCCAGCCATTTGCGAAACGCCTCGCCGCGGTCCTTGACGTGCCCGGCACGCACCAGGTACTCGGCAAAATGCGGGCGCGCCGGCGCATTGCCGCTATCGCCCAGCTCGTGCTGCACGGCGCGGGCGCCTTCGAGGGTACCGGGCATGCCCTTGGCCGCCAGCCGTTTGTCGATTTCTTCGGCGCGCAACCAGCGGCCACGGTGCAGCGCTTCGATCGCCGCCAGCAGGGGCGGTGCGTCGAGCGGGAAGTCGTAGCCCAGCACATGGATGGTCGCGCCACCCCAGGTGCACGACAGCTCCACCCCGCTGACCCAGTGCATGCCCTTGTCGCAGCAGGCCTGGCGCGCCTCGGGCAGGCCTTCGATGGTGTCATGGTCGGTCAGTGCCAGCGTTTGCACCCCGTGCTCATGGGCCCGGGCGACCAGTGTCGAGGGCGACAGGGCGCCGTCGGAGGCCGTGCTGTGACAGTGCAGATCAACATTCATGGAGGAGCGCTTTCGCTGGAATCGATGTTTGTTATTATGCCGTCACATCCCGATTCTGGCTGCCATTGTGAAACAATTCATCGATTTCATCCCGCTGCTGCTGTTCTTCATCGTCTACAAGCTCGACCCGCGCCCTATGGAAGTCGCCGGCCACAGCTTCGAATTCGGTGGTATCTACAGCGCCACGGCCATGCTGATCATCAGCTCGCTGGTGGTCTACGGCGCGCTGTTCCTGCGCCAGCGCAAGCTGGAAAAGGGCCAGTGGCTGACCCTGGTGGCCTGCCTGGTGTTCGGCGGCCTGACCCTGACCTTCCACAGCGAAACCTTCCTCAAGTGGAAGGCGCCGGTGGTGAACTGGCTGTTCGCCCTGGGCTTCGCCGGCAGCCACTTCGTCGGCGACCGGGTGCTGATCAAGCGCATCATGGGCCACGCCCTGAGCCTGCCCGATGCCATCTGGGCCCGCCTGAACCTGGCATGGATCGGCTTCTTCCTGTTCTGCGGCGCGGCCAACCTGTTCGTCGCCTTCACCTTCCAGGACTTCTGGGTCGACTTCAAGGTGTTCGGCAGCCTGGGCATGACCGTGATATTCCTGGTGGCGCAGGGCGTGTACCTGTCGCGCCACCTGCACGACGACCCATCTACCTCCAAACCCAAGGATTGACATGCTCTACGCCATCATCGCCAGCGACGTCGCAAACTCCCTGGAAAAGCGCCTGGCTGCCCGCCCGGCGCACATCGAACGCCTGCAGCAGCTGAAGGCCGAGGGCCGCGTGGTACTGGCCGGCCCGCACCCGGCCATCGACAGCAACGACCCGGGCGAAGCGGGTTTCAGCGGTAGCCTGATCGTTGCCGAGTTCGAATCGCTGGCTGCGGCACAGGCCTGGGCCGATGCCGACCCTTACATTGCGGCCGGTGTGTACGACAAGGTGGTGGTCAAGCCGTTCAAGCAAGTACTGCCTTGATCTGAGACCGCGTGGGCTTCTTCGCGGGTAAACCCGCTCCCACAGGGACGGCGCAGGCTTCAAGCTTGCACTTTCCCTGCGGGAGCGGGTTTACCCGCGAAGAAGGCCACGCGGTACCAGCAGTTATACTGTTGCCATCAGTCTGCGGTATCTTTGCCACTGGCGGGCCGATTTAGCCGCCGTCAATGGTTGAATTGAGTGAGTCATGAGCGAGCTGTTACTGATTGATGATGACCAGGAGCTGTGCGAGCTGCTCGGCAGCTGGCTGACCCAGGAGGGATTTACCGTGCGCGCCTGCCACGATGGCCAGAGCGCCCGCCAGGCCCTGGCTACGCATGCCCCGGCAGCCGTGGTGCTGGACGTGATGCTGCCCGACGGCAGTGGCCTGGAACTGCTCAAGCAGTTGCGCAGCGAGCATGCCGAGCTGCCGGTGCTGATGCTCTCGGCCCGCGGCGAGCCGCTGGACCGCATCCTCGGCCTGGAACTGGGCGCCGATGACTATCTGGCCAAACCCTGCGACCCGCGTGAACTCACCGCTCGCCTGCGTGCCGTGCTGCGCCGCAGCCACCCCACCGCCACCACCAGCCAGGTGGAACTGGGCGACCTGGTCTACAGCCCGGCTCGTGGCGTGGCCAGCATCGATGGCCGCGAAATGACCCTGACCCTGTCCGAAAGCCGCATTCTCGAGGCCCTGCTGCGCCAACCCGGCGAGCCGCTGGACAAGCAGGAACTGGCGCAGATCGGCCTGGGCCGCAAGCTGACCCTGTACGACCGCAGCCTGGACATGCACGTCAGCAACCTGCGCAAGAAGATCGGCCCCCACGCCGATGGCCGGCCACGCATCGTCGCCCTGCGCAGCCGCGGCTATTACTACTGCCTCTGAACATCTTTACCGAGCCTTTACCATCCGCTGACCGCGCTTGACGGTGATCTCCCTAGACTGTGCTCATCCGGTAACCACCGGCCTATGTAAAGGAGAGACACCATGCGCAAGACCCTTATCGCCCTGATGTTCGCCGCCGCCCTGCCGACCGTGGCCATGGCCATGCCTGAAGGCGGCCCGCGCCACGACGGCCCGCATCATCGCGGTGATGCGCCTTTCCACCAACTGGACCTGAGCCGTGACCAGCGCCAGCAGATCGGCAAGCTGATGGGCGAGCAGATGAAACAGCGCCGCGACATCACCGAGCGCTACCTGTCCAAGCTGCCGGCCGCCGACCAGAAAGCGATGAAGGACGAACTGCAGGCCAACCGCGACAAGACCGACAGCGCGGTCCGTGCCCTGCTCAAGCCTGAGCAGCAGAAGAAGTTCGACGAACTGCAGAAGGAACGCGCCGCACAGAAAGCAGAATGGCAGGAGTTCCAGGCCTGGAAAGCTGAAAAAGGCAACAAGGCCCAGTAAGCTGTCCGCCCGATGCCCGGCCCGCCTCAGTGCGAGCCGGGCGTTTCTCGTTTGCAGGAGGTGCACTTGCGTTCACTGTTCTGGCGCATCCTGGCCAGTTTCTGGCTGGCCATCACCCTGGTTGCGGGCCTGTCGATCCTGCTGGGCCATATGCTCAACCAGGACGCCTGGATCCTCAGCCGCCACCCGGGCCTTAATACCCTGGCCAGCAAGTGGGCCAAGCATTACGAGCAGGAAGGCCTGGCTTCGGCACAGCACTTCCTGGAACGGCGCAAGGACCGCTACAAGATCGACGTGCAGGTGCTCGATGACAGTGGCGAAGCCGTGGTGCCCGGCACCTTCCCGCGCCGTGCGGCGGCCTTCGAGGCACGCCAGCACAATGACCAGCGGCGCCTGCCGTGGCGCCGGCTGACCGAGGAATACACCAGCCCCGACACCGGCGAGACCTACCTGCTGATCTACCGCATCCCCCACCCGGCGCTGGATGCCTGGCACCGCGAAAGCCTGTTGTGGCCGCTCAGTGCGCTGGGCATTGCTTTGGTGGTGCTGACCCTGTTCAGCCTGCTGGTGACCCTGTCCATCACCCGCCCGCTCAGCCGCCTGCGCAGCGCCGTGCATGACCTGGGCCAGACCACCTACCAGCAGAACAGCCTGGCGCAGCTGGCGGCGCGGCGTGACGAGTTCGGCGTGCTGGCCAAGGACTTCAACAAGATGGGTGCGCGCCTGCAAAGCACCATCGGCAGCCAGCGCCAGTTGCTGCGCGATGTGTCCCATGAACTGCGCTCACCACTGGCCAGGTTGCGCATCGCCCTGGCCTTGGCCGAGCGCGCCGAGCCCGAGCAACGTGAAGCCCTGTGGCCACGCCTGACTCGCGAATGTGACCGCCTGGAAGACCTGATCAGCGAAATCCTCGCCCTGGCGCGGGTCGATGCCGAACAGGCTCACGCCGAACCGGTAGACCTCAATGCCCTGCTCGGCAGCGTGCGCAAGGACGCCCAGCTCAGCGCACCGGAGCAGGACGTGCGCCTGGAGGCACAGCCTGGGTTGACCTTGCAGGGTTGGCCCACACTGATCGAGCGTGCCGTGGACAACCTGCTACGCAACGCCCTGCGCTTCAACCCGCCGGGCCAGCCGATCGAAATCAGCGCCGTGCGCGAGCAGGAGCGTATCGTGTTGAGCGTGCGCGACCATGGGCCTGGGGCAGCGGCGGAGCACCTGGCGCAGTTGGGCGAGCCGTTCTTCCGTGCGCCGGGGCAGGACGCGCCGGGGCATGGGCTGGGGCTGGCGATTGCACGCAAGGCGGCCGAGCGGCATGGTGGCAGCCTGGTGCTGGAGAACCATCCGCAGGGTGGATTTGTAGCTCGGCTGGAGCTGCCTGTGACTGAGGCAACCGGCAGTTGATAATGTAAAGGCCTCTGGCCTTCTTCGCGGGTAAACCCGCTCCCGCAGGGAAAGTGCAAGCTTGAAGCCTGCGCCGTCCCTGTGGGAGCGGGTTTACCCGCGAAAGGGCCAGCAGCCCTGATAAAGCAATCAGCCCAAGGCTGCGTTACTCGCCCCAGGCACTTACGAAATCAGCGGTTTCCAGAATGGGCGCCGTACGCGGCTCGGTCAGCGGCGTACCAACATACAGGTAACCGATCAGTTCCTCGTTCTCGGCCAGCCCCAAGCCCTTGTGCACGTGGGCATCGAAGGCCATATCCCCGGTACGCCACACCGCACCGATACCTTGCGCATGCGCCGCAATCAGGATGCCGTGCGCCGCACAGCCCGCCGCCAGCCGCTGCTCGGACCTGGGCACCTTGAAGTGATCCTGCAGCTTGGCAATCACCACGATCAGCAACGGCGCCCGCAGGGGCATGGCGCGGGCCTTGTCCAGGGCAGCCTGGCTGGCATCCCCCTTGTGCTGCAACGCTTCGGCGAACAGCTCACCCAGCTTCTCGCGGCCCTGGCCTTCGATGGTGAGGAACCGCCACGGCCGCAACTGGCCGTGGTCCGGGGCGCGCAGGGCGGCCTGGAACAGCGCCTCGCGCTGGGCGGCATTGGGCGCCGGGTCGGTCAGGCGTGGCACGGAAACACGGTTGAGCAATGCGTCGAGAGCCTCCATCGGCTACCCTCCTGGCAGGTAAATGTGCGGCCATTCTAGCGTTTACATCACCAGACCCATAGGTAGAATGGCGCCCTTCCGTTTCGAGTCAGAGCAGATCACATGGCGTTGCCGACCTTAAGGATCATTGGTTTCATCATCGGCATCTTCCTGATTACCCTCGCCGTCAGCATGGCAGTGCCCATGGCGACCCTGGTGATCTTCGAACGCACCCGTGACATGCCGTCGTTCCTCTGGTCGAGCCTGATCACCTTTGTCGCCGGCCTGGCCCTGGTGCTTCAGGGTCGCCCCGAGCATGTGCACCTGCGCCCGCGCGATATGTACCTGCTGACCGTCAGCAGCTGGCTGGTGGTGTGTGTATTCGCCGCCCTGCCGTTCCTGCTGACCCAGCACATCAGCTACACCGACGCCTTCTTCGAAAGCATGTCGGGTATCACCGCCACCGGTGCCACCGTGCTCAGCGGGCTCGATAACATGTCTCCAGGCATCCTGATGTGGCGTTCGATGCTGCACTGGCTCGGCGGCATCGGCTTCATCGGCATGGCGGTTGCGATCCTGCCGCTGCTGCGCATCGGTGGCATGCGCCTGTTCCAGACCGAATCGTCCGACCGCTCGGAGAAGGTCATGCCGCGCTCGCACATGGTCGCCAAGTCGATCGTGGGGGTATACGTCGGCTTCTCGATCCTGGGCGCGCTGGGCTTCTGGTGGGCCGGCATGAACCCGTTCGATGCAATCAACCACGCCATGTCGGCGATCTCCACTGGCGGGTTTTCCACCTCCGACCAGTCGCTGGCCAAGTGGGATATCCCGGCCGTGCACTGGGTCGCGGTGGTGGTGATGATCCTCGGCAGCCTGCCCTTCACCCTCTACGTGGCCACCCTGCGTGGCAACCGCAAGGCACTGATCCGCGACCAGCAGGTGCAAGGCTTGCTGGGCATGCTGGTGGCCACCTGGCTGGTGCTTGGCACCTGGTACTGGGCCACCACCAATCTGCACTGGCTCGATGCCCTGCGCCACGTGGCGCTGAACGTGACCTCGGTGGTCACCACCACCGGTTTCGCCCTGGGTGACTACAGCCTGTGGGGCAACTTCTCGCTGATGCTGTTCTTCTACCTGGGC
The DNA here is from genome assembly GCF_022533585.1 of Pseudomonas sp. LS.1a. NCBI lineage: Bacteria > Pseudomonadati > Pseudomonadota > Gammaproteobacteria > Pseudomonadales > Pseudomonadaceae > Pseudomonas > Pseudomonas sp. LS.1a. The sequence goes on from NZ_CP092827.1 coordinate 4,213,554, forward strand.
TTCGTCGGCGGCTGCTCCGGCTCGACGGCAGGTGGCATCAAGATCTTCCGCTTCCAGGTCGCCTACATCCTGCTCAAGGCCAGCCTCAACCAGCTGATCCACCCGCGCGCGGTGATCAAGCAGAAGTACAACGGCCACCGCCTCGACGAAGAAATCGTGCGTTCGATCCTGACCTTCTCGTTCTTCTTCGCCATTACCATATGCGTCATGGCGCTGCTGCTGTCGTTGCTTGGCGTAGACTGGATGACCGCCCTGACTGGCGCTGCCGGCACGGTCTCGGGTGTAGGCCCGGGCCTGGGTGAAGTGATCGGCCCGTCGGGCAACTACGCCACGCTGCCGGACGCTGCCAAGTGGATTCTCGCCAGCGGCATGCTGCTCGGCCGCCTGGAAATCATCACGGTGCTAGTGTTGTGCATGCCGGCGTTCTGGCGCCACTGACCACCTCGGGCTCCGCGCCCAGACGCGCGCGGTACTCACCAGGCGTGGCATCGTACCAGCGGCGGAACGCCCGGTAGAAGTTGCTGGGGTCGGCAAAGCCCAGCAGGTAGGCGGTCTCCATCAGGGTCATGCCTGGCTGCGCCAGGTACTGTTCGGCCAGTTCGCGGCGGGTGTCATCGAGCAGGGTCTGGAAGCTGGTGCCTTCTTCCTGCAACCGCCGCTGCAAAGTGCGCTGCGACAGGTGCAGGGCCTGAGCCAGGGTTTCGCGCTTGGGCTCGCCCTGCGGCAGGATACGGCACAGCACCTGGCGCACGCGGTGGGTGACCCGGCTTTCCGAGAAACGCGCCAGGTATTCGCCGGCAAAGCGGTCATGCAGGATGGCCATGGCTTCATTGGCGGTGGGCAGCGGTGCCTCCATGTCGGCGCGCTCGAACACCAGCGCATCGTGCGGCGCACCAAACACCAGCGGCGAATGAAACGCCGCTTTGTACGGCTCGATATTCTTTGGCTGCGGCCCCTGCACCAGCACCCGGCGCGGTTGCACCGGCCGACCGCTGAGCCAGCTGCACAGCGCCAGCGCACAGGCCAGCGATGCTTCGGCACTGTGCCGGGTCGGCGGCAGATGGTCGCCATGTACGGTCAGGATCAGCGAATAGCCCTCGGGGCCGAGAGAGAAGCTGAGGTCGGAGCTCTCGGCGATGATGCGCTGGTAACGCACCAGGCGCTCGAAGCCTTCGGCCAGGGTGCGGCTGGACATCAACGCATAACCCACCACATGGAACGATGCCGGGCGCACCACCCGCGCCATGTTCAGGCCTATGGCCTCGTTGCCCGACAGTTCCACCGCCAGTTGCCACAGGCGTGTCATGGAGTCCTGGGGGAAACGCGCGTCGGGGTCGTCGAGCGCAGCGAAATCCAGCCCCAGCTGCTTGAACATGGCCCGGCAGTCCAGCCCTTCCAGTTCGAGTGCCTTCACGATCCCTGATGCCCAGCTGGCCGACGTGGTTCTTTCGCTCATGACAGGCATTTTATGCTGACCGCTCCTGCGGTGAACCCCACGGATATTCAATTGGCGCCTATTGTCACTGATAGGCCTCGCCAGTCACTCTAGACTCGAATCAGGCTCCACGCCGTGCATCTTGTCCAGAAGTATTAATACCGGAGCACTGCCATGAACCGCACAGCGCAGTTTCGCAGTTTTGCCGAGTTCTACCCTTATTACCTGGGGGAGCACAGCAACCCCACCTGTCGCCGCCTGCACTTTGTCGGCACCAGCCTGGTGATTGCTTTGCTGGCCTATACCATTGGCAGTGGCAAATGGTTGCTGCTACTGGCCTTGCCGGTGTTCGGCTACGGCTTTGCCTGGGTCGGGCATTTCTTTTTCGAAAAGAACCGGCCAGCGACCTTTACCCATCCGCTGTACAGCCTGATAGGGGATTTCGTGATGTTTCGGGATATCCTGCTGGGCAAGATCAGCCTGTAGATTTTTTGGGGCTGCTTTGCAGCCCCCAGGGCCCTCAAGCCCTACGCCTGTTCGCGCACCGCCGCTGCTGCCTGCGCCTCTCGCGCCTGCGCCTGCGCCAGCCGATAAAGCTCGATCGTGCCATCCCAATGCTCGATCAGCGCCGTGCACGATTCCACCCAATCCCCACAATTGAGGTACTCCACCTCCCCCACCTGGCGAATCTCGGCATGGTGGATATGCCCACACACCACCCCGTGAAAACCACGGCGGGTGCACTCATGGGCAATGGCATCCTCGAAGTCGCTGATGAAGTTCACCGCGCCTTTGACCTTGTGCTTCAGGTACGCCGACAGTGACCAATAGCCGTATCCATAGCGGGCACGCCAGTGGTTGAGCCAGCGGTTGAGCACCAGGGTGAACTCGTAGGCACGGTCACCGAGGAACGCCAGCCAGCGGTGGTAACGGGTAATCACGTCGAACTGGTCGCCATGGATCACCAGCAGGCGGCGGCCATCGGCGGTGAGGTGCTCGGCCTCGTCCACCAGTTGGATGTTGCCGAGGATCAGCCTGGAGTAACGGCGCAGGAATTCGTCATGGTTGCCAGTGACGTAGATCACCTCGGTGCCCCGCTTGCTCATGGTCAGCAACCGGCGGATCACGTTGGTGTGGGCTTGTGGCCAGTAGATACCGCCGCGCAGCTTCCAGCCATCGATGATATCGCCCACCAGGTAGATGCGGTCGGCCTGGTACCCCTTGAGGAACTGCGACAGGTGTTCGGCCTGGCAGTCGCGGGTGCCCAGATGCACATCGGAAATCCACAGGGTACGCACGCGTTGCTTGCGCGAGGGGCGGGACAGTTCGGCATGGGTCATGGGCAGGCTCCGGCGCAGTTTGCTGGAGACTGGCAGGCGCGGATGACAGCGCAGTGGCAAAACCGTTACGAGTGATGGGTTGCAGGGAATGAGGCACAATGCGCTTCTGCCCTGCGAGGACGACGCTACCCATGACCACCGGCCCGATCCTCTCGCTGCGCCATTACCGCGACAGCCTGATCGCCCACAGCCACGAACACCCGCAACTGGTGTTCGGCCTGCGCGGCCGCCTGGAGTTCGAGGTGCAGGGGCATGGCGCCGGGATCGATCGGCAGGGGCTGATCGTGGTACCGGCGGGTGCCCATCACACCTGCGCCAGCGATGGCGGCAGCGATTGCCTGGTGCTGGATGTGCCCGGGGACCACTGGTTGCGCGAGCAACTGGGCGAACATGCCGATGCCAGCCGCCGTCTGCTCGACCGCCCCGGCGCCCTGGGCCTGGATGAGCGCCAGCAGCAGCTGGTGGACTGGCTGGCGGCCAGCCCCATGCATGACCCATTGATTGCCCGGCAAGGGGCAGCGCTGCTGCTGGCCAGCCTCAACCCCACGGCGGCCGCCAGGGTCAGCGCCAGCCAGCGCCTGCCCTATGCTGCCTTCGATGCGCATATCGAGCAGCATGCCGCCTATCCGCTGCAAGTGGCTGACCTGGCGCGCATCGCCGGGTTGTCCAGTGCCCGCCTGCATGCGCGCTTTACTGCGGAGTGCGGGATGACGCCGATGGACTACATTCGCCAGCGGCGCTTGCTCAAGGCGCGACGCCTGGTGGTGCAGACCTTGCTACCGATGGGCGAGATTGCGGCGCAGGTGGGGTACAGCTCGCAGAGTGCGTTTTCGGCGGCGATGTTGCGGGCGTTCGGGTGTACGCCGTTGGCATTGCGGCGAGAGTCTGGCGACAACTGACGCCAGTCTTGCGACAGAACGCGTTTGCCTGAGCCTGTACACTTTGCCTGTGCCGGCCCTTTCGCGGGTAAACCCGCTCCCACAGGTACTGCACCGCTTTCAAAGCCTGTGCAGTACCTGTGGGAGCGGGTTTACCCGCGAAAGGGCCGGCACAGCCAGTAGAGATCTTGAGCAAGGACCACCCATGAACCACCGCACCGCCCTCGGGGCCCTGCATATCGGCGCGCTGTTCTTCGGCCTCACCGGCGTCTTCGGCAAACTGGCTACCAGCGCCAGCCCGGCGATAATCGTCTTCGGCCGCGCCGCCTTCGCCGTGCTCGCCCTGGCCCTGTTCGCCAGCCTGACCGGGCCGGGCTGGCAACGCCTGAGCGGCCAGGACGCCCGCCGCCTGCTGCTCGGCGGTGTGCTGCTGGCCGGCCATTGGGTCAGCTTCTTCATCGCGGTAAAGGTTGCCGGCGTGGCCATCGCCACCCTCGGCTTCGCCAGCTTCCCGGCCTTTACCGTAATCCTCGAAGGCCTGCTGTTCCGCGAGCGCATCCGCCGCAACGAGGCTGTGCTGGTATTGCTGGTCAGCATTGGCCTGGTGCTGGTCACACCGGCATTCGACCTGGCCAGTGAAGCTACCGGCGGCCTGCTCTGGTCATTGCTGTCGGGGCTGCTGTTCTCCCTGTTGTCACTCACCAACCGCGCCGGCTCCGGCCGCCTGCCCGCAGTGCAGGCGGCGCTGTGGCAGAACCTGGTGGTGGGCTTGTGCCTGCTGCCGTTCGCAGCACCGGACCTGGCCGGCGTAACCACCATGGACTGGCTGTGGATCGCCCTGCTCGGCATCTTCTGCACCGGCGTGGCACACAGCCTGTTCGTCGCCAGCCTGTCGGTGATCAAGGCGCGCACCGCCGCCGTGGTGTTCGCCATGGAACCGGTCTACGGCATAGCCGTGGCCTGGGTGGTGTTCGCCGAAACCCCGACCTTGCGCATGCTGCTGGGCGGCGCACTGATCATCTTCGCCATCGTGCTGTCCAGCCGCCTGGCCGCCGAGCAACCGCCCAGGCAGCGGCCACTGGCCGAGGGCGCCTGATTCAGCGGTCGTTGTGGCCCAGGTCGCGTTGCGGGTCGATCTGGTCACGCACCCGCTGCTTCAGCACCTTGGCCTCGGGGAAGCCCCCGTCGGCCTTGCGCTCCCAGATCTGCACACCATTGCAGGTGATGCGGAAGATACCGCCGGTGCCAGGCTCCAGCGCCACTCGGCCAAGGTCGTCAGCGAAGGTGCTGAGCAGTTCCTGGGCCAGCCAGGCGGCACGCAGCAGCCATTGGCACTGGGTGCAATATGTGATGACGATTTCCGGTTTGCTGTCGGCCATGGTGAGGCATCTCCAGGTGAGGGGCCGCTTATACTAGCGGTCTTTAGCCCACGGTTTGAGACTCACGATGCGCCGTTTGCTGTTCTGTTTCCTGCTTACCCTTACCTCCCTCACGGTATTCGCCGCGGAAGCGGCCAGGCCCAAGGTTGGCCTGGTGCTGTCGGGTGGCGCGGCCCGTGGCCTGGCCCACATCGGAGTGCTCAAGGCCCTGGAGGAACAGGGTGTGCGCATCGACGCCATCGCCGGCACCAGCATGGGCGCAGTGGTCGGCGGCCTGTACGCCTCGGGCTACAGTGTCGATGAGCTGGAAAAGCTCGCCACCACCCTCGACTGGCAACAGGCACTGTCCGATGCCCCGCCGCGCAAGGACGTGCCATTCCGGCGCAAGCAGGATGACCGCGACTTCCTGGTCAAGCAGAAGCTCAGTTTTCGCGACGACGGCAGCCTGGGCCTGCCGCTGGGCGTGATCCAGGGCCAGAACCTGGCGCTGCTGCTGGAAAGCAAGCTGGCGCACACCGCCGACACCCGTGACTTCGACAAGCTGCCCATCCCCTTCCGTGCAGTGGCCACCGACATCGCCAGCGGCGAAAAGGTAGTGTTCCGCCGTGGCCACCTGCCCCAGGTGATCCGCGCCAGCATGTCGATCCCGGCGGTGTTCGCCCCGGTCGAGCTGGACGGCCGGCTGCTGGTGGACGGCGGCATGGTCGACAACATCCCGCTGGACGTTGCCCGCGAAATGGGTGTGGACCTGGCCATCGTGGTCGACATCGGCACCCCGCTGCGTGACCGCAAGCAGCTGGCCACGGTGGTCGACGTGCTCAACCAGTCGATCACCCTGATGACCCGGCGCAACTCGGAGGAACAACTGGCCAGCCTGCACCGTGACGACATCCTCATCCAGCCGCCGCTGACCGCCTTCGGCGTCACCGATTTTGGCCGCGCCCGGGAAATGATCGAGGCCGGCTACCGCGCCACCCGCCTGCTCGACCCGCGCCTGCTCGCCCTGCGCCAGCCCGAAGGCGACAGCAGCCTGGCCGTGGCCCGTTCGCCACGCCAACGCACGCCGACGATCACCGCGATCAGGATCGAGAACGACTCCAAGGTCAGCGACGACGTCATCCGCTCGTACATCCGCCAGCCCATCAATGCCCCGCTGGAGCTGGACCGCCTGCAGACCGACATGGGCACGCTGTATGGCCTGGACTACTTCGACCGGGTGCAGTACCGCGTGGTGCACAAGGGTGACGACAACACCCTGGTGATCAACGCCCGAGGCCGCCGCGGTGGCACCGACTACCTGCGCCTGGGCCTGAACCTGTCGGACGACCTGCGCGGCGACAGCGCCTTCAACCTGGGCGCCAGCTACCGGGTCAACGGCATCAACAGCCTCGGCGCCGAATGGCTGACCCGTGGCCAGATCGGCGACCAGCAGGAACTGTACAGCGAGTTCTACCAGCCGCTGGACGTGGGCTCGCGCTATTTCATCGCGCCCTACCTGGACTTCGGTTCGCAAAACATCGAAGCCACCCTGGACAACGACCCGGTCGCCGAATACCGCCTGGAGCGTTACGGCTTCGGCCTGAACGTGGGGCGGCAGATCGGCACCAACGGTGAAGTGCGCCTGGGCGTGGGCAAGGCCTGGGGCGAGGCCGAGGTGCGCATCGGCGACCAGGACCTGCCCAAGGTCAGTTTCAACGAAGGTTTCTACGAGCTGAAGTACTCGTTCGACACCCTCGACAATGTGTACTTCCCGCACCGCGGCGAGGATATCGGCCTGACCTTGCGCAAGTATGACCAGTCGCTGGATTCCGACCAGGACTACCGGCAGTGGATGTTCAACCTGGACAAGGCCCTCAGCAGCGGGCCGAACACCTTCGTGCTGGGCGGGCGCTACGGGCGCACGCTGGATGAGACCGAAGTGGTGACATCGAGCTTCGTGCTGGGCGGGGCGCGGGAGCTGTCAGGCTTCCGCCAGGACTCGGTGTCGGGGCAGAACGTGAGCCTGATGCGCATGGTCTACTACCGCCGCCTGACGCCACGAGCCTACGTGCCGCTGGACTTCCCGCTGTACATCGGCGGGTCGCTGGAGCGTGGGCGGGCGTGGAACAACGATAACGAATTCGACAGTGGCTACATCAATGCGGCGAGCATCTTCCTGGGGCTGGAGACGCCGCTGGGGCCATTGAACCTGAGTTACGGGGCCAACAGTGCGCATGAGCAGGCGGTGTACCTGAACCTGGGGCATACCTTCTAGGGCTTCATCGCTTTCAGGGCCGGTGAGATCCCTGTGGGAGCGGATTCACCCGCGAAGCAGGCGACGCGGTGCATGGCACCGGCTGCGCCGGTGTTCGCGGCTAAAGCCGCTCCCACAGGGACAGCGCCAACTTGAAGGCCGCAAAGCGGCCCCAGGGCCCCTCAGGATTTTTCGAGGTTGGCCAGGATCCTGGCATGCACCCGCATGCACACCTGCAGTTCCGCCTCGTCCACCCCGGTGAACAGCTCCACCCGCAGTTGATTGGCAATGGTCTCGATCTGGTCGATCAGCGGCTTGGCCGGCGGGCACAGCACAATCTTCTTCGCCCGCCGATCTTCCAGCACCGCCTGCCGGCGTACCAGCCCCTGCGCTTCCAGGCTGTCGAGCAGGCGCGCCAGGGTCGGGCCTTCGACACCCACGCTCTGGGCCAGCTCGCGCTGGGTCGGGGCATCTTCGAAACGGGCCAGGTGCAGCAACACCAGCCAGCGCGCCTGGGACAGGTTGAGCCCGGCCAGGCGGCGGTCCAGCTCGGCACGCCAACCGCGGGACATCTGGGCCAGCTGCATGCCGAAGCGGTGTTGATTGTCGGTCAGGGGCATAAGCAACTCATTGAACAGATCTAATTATTAGGCAGCTAACCATGGCCCGTCCCACGAGGCAAGGCTCGGGCACCCTGGAATGTTCGATAATCGTCAAAAAACATGACGAAGGTCAGCAGATAACCGTTCTGACCTCGATCCTGTCGCCACTCACAGTTCGAACTCGGCCGCCAGCGCCGCACGCACGCAGTAGAGCACGCCCTCCGGCACCCGGGCCCCGAACAGCGGCGCAATCGCCGACACCGGTGGCAGTTCGCCCTCGCCATCGAGGAAGGCATCCTGCACTTCCATCAGCAGGTCTTCCGGCAAGTCCAGGGCCTGCTCCAGGCTCAGCTCCTGGCGGCCCAGCGCCTCGGCCAGCAGGCTGTAGACGTTCTTCTCGCTGCAGTTGAGCTGCCCGGCGATCTGCGCCGGGGTCATCCCGGCGCGGGCCAGGCTGACCAGTTCGTGGCGCAGGTCCAGCACCACTTTCGGCGCCTCGTCGGTGCCGCCGCTGTTGTTCAGTACCTCGAGGAAGGCCTGGCCATAACGCTCCAGCTTGCGCGCCCCCACGCCGCTGACCTGGGCCATGTCGCTGAGGCTGACCGGCTGGCTGCGCAGCATCTCCAGCAACGTCGAGTCGGGGAAGATGACGTAGGGCGGCACACTGTGCTCCTCGGCCAGCTTGCGCCGCAGGGTGCGCAGTGCTTCCCACAGCTCGCGCTCTTCGGCACGCACCAGTTGGCTGGCCGGGCTGCCGCCACTGGACGACGAAGTCTTGGCGGTAGTCTGTGGCTTGAGGTCTCGGCGCAGCTGCAAGGTCACCTCGCCACGCAGCAGCGGCCGGCAGCTGTCGGACAGGCGCAGGCCGCCGTAACCCTCCAGGTCGATGTCGACCAGGCCGCGTGCCACCAGCTGGCGGAACAGCGAACGCCACTCGACCTCGGCCAGGCCTTTGCCGACGCCAAACACCGAGAGCTTCTCGTGGCCGAAATTGCGCACCTTCTCGGTGTCCTTGCCCAGCAGCACGTCGACCAGGTGACCGACGCCGTAGCGCTGACCGGTGCGGAACACCGCCGACAGCGCCTGGCGGGCCGGCTCGGTGGCGTCCCAGGTCTGCACCTGGTCGACACAGTTGTCGCAGTGCCCGCACGGTTGCTCGAGGGTTTCGTCAAAATAGGCCAGCAGCGACTGGCGGCGGCAGCGGGTTTCTTCGCACAGGGCCAGCATGGCGTCGAGCTTGTGCTGCTCGATGCGCTTGTGGCGCTCGTCACCTTCGGAGTTCTGCAGCATCTGCTTGAGCATCACCATGTCCTGCAGCCCGTAGGCCATCCAGGCATCGGACGGCAGCCCGTCACGGCCGGCACGGCCGGTCTCCTGGTAGTACGCCTCGAGCGACTTGGGCAGGTCAAGGTGGGCGACGAAGCGCACGTTGGGCTTGTCGATACCCATGCCGAAGGCGATGGTGGCAACCATGATCAGCCCTTCCTCGTTGAGGAAGCGGTGCTGGTTGGCCGCGCGCGTCTCGGCAGCCAGGCCGGCGTGATACGGCAGCGCCGGGAAGCCCTGGTCACAGAGGAAGGCGGCAGTTTCGTCGACCTTCTTGCGTGACAGGCAATAGACGATGCCGGCGTTGCCGCGGCGCTCGCCGAGGAAGGCCATCAGCTGCTTGCGCGGTGCCTCCTTGGGCACGATGCGGTAGAAGATGTTGGGCCGGTCGAAACTCGACAGGAAGCGCTCGGCGCCTTGCAGGTGCAGGCGCTGGACAATCTCTTCGCGGGTGCGCATGTCGGCGGTGGCGGTCAGCGCGATGCGCGGCACATGCGGGAACAGCTCGGCCAGTTGGCCCAGTTGCAGGTATTCGGGGCGGAAATCGTGGCCCCATTGCGACACGCAGTGGGCCTCGTCGATGGCGAACAACGCGATATCCAGGTCGCGCAGGAAGTCGAGCATGCGCGGCTGCACCAGGCGCTCCGGCGCCAGGTACAGCATCTTCACTTCGCCACGGCGCAGGCGCCCGGCCAGGTCACGCTGCTGCTCCGGCGTCAGCGTGGAGTTCAGCGCGGCAGCTGGCACACCGAGTTCGTCGAGCGTGGCGACCTGGTCGTCCATCAACGCGATCAGTGGCGAAACCACCACCGTCAGGCCTGGGCGCAACAACCCCGGCACCTGGAAACACAACGACTTGCCGCCACCGGTAGGCATCAGCACCAGGGCATCGCCGCCATTGGCCACGCAGTCGATGATCGCTGCCTGGCGCCCGCGGAAACTGTCGTAGCCGAAGACGTCCTTGAGAACGCGCTGAGCCTGTTCGAGCATGTGCAACTCCACAAATCGCCGTACCATCCTGGATACAGGCTGGACGAAAAACCCGCCCCGCACACGCCAAATGCGTAAGCGGTTTTTGCCAGGCAGCCGGCAAAACCTGCCCCTGGATGAAAAATCGCGGAGTATACCGCAGCACCGCCCCGCGCAGGGCACCACGGCGATAGACGTTCCCTTTGCCCCGCCGCCGTCGCAAGGTGCTAGAATTCGGTATCGTTTATTCCCCAAGGTAGCCCTGTAATGTCCTTCGCCGAGCAACTGACCCGCCTGCAAGCCTTCCTCGACGCCGACGAGCTGCACGAAGAAGCGCTGGACTATGTCGCCGCCCACGGCTACCTCACCGCCCTGTCGATCAATGCCGAGGAAGTGCCCGAGCGCGAATGGATCGACGCCCTGTTCGCCGAAGAGCCGCACTACGCCAGCGACGCTCAGCGCACCGAGATCGAAGCCACCCTGGTGGCGCTCAAGGCGCATATCGCCCGCCAGCTGGCCAGCGACGACGAGTTCGAGCTGCCGTGCGACCTGGACCTGACCGACGAGCCGGACGATTCCGACCTGCGCGGCTGGTGCATCGGCTTCATGGAAGGCGTATTCCTGCGTGAAGAGGCCTGGTTCGAGAACGCCGAAGAAGAAGTCAGCGAGATGCTGCTGCCGATCATGGTCGGCTCGGGCCTGTTCGACGAGCAGCCAGAGTTCGCCGATATCGCCAGCAACGCCAACCTGCAGGACGACATGATCGTACAGATCCCCGAAGCGCTGACTGCGCTGTTCCTGCTGCTGCACGCCCCTGACGAAAAGCCGGCGCTGCTCAAACCACGCCACCACTAAGTCGCCTATGCGATACCTGCTGCTGGCCACCGGCTGGCTCAGCGTCGCGTTGGGGGTGTTGGGGATTTTCCTGCCGGTACTGCCCACCACCCCGTTCCTGCTATTGGCGGCGGCCTGCTTTGCCCGCAGCTCGCCGCGCTTTCACCACTGGCTGGTCCATCACCCGAAGCTCGGGCCGTGGATCCGCGACTACCTCAGTGGTGAAGGCATCCCCCTCAAGGGCAAGGTCTACGCCATCGGCCTGATGTGGGCCAGCATCGGCCTGTCGTGCTATCTGGTGCCGCTGTTCTGGGCGCGCACCTTCATGTTGACCAGCGCCGTACTGGTAAGCCTGTATATCCTCAGCCAGAAAACTCTGCAGAAGCCAAAGTGACAATATTTTGTCGCCAAATATCAATTTCGCCTAACTGATATTTCTCTTATCCGAAATAGTTCTGGAACCGCGCACGAACCCTGTATCCATTGGCTTTCACGGCTTTTAACGGTGCCGCAGCCTGTGTTTTTTTCGCGAACCAATTAGACAATATATGTCTTATATGGCAACTTGATATGAAGAAATCTTCTTATCTATCGCGTTGAATGTACTTAGCTGTGTTGTTAAAAACCTGCAACACTATACGCGGTAACTTTATCGTCATTTTTTTGGCGAGCAGCAGGATCAATTCCAGGATCAGGGAGATGTACCATGCGCGTTTTGAACCCCATCACCAGTGCATTACTGTTGGCCCTGGCGAGTGCCAACGTACAGGCGATGTCGATCACAGAGGCTGTCCAGAGCGCCGTGGACTACCATCCGCAAGTCAGCTCCAATCGCAACAGCAAGCTGTCGGCCGATGAAGATGTGAAGTTTGCGCGTGGTGGCTACTACCCTTCCGTGGATTTGGTCGCCGGCTATGGCCGCCAGCGTTCGGACAACACCACTACCCGTGCCGAGGGCAACCACAACAAGGAAACCCTCAACTACACCCAGTCCGAACTGCGCCTGCGGCAGATGATCTTCGACGGCTTCAACACCGCGAATGAAGTGGGCCGCACCGAAGCGGTCTCCACCTCCCGCGCCTACTACACCCAGGCCGTCGCCCAGGATGTCGCCCTGCGTGCAGTCGAGGTGTACCTGGAAGTGCTCAAACGCCGTGAACTGGTAGCCCTGGCCAGGAACAACCTGCAAGCCCACCTGCGCGTCAACGACCAGATTGGCCTGCGCAACGAGCGCGGTGTCGGCAGCACCGCCGACCTTGACCAGTCCCGCGCACGTCGCGCCCTGGCAGAAAACAACCTGGACACCGCCGAAGTCGACCTGGCCGACGCCGAGGCCAACTTCTTCAGCGTCGTCGGCCGTATGCCGGACGAGCTGGAAAGCCCGCAGACCATCAAGGGCGAGGTGCCTGGCACCCTCGATGAAGCCCGCGACGGCATGCGCCAGAACAACCCGTACATCAAGTCTGCCCAGGCTGACGTGAATGCTGCCGAGCAGCAATACGAAGTGGCCAAGTCGACCTTCTACCCACGCTTCGACGCCATTCTGGCCACTGGTGCCAACAACAACACCGGCGGCGAGAAAGGCCACAACAACAACGACTGGCAAGCTGGCGTTGAAATGAACTACAACCTGTTCCGCGGTGGCAGCGACAAGGCTCGCCTGCAGTCCGACGCGCACAAGATCAACCAGGCCCTGGACATTCGCAACAACGCCCTGCGTGAGCTGACCGAGAACCTGAGCCTGGCGTGGAACGCCATGAACAACGCCAGCAAGCAGTTGCCAACCGCGCGTGAATACGCCGAGACCACCAAGCGCGTGCGTGCCGCCTACCAGGACCAGTTCGGCCTGGGCCAGCGCACCCTGCTCGACCTGCTCGACAGTGAAAACGAGCTGTACAACGCCGACCGCCGCTACACCGAGGTGCGTTATACCGAGGAGTTCTCGCGCTACCGTGTACTGGCGACCATGGGTGAGCTGCTGAGCAAGCAGCGTATTTCGCTGCCGCCGGAAGCGCTGGCTACCACCGAAGTACGCACCGAGGCGCGTTTGCCTGAGATGCGTTGATCGGGTTCGAGATCGCCGGGGCCACTCCCACAGGAGGATCAACTACTGTGGGAGCGGCCTTGTGTCGCGAAAGGGCTGCAGAGCAGCCCCCTTGCGCTCACTCGGTGCCATGGTTGCGCTGGAACGTCTCCTCGCCCATGGCCCTGATCTGCCCTTCGATCAACGCCTCGAACGGCGCCAGCAACGCATCGAAGCAGGCCGGTTGCTCCAGCGCATCGAGCGCCCCCACCACCGCCTCGATAGTCGACAGCGCCCCCGCCTCCGGCGCCTTGCGCAGCCGGTAGCGTGAAGGCGCGACAGCCCCCAGCGTCACCCGCGGCAACGCCACCAGCACCGGGTTCAGGTACAGCAGCTTGCGCGCCTTGCGCCAGGTACCGTCGGGCACGATCAACAGCAAGGGTTTGTCTTCCGTCTCGCCATAGGCCTGCAGCACCTGGGCGTCGTCACCCGGGAACAGCAGGGCCGGCCGGTAACCGGGGGTAGCCAGCAGTTCGTTCAGGTCATCGAACACCTCACCTACCCGCAACTCGGCATTGTTCAGGCCAAGGGCGGCCAGGCGGGCAGTGTTCAGGGCATGGGCGGTTTCACTGGGGTGCTGCAGCAGGATGACGCGGGTGCGGCTGTCGAGCGCGGGGATCAGTGGGCAGAGGCAATGGTCGAGCGGGCGCTGGCAGCGCTCGCAGCGGGGTCTGGGCATGGGGTTCTCCTTGGCGGGAACAGTTTGCCACAGAACCGGGGCCCGCTTTGCGGGCCTTTCGCCCTGTAGGAGCGGGCTTGCCCGCGATGCAGGCAATGCGGTGGCTGGCACGGGCTTCGCCCGTGATCGCGGGTAAACCCGCTCCTACAGGGCGAAAGGGCTGCAAAGCAGCCCTTGCGATCTCAACGGTTGAACCGCTCCGCCAAGCTATGCAGGTACTCTGCCATGCGCTCCAGGTCCTGGCTGATTTCCGCGCCCTGCCTGGCCTGCCCGGCACTCTGGTCGCACAGCTGGGCAATCCTCACGATCTGCTGGTTGATGTCCTCGGCTACATGGCTCTGCTGCTCCGACGCCGTCGCCATCTGCTGGCTCATGCCAGTGATGCGGCTGACCGCCTGGGCAATCCCGCTCAATGCCGCCTGCACAGCCTCGACACTGTGCACGCTGTCCCGCGAGATCTGCTCACCACGGTTCGCCGTACTGACCGCACGCTCTGCCCCGGCGCGCAACGACGCGATGATGTGATGGATTTCCTCGGTCGAGGCACGAGTGCGCTGGGCCAACGAACGCACCTCATCCGCCACCACGGCAAACCCGCGCCCCTGTTCGCCGGCGCGTGCCGCTTCAATGGCGGCATTGAGCGCCAGCAGGTTGGTCTGCTCGGCAATCGAAGTGATCACATCGACCACGCTGCCGATCGACTGGGTCTGCTCGGCCAAGGCGTTCACCGCCTGGCCAATGTCATTGACGGCATCGCTCATGCTGCCCATGGCTTTCAGGCTCTGCAGGGCCAGCTCGCTGCCCTGCTGCGCCAGCTGGTCGGCATCACCCGCTGCGTGCGCCGTGCTCTGCACGTTGTGGGTAACCTCCTGGATGGTCGCCGCCATCTGCGCAATGGCAGTGGCGGACTGGTCGGTCTCGTTGCGCTGGCGGTCGAGCATCTGGGCCTGGGCATCGGACAAGTCGGACGACTGCGCCGCCCGCGACTTCACCCCGACCCCGGCATCCACCAGGCGGGTCAAGGCCGTTTGCAGGCGTGCCTCCTCACTGATGATGGCCAGGTCGAGCTGGCCCTGCAGGCCCGGGTTATCGCTGTAGGTCAGCGCCACCAGCGGGCTGGTGAAGGCCTTGGGATGCTCGGCCAGCGTGTGGCGGATGGCCTGGTTCTGCCGGTGCTCGACCAGATACCAGGCCAGCAGCAGGCTGGCCATCAGCACCCCGAGCGCCGCATAAGTCGGCAGCCACAGGTAGCCCGCCGCCGACAGCAGGCCCGCACCGATCAAGGGCCACCCGTGGCCCAGGCCATGCCCAAGCCGGGCCGCCCACGGCACCGGCGCGCGGCCGGCCCGCAAGCGAGCGTACAACGCCTCGGCGCGGCGGATCTGCTCGCGGGTGGGCACCGAGCGCACCGACTCGTAGCCACTGATGCGGCCCTGTTCGTAGATGGCCGTGACATAGGCGCTGACCCAGTAGTAATCGCCGTTCTTCGCACGGTTCTTGACCACGCCCATCCAGGGTTTGCCCTGTTTGATGGTTTCCCACATGTGGCCGAACACCGCCGGCGGCATGTCCGGGTGGCGCACCAGGTTGTGGGGTTGGCCGACCAGCTCGTCGTAGGTGAACCCGCTGATCGCCACGAAAGCGTCGTTGCAGTAGGTGATGCGGCTGTTGAGGTCTGTGGTGGAAATCAGGCGCTGATCGTTGGGAAAGGTTCTTTCGTGCTCAGTGACGGGCAAATTCATGCGCATCTTGGGCAATCCTTGCAAGGAGTAAAGGGGGAGGGTCAGCAACACACGCACATGTGATGTATAGCAGGACGCCATTATGTTGTCGGTCAGCGGCGCCAAGAATTTAGCGCACGCCGACAAACTACAGACAGGCGCCGCCCCTCAGCCGACGTTGAGCTGGCTTTTGAGCAGGTCGCGGAAAGTCTGGATCAACGGCTCGCGACTGCGCCCGCGGCGAATGATCAGCGAGAACGGTGCCTGGTAACCGAAAGTAGACGGCGACAGCACGCGCAAGTCGCCCTTGTCGACCCAGGCCTGGGCATAGTGCTCGGGCAGGTAGCCGATGTAGGCCCCGGAGAGAATCAGGATCAACTGCGCCTCCATGCTCTCCACCGTCGCTGCGCTGTGCTTGAAGCCATGCCGGGCCAGCTCGGCCTGGCTCCAGTAGCCCCGTCCGACCATGCGCTGCTGGGTCACCACCGGCTCGGGAATGCGCCGTTCGGCATACAACGGGTGGCGGCTGCTGCAGTACAGCCAGTGCTGCTCACGGTACAGCGGCTGGTAAAGCAGCCCGCTCATGCGCGAGGAAAACGCCCCGATGGCAAGGTCCAGGCGGTTGTCCTGCACGCCCAGCTGCAGCTCGTAAGGGCTGGACACCGACAGGTGCAGGTGCACCGCCGGGTGTTCCTGGCTGTAGGCGCCGATGGCTTCGGCCAGCGGCAAGGCCCGGTCACCGACGGTGGAGTCGATCACCCCCAGGTTGAGGGTGCCGCGCAACTCGCCCTTCAGGGCGGCGGCATACTGCTCGAAACCGTCCAGCTCGGCCAGCAGGCGCAGGGTCTCCTGATGGAACAGCTCGCCCTTGCTGGTCAGGCTGAAACCGCCACGGCCGCGGTGGCACAGCACGATCCCCAGGGCGCCTTCCAGCTGGCTCATGTAGGTGCTGATGGCCGAGGTCGACAGGTTCAGCTCGCGCTGGGCGTTGGCGAAACCCTGGTGGCGCACCACGCTGACGAAGATGCGCAGCAGTTTCAGGTCGGGCAGGGTCGAGGCCATGGTGCAACGTTCCGCAAGGGTATTTGCGCGCAGTCTAACCGCTCTGCCGGCCTTTAGTTCAGAAATTCCTGAACTAAGTATTTGCCGGTAGCGATTTTTCCCCGGCACTACCTTCAGCAGACTTGGCCGAAATGTCCCTGCCCGCCAGCAAGACCACACCTGGAAGGCGCGCGGCGGCACAGGTTCGAACAACCAGAACAATCGACCGACTGATGAGGCCCACCGTGGACAAGATCCTCCACCAACCACTGGGCGGCAACGAAATGCCGCGTTTCGGCGGCATCGCCACCATGCTCCGCCTCCCCCACCTGCAAAGTGCCCAAGGCCTGGACGCCGCGTTCATCGGCGTGCCACTGGACATCGGCACCTCGCTGCGCTCCGGCACCCGCTTCGGCCCGCGGCAGATCCGCGCCGAATCGGTGATGATCCGCCCGTACAACATGGCCACCGGGGCTGCACCGTTCGACTCGTTGTCGGTGGCCGACATCGGTGACGTGGCAATCAACACTTTCAACCTGCTGGATGCCGTACGCATCATCGAAGAAGCGTATGACGAGATCCTCGAGCACAACGTCATCCCGCTGACCCTGGGTGGCGACCACACCATCACCCTGCCGATCCTGCGCGCGCTGCACAAGAAGCACGGCAAGATCGGCCTGGTGCACATCGATGCCCATGCCGACGTCAACGACCACATGTTCGGCGAGAAGATCGCCCACGGCACCACCTTCCGCCGCGCCGTGGAAGAAGGCCTGCTCGATTGCGAGCGCGTGGTGCAGATCGGCCTGCGCGCCCAGGGTTACACCGCCGATGACTTCAACTGGAGCCGCCGCCAGGGCTTCCGCGTGGTCCAGGCCGAAGAGTGCTGGCACAAGTCGCTGGCGCCACTGATGGCCGAAGTGCGGGAAAAGGTCGGCGGTGGCCCGGTGTACCTGTCGTTCGATATCGACGGCATCGACCCGGCCTGGGCACCAGGCACCGGCACCCCGGAAATCGGCGGCTTGACCACCATCCAGGCGATGGAGATCATTCGCGGCTGCCACGGCCTGGACCTGATCGGCTGTGACCTTGTCGAAGTCTCCCCGCCTTACGACACCACCGGCAACACCTCGCTGCTCGGTGCCAACCTGCTGTTCGAAATGCTCTGCGTGCTACCAGGCGTAGTGCGTCGTTAATACCGCTACACCCCGGCAGGAGCCATGAGGGAGGGCCACAGAGGCCCGCCAACAACACGACAAGACCGCCGGGCGCCGTGAACCCGCCCGCGTGGTCGATCTCGCCATAATAAAGATAATCGGGAGACCCCCAATGGCCTTGGACATCATTGTTGTAATGATCTATACCGTCGGCATGCTCGGGCTTGGCTGGTATGGCATGCGGCGCGCGAAAACCCATGAGGACTACCTGGTGGCCGGGCGCAACCTCGGCCCGGTCCTGTACATGGGCACCATGGCCACTACCGTGCTCGGTGGTGCGTCTACCGTCGGCACCGTACGCCTGGGCTACGTCCACGGCATCTCCGGCTTCTGGCTGTGCGCAGCCCTGGGCCTGGGCATCATCGCCCTCAACCTGTTCCTGGCCAAACCCTTGCTGCGGCTGCGCATCTTCACCGTGACCCAGGTACTGGAGCAGCGCTACAACCCGACCGCACGCCAGGCCAGCGCCGTGATCATGCTGGCCTACGCACTGATGATCGGCGTCACCTCGACCCTGGCCATGGCCACCGTATTGCAGGTGCTGCTGGACCTGCCGTTCTGGGCTTCGCTGCTGCTGGGTGGTGGTGTGGTGGTGCTGTACTCGACCATTGGCGGCATGTGGTCGCTGACCCTGACCGACATCGTCCAGTTCGTGATCAAGACCGTCGGCCTGATGTTCATCCTGCTGCCAGTGTGCCTGTACAAGGCCGGTGGCTGGGACACCCTGGTGGCCAAGCTGCCGGCGGCCAGCTTCCAGCTGACCACCATTGGCTGGGACACCATCATCACCTACTTCCTGATCTACTTCTTCGGCATCCTCATCGGCCAGGACATCTGGCAGCGGGTGTTCACTGCCCGTGACGAGAAGGTCTGCCAGCGTGCCGGTACCACTGCCGGTGTGTACTGCGTACTGTACGGCCTGGCCTGCGCCACGATCGGCATGGCTGCGCACGTGCTGATGCCCGACCTGGCCAACCCGAACAATGCCTTTGCCGAGATGATCAAGACCACCCTGCCCGATGGCATCCGTGGCCTGCTGATGGCAGCGGCGCTGGCCGCCATGATGTCCACCGCCAGCGCCGGCCTGCTGGCTGCGTCGACCACCCTGACCGAAGACCTGCTGCCCAAGCTGCGTGGCGGCAAGCAGTCGAGCCTGGGCGTCAGCCGCCTGTTCACCCTGCTCACCGGGCTGGTGGTGCTGGGCATCGCCCTGATGGTGAACGATGTGATCAACGCCCTGACTTTGGCCTACAACCTGCTGGTCGGCGGCATGCTGATCCCGCTGATCGGGGCGATCTTCTGGAAACGCGCTACCACCGCCGGGGCGATCGCCAGCATGTCGCTGGGCTTCGCTACCGCGCTGCTGTTCATGTTCAAGGATGGGCTGGAGGCCAATACGCCGATCTACTACAGCCTGGCGGTTGGCCTGGTGAGTTTTGTGGTCGTTAGCCTGATGTCGCGTAAATCGGTGGCGGCGGTGAAACTGGCCTGATCTACAGCCTGAACTGGCCTCTTCGCGGGCTCGCCCGCTCCCACAGGGATACCACAAGCCTTGAAATTCATGGGGTACCTGTGGGAGCGGGCAAGCCCGCGAAGAGGCCGGTACAGGCAACACACAACTGGCAGACACGAAAAGGCCGCTGCACCCACCCAGGTGCAGCGGCCTTTGTATTTATCAGCGACGACGCGGTTGGCGTTTGCGCTGCTCCTCATCAGTCGGGATCGGCACCGGCTGCAAGGGTGGTGGAATCAGCCCCAAGGCGACAGCCAGGTCGTGGAGCCAGTTGGACAGTGGTTTATTCATAATGCCCCCTTGACGGGTCAGCCTCACGGCAATTCAATCCTGCGATGTTTCATACAGATCATAGCCCTATGTCCTGTATTACGCATGCCTCTACACCTACAGATACGGGCCATTTTGATACGGATCAAGCCGTAGCGGCGCATTCCGACGACTGGTTAATCGTTTCGCTTTGTTGCAGGTCGATCCAGGCCTGCAAATTCGCCCCGCGCATGCCCTGGCGCCACATCAACCAGGTGACCGCCTGATCGAACGGTGCCTGCAGTTGGTGCACCCGCACCCGGTCGCGCCCGGGCAGGCTGTCGAGCATCGACCGGGCCATCATCGCCACCCCCGCGCCGGCGATCACACAGGCCAGCATGCTCTGGTAAGACTCGATCTCCATCACCCGGCCCATGGGCGTATGGGCATGGGCATACCAGGCCTCCAGACGCATGCGGTACGAGCAGCCCTGACGGAAGGTGAACACCGCCTTGCCCGCCACATCCTTGGCAGTGTGCACCACAGGATGCTCAGGGCTGGTGATCAGCACCAGTTCCTCCTCGCACAACGGCACGCCATCCAGCCCCGCCAGGCTCGGCGGCCCGTCCACCAGGGCCGCGTCCAGGCTGTGGTTGAGCAGGCCTTCCAGCAGTTCGCCACTGGGCGCGGCGCGCACCTGCAGGTTCACCGCCGGGTAGGCCTGATGATAACGCGCCAGCAACGCCGGCAAATGGGTCGCTGCCGTGCTGTACATGGTCCCCAGCACGAAGTCCCCGGCCGGTTGGCCACCCCGCACGGCGGCCAGCGCCTCGTCGCGCAAGGCTGACATGCGGCTGGCGTAGTCCAGCAGCACCTTGCCCGCCGGCGACAGCTGCAGGCGCTGGCGCTCGCGCAGGAACAGCTCGACACCCAGCTGCTCTTCGAGCTGGCGCAAGCGCGTCGACAGGTTCGACGGCACCCGATGCAGGCGCTCTGCGGCGCGGGTGACCGAACCCTCCTCGGCCACGGCCTGGAAGATACGCAGCTGGCTGAATTCCACGACATTCTCCAAAACAGAACAACTTGATCATCATTATTCAATTTTATTGAAAAAGAAACCGCCCTAACCTGCCAGCCATCGCTTACATCCGTGCAGGAGACTTGCCATGTCGCCACTCATTCAACTGCTGGCCAGCGCCGTGGCGCTGATGATGGCCATGGGCATCGGCCGCTTCGCCCTTACCCCGCAGCTGCCGCAACTGATCGCCGAAGGCCAGTTCGACCTGACGGTCGCCGGGCTGGTGGCAGCGGCCAACTACCTGGGTTACTTCATCGGCGCGGTCGACGCCATGTTCGCCCGCGCGCCGGGCCAGGTGCGCCTGCGCCTGCATGGCGGGCTGTGGCTGTGCGTGCTGCTGACCCTGGCCTCATGGGCCGCCGACGGGTTCTGGAGCCACCTGTTGCTGCGCTTCGGCACCGGCGTGGCCAGCGCCTGGGTGCTGGTGATGATCACCAGCCTCAGCCAGCAGGTAGCCAATGCCAACAACCGCCAGCGCCTGGGTGCCCTGGTGTTCGCCGGGCCCGGCCTGGGCATTGCGCTGACGGGTTTGCTGGCGCTGGTGGCGCATTTGTGGGGACTGGGCTCGGCTGCACTGTGGCTGATCTATGCCGTGGCCGCGCTGGTGATGCTGCTGGCGCTCCGGCCTTGGCTGCCCCGGGCGCTGCAAGCGGCGCCGGTGCCGTCGGCTGCAGGCCAGGGCCCGACGCGCAGTGTCGGCATCGGCCGCCTGGGGCTGGTTTATGCCCTGTATGGCGTGGGTTACATCCTGCCGGCCACCTTTCTGTCGCAGATGGCCAACCAACAGTTCCGCGGGCAGTGGCTGGCCGACTTGTTCTGGCCGGCGTTCGGCCTGGCGGCGGCGCTGGGGGTGCTGCTGGTGAGCCTGCGGCGTGGTGGCCGCACCTCGACCTGGTTGACCGCCACCCTGTGGTTGCAGGGGCTGGGCGTGCTGGCCTGCCTGATGGGCGGGGGTGTCGGGCTGGCGTTGGGCGTGGTGCTGTGTGGCGGGCCGTTCCTGGCCTGCATGCAGCTGGTGATGCAGCGCTCGCGGGAGCTGGCGCCGCATGCCACGCAGCGCAATGCCGGGCTGCTGACGGCGTGCTTTGCCCTGGGGCAGTTGAGCGGGCCGTTGCTGGCCGCGCTCAGCAGCCATTACAGCGGCGGGCTGCAGCCGGCGCTGATGGTGGCGGCGGGAGGGTTGGTGGTGGCTGGGGGTTGGTGCTGTTTGCCGGCTCTGCACCGCAGGGCAGCGCCTGTCAGGCCAAGGCTGCATCCTGAATTGCAGTTGCCTGTGCCGGCCTCTTCGCGGGTAAACCCGCTCCCACAGGTACTGCACAGGTCTTGAGGATCGTGCCCCCCTGTGGGAGCGGGTTTACCCGCGAAGAGGCCGGCACAGGCTACAGATTACCCAACAAGCTTACGCAGTTGCTGCTTCACCCAAGGCTCGGCACTCACCAGGATCACCCCCAGCAGCACCATCAACGCGCCAACCACAAAGTTCAGGCTCAGCGGCTCATCCAGCAGCAACACGCCAAAGGTCACCCCGAACAGCGGGGTGATGAACGAAAACACCGCCAGGTTCGACGCCAGGTACTTGCGCAGCAACCAGAACCAGGTCAGGTAGCTGATGAACGACACCACAATCCCCTGGAACAGCACGCTACCCATCGCCAACGGTGTAAACGACACCGCGCCGATCTGCCCACTGAGCAAGGCAATCAGCAGCAACCCGGCAAAGCCCACCGCCAACTGATAGAACAGGGTCAGGGTGGCCGGCGCTTCCGACAGCCGCGAGCAACGCACCACCACCGTGGTCGCGCCCCAGGCCAGCCCCGCAATCACGCCAAACGCATCCCCCAACAGGGTGCGGCCATCCATGTGCTCGAACGACATACCGCCGGCAAATGCCATGGCAATGCCGCCGAAGGCCAGCAGAATCCCCAGCCACTGCAGCAGCCGCAGGCGTTCGCTGGGCAACCGGAAATGCAGGCCCAACGCGGTGAACACCGGCGCGGTATAGAGGAACACCGACATGTGCGCCGCCGAGGTCAGCTTCAGCCCCTCGGCAATGAACAGGAACTCCAGGCCGAACAGCCCGCCCGCCACCACCCCGGCACGCCAGGTGCTGCCGACCTGCTCCCAGCCACCACGCCAGCACAGCATCAGGCCCACCAGCACGGCGGCGATGCCGTTGCGCAAGGCCGCCTGCATCACCGGGGCGATATCGACAGCGGCGGTCTTGATCAACACCTGCTGGCAGCCCCAGATCAGGCACAGCCCCAGCATCACCTGGAAGGCAAAGGCATCAGGGTTCTTGCGGACCGCGCTCATGGGCGGGCCTCTGAAATGGTCATTGGCATGGGCAAGGGCTCGGCAGTGTTCAGGAACTACCGATTATCGGGTGTCCATGGCCGCCCTTGCCAGCCTCAAAACGACCTCAGGCGATCTGTGCCTTCGCCGACACCTGCTCGAAGGTGGTTTCGTCCAGCGCGTCCTCCTGCTCGTCCAGCACCTGGCGCGGGTGCTCGAAGCCGGGGATGCTGCTGTCGATCAGGCTCAGCAGCCGCGAACCGCGCTCGGTCAGCACGAAGTTCTCGCCATTGCCACCGTCCTCTTCGGGCCGGGCTTCGATAAAGCCACGTTCGAACAGCAGCCTTTCGTACTCGCAGGCACGGGTTTTCAGGTGGTCCAGGTCGCCCACCGGCTCCCCCTTGGCGGCCAGTGCCGCAGCGTGCTGCTCGGCATAGGGGCGTGGCGTGAAGCTGTGACCGGCGCCGTTCTGCACCTCGTGCAGCAAACGCTCGATCAGGTCCCAGTCGTAGGCGATGCTCATGGCTACGGGCTCCTGCTGTGGACGGAAGGGGTACACAGGTTGGGACCTGTCGAGGTTGCCCGGCGTTCCGAAATATCTCAGCGCTGGCGTTGTTGCGCTTGCATGTACTGGCGCAGCAACTGGTTGATCCGGGTCTGGTAGCCACTACCCTGCTCTTTGAACCAGGCGAGGACATCGGAATCGAGGCGAATGGTCACCGTCTGCTTGGCTGGAACTCGCAGCTCGGCCTCTCGGAAGAAATTTTCATCCAGCTCAGGAATATCCGAGGTATCAATAGCCTGGTCGTCCTGTCGAGCCAGGCGACTCCAGTCAGTTTTCGATGCTTTGGTCATAATGTTTGGCCTCCCATCTGGTGGCTTTGCATGCAGAAATGATGCGAATGACATCACCCTGCCTTTCCGTGTACACGACCACGCCTATCAGACACTTCAGCCAGCCCAGGCAGACCCAGCGTTCCTCATCGTGGTCCGGATTGTCATCGCGGCGAATCAGCATCGGGTGATTGAACATATCCGGAACATCGCTGAAGTCGATGCCGTGCTTGCGGATGTTTATCTGGTTCTTGGCATCGTCCCATTCAAAGAACATGGGACGCTCCGTATTTACATCTGTACATACGATACCTCCTGATCCAGGCCAAGGCTAGGGAGCGATCGCCCACTCTTCAATAGCTTCAGGAGGTTTTGGGAAAGGGATTACAACCTGGAGGGAAGTGGCCTGGCCAAATGGCTCACAAGGCTAGGTCAGATGCCCGGCTGCGGACAGGCTGACCATGAAGTGCCACCGGTCGAAGGCGCTGAACTAACGGCCAGGCACATGCCTCCACCGGGCATTACCACCGCCGGAGGTAGGAAGGATGAAACTGCTGCTGCCCATTGCCTGCGCCACTGCCCTGTTCTGCGCCCTGCCCGCCTGGGCCTGCACACCGGAAGAAGCGACGCAGAAACGCGAAGAGCTGGCCGGGTTGGTCACCCAGTTGACCGAGCAGAACCCGCAGAAGGCCAAGGAGATCAATGACGAGCTTCAAGGGATGGAGCTTGGGACGGCGAGCAAGGATTTGCCCGACAAGTGTCAGCTGATCGACAAGCGGATCAAGGAGTTGAAAGAGGCGGAGAAAAAGGCTGAATAGTGGCCGCCTGTGCTGGCCTCTTCGCGGGTAAACCCGCTCCCACAGGGATCGCACAGGCCTGGAAGCCTGTAGGGTCGCTGTGGGAGCGGGTTCACCCGCGAAGAAGCTAACACCGTTACCGAGCGTTACTCAGCCGCAGGCTTGCGCTTCTTCAGCGGCGCCAGGCCGTCAGCGCTGGCCAGCGGTGCGTTGGCCTTCGGCTTGGCGGTTGGCTTGCGCTTGGCGGCTGCCTTCTTGTCACCGGTCTTCTTCTCGACCTTTTTCTTCTTGCTGCCCGCCGCCTTGCCCGAGGCCTTGACCTTCTTAGGCCCGTTGTAGGTGCCCTTCACTTCCTTGATTACCCGGCGCTCGAATTGCTGCTTGAGGTAGCGCTCGATGCTCGACATCAGGTTCCAGTCGTTGTGGGTGATCAGCGAGATCGCCAGGCCTTCGCCACCGGCACGGCCGGTACGGCCCACGCGGTGCACGTACTCGTCACCGCTGCGCGGCATGTCGAAGTTGATCACCAGGTCCAGGCCGTCGATGTCCAGGCCACGGGCCGCAACGTCGGTAGCCACCAGTACCTTGGAGCTGCCCTGCTTGAAGCGGTCCAGGGCCAGCTTGCGGTCCTTCTGGTCCTTCTCGCCATGCA
Source organism: Pseudomonas sp. LS.1a (assembly GCF_022533585.1). Lineage (NCBI taxonomy): Bacteria > Pseudomonadati > Pseudomonadota > Gammaproteobacteria > Pseudomonadales > Pseudomonadaceae > Pseudomonas > Pseudomonas sp. LS.1a. The sequence continues at coordinate 4,238,706 of NZ_CP092827.1, forward strand.
GCACGAAGGCCTTCACGTCCTTGGCCACCAGGTGGCCGTAGATACGGTCGGCCAGGGCGCGGGTGTTGGTGAAGATGATCGCCTTGTCGAAGGTTTCGTTGGCCAGCAGCCACTGCACGATCTGCTCTTTGTGCTGGTCGTGGTCGGCGGTGATGATCTGCTGGCGGGTGCCTTCGGCCAGCTGCGAAACGCTGTTGAGCATCAGGTGCTCAGGGTCTTTCAGCACCTTGCCGATCATGTCGCGCAGGGCCGCACCACCGGTGGTGGCAGAGAACAGCAGGGTCTGCTGGCGGTTCTCGCACTCCTTGCACAGGCGCTCCATGTCTTCGGCGAAGCCCATGTCGAGCATGCGGTCGGCTTCGTCGAGGATCAGCACCTGCACGTGGGACAGGTCGAGGTTGCCGGCGTTCAGCTGCTCCAGCAGGCGACCCGGGGTGCCGATCAGCACGTCCGGCACCTTGCGCAGCATGGCGGCCTGTTCCTTGAAGTCTTCACCACCGGTGACCAGGCCCGACTTGATGTAGGTGAACTGCGAGAACAGCTGCACCTGCTTGAGGGTCTGCTGGGCCAGTTCACGGGTCGGCAGCAGGATCAGCGCACGGATCTCCACGCGGCGCTCGCGCAGGTCGACCAGGCGGTTGAGCAGCGGCAGCACGAAGGCTGCGGTCTTGCCGCTGCCGGTCTGCGCGGTCACGCGCAGGTCACGCCCTTGCAGGGCCAGGGGGATGGCCGCGGCCTGCACCGGGGTTGGCTCGACAAAGTTAAGCTCGGCCACGGCTTTAAGCAGGCGTTCGTGCAGGGCGAATTGGGAGAACACGGAGGTAACCTCAGGCAAGTGCGGGAAATTCAGTTGCATAGGGTAACGTTTTCTGCCGCCTTAGCCGAATTTCTTTTGGCAACTTTGTCGCCATACGCGCTCTAATGGCGCTTCGTTTGGCAACAAGACTGTACGCAAGCCCATGGATATCCAACGAATCTGGCGTGACTCCCTCGACCTGTGGGGCACCCTTGACCAACATCCGATGTTGCACGCGGCCATCGGCCTGGCGGTGCTGCTGCTGGTTTCCCTGGTCATCGGCCGCCTGGCGCGCTTCCTGGTGCTGCATGGCGCCCGCCTGCTGGCCCGCCAGCCAGCGCTGAAGTGGCTGGATGACCTGCGCAACAACAAGGTGTTCCACCGCCTGGCGCAGACCACGCCGTCACTGGTGCTGCAGTTCGGCCTGAAACTGGTGCCCGAGCTGTCCGACACCGCCCAGCACTTCCTCGGCAATGTCGCTCTGGCCTTTACCCTGCTGTTCATGACCATGGCGCTGTCGTGCCTGCTGGATGCCCTGCTCGACATCTATGCCCGCACCGAACACGCCCGCACCCGCTCGATCAAGGGCTACGTGCAGCTGGCCAAGATGATGTTGTGGATCTTCGCCGCCATCGTCATCGTCGCCACCCTGATCGACCGCTCGCCACTGTTGCTGCTGTCGGGCCTGGGTGCCATGTCGGCGGTGCTGCTGTTGGTGTACAAGGACACCCTGCTGTCGTTCGTCGCCAGCGTGCAGCTGACCAGCAACGACATGCTGCACGTGGGCGACTGGATCGAAATGCCCCAGGTGGGCGCCGATGGCGACGTGGTGGACATCACCCTGCACACCGTGAAGGTGCAGAACTTCGACAAGACCATCGTCTCCATCCCCACCTGGCGCCTGATGAGCGAGTCGTTCCGCAACTACCGCGGCATGCAGCAGTCCGGTGGCCGGCGCATCAAGCGCAGCCTGTTCATCGATGCGGCCGGGGTGCGCTTTCTCACCCGCGAAGAGGAACACCGCCTGAGCCAGGTGCACCTGCTGGCCGACTACCTGGCCGCCAAGCGTCAGGAACTGCAGCGCTGGAACGAGGCCATGGGGCCGGTGGCCGAGCTGTCGGCCAACCGCCGCAAGCTCACCAACATAGGCACCTTCCGCGCGTTTGCCCTGGCCTACCTGAAGAACCACCCCAATGTTCACCCGAACATGACCTGCATGGTACGGCAGATGCAGACCACCGCCGAGGGCGTACCGCTGGAGATCTACTGCTTTACCACCACCACCGTGTGGGCCGATTACGAGCGGATCCAGGGGGATATCTTCGACTACCTGCTAGCGGTGTTGCCGGAATTTGGCTTGAGCCTGTATCAGCAGCCGAGTGGCAACGACATGCGGGTGGGGTTGAGCGGGCGTGTATCGCAAGAGCCTGTGCCGCGTCGGCTGGAAGAAATGAGCGAGGCTTGAGATTGCCAGGGCTGCTTCGTAGCCCATGGCCCAGCCCTTTGGGCTGCGCTGTCGCGTAGATAACTGAAATTGCAAGCAATCCGCGCACCCTGTGGGAGCGGCTTTAGCCGCGAAGAATCCAACGCGGTGCATGGCACCGGCTGCGCCGGTGTTCGCGGCTAAAGCCGCTCCCACAGGGCCCCTGCTAATTCAATGAGTTATGTGCAGTTCAATGAGAGCTGGCTTGCCGGCGATGGGCCGCAAAGCGGCCCCAAATTGCTTGATTGACAGGCATTACGCCTGAGGGGTGTTTAAGCAGCCCCTTTCCGTGCCAAGGCCGAGTCAGGGGTGCGCATTCCAGGTTGTCGAAAGCGGCTTGCTCTCGCGTCCATGGACCATGCAATACAGCGCGCCAGCCAGGATCAACCCCATCGCCCAACTGATGTCCGCCCCCAGCCACTCGGCCACGAAGCCCGTGTAGAACGACAGCTTCATGAACGGGATGGTACCGATGATCGACACGGCGTACACCGCCAGGCTTCGACGATTGAAGCAGCCATAACGCCCCTTGGCGTCATACAGCGCCCCCACATCATAGTGGCCGCGGCACACCCAGTAGTAATCCACCAGGTTGATCGCGCTCCATGGAATCAGCAGGTACAGCTGGCCGATCAGGATGTCGGCAAAGAACGTATCGAAATTGTACTGGGTGGCGATGGCGATCACCGTTGCCGCTGCGGTCAGGCCAGCCATTACCAGGGCCTTGGCAGTCGCGGTCACGCGCCGGATGGTCTTGAAGGCGCCAAAGATCGTGACCGACGACATGTAGGCACTGTACAGGCACAGGACGTTGTACTGGATCACCCCCAGCGCAATCACTGCCAGCGCCAACGGCGCCCACGGGCCAAACAACGCGGCAATGGCTGTGGCCGGGTCATGCCCCAGTGCCGAGGGCAGCTCCACGGCTACCAGCGCGCCCAATGCCATCATGGCGAAGGAGCCCAGCGCACAACCGCAATAGGTGGCCCAGAACGTGGCGCGCGGGTTGACGTTGGCCGGGAGGTAGCGCGAGTAATCGGCCACATACGGGCCATACCCCAGCGTCCACGAGGCCGACTGGGCAACGATCAGGTTGAACGCGGTGAACGAAAAGCCGGTACTCACCGCCGTTGTGGTTGCCATGTCGCCGGGGTGCAGCAGAATCAGCACCAGGGCACCAGCAAAAACCAAGGTGGACAACAGGCTCATCCACGCCCCGAGGCGGTGGATGAGTTCGTAGCCGACAAAGCCGATGACAAAGGTCAGCAAGCCAACCACCACGATCGCCTGGTCATCGCTCATGGGCACCAGGGCCTGCAGGGCATTGCGCATCAGCACGCCGCTGGCGGCGAGGAACAGGACTGCGGCCGTGACCATCACCAGCAGTGGGAGCGCCGCGCCATGGACACCGAACTGGGCCCGGCTCTGGATCATCTGTGGCACGCCCAGGTGTGGCCCCTGGGCAGAGTGCGCGGCCATGAACACGGTGCCGATCAGGTTGCCGACCAACAGGCCCAGCAAGGTCCAGCCCAGGCTCAGCCCCGAGGCCACGCCCAGGGTGCCGACCATCAGGGCGGTTATCTGGAAGTTGGAGCTGAACCAGATGGTGAACAATCGTTTAGGCGTGCCATAACGCTCAGCGTGTGGGACAAATTCGATACTTCGCGTTTCTAGCTTCACGCCGGTCTCCCGATTTTATTTTCATGATTATCGGGTAGGTACCGGCGGGATTTGGGTTCAGTAACGAACGCGTCATAGCTGACTGCGCCATGGCTTGCTTGATAACGTCAGGGTACCCAGGCGGCTCATCCACACCGACGCCAGGATCACCGCCCCGCCGATGAACAGCCTGCCCAGTGGTTCGTCCTGGTTCCAGATCAGCAAATTGATCAGCAGCCCTACCGGTACATGCAGGTTGTTCATCACCGCCAGCGTCGCGCCCGAAACCAGGCAGGCGCCCTTGTTCCACCAATACAGCCCCAGCGCCGTCGGGCACAGGCCCAGGAACAGCAACACCAGCCACTGCACGTTGCTGGTCGGCAAATGCTGGGCATTGCCAAACAGCAGGAAGGCCGGCAACACCACGATCAACGCGCCCAGGTAGAAATAGCCAAAGCGCTTGTAGTGCGGCAGGTCGCTGGGGTGGCGTGCGACCAGGTGGCGGTACAGCACCTGGCCGGCGGCATAGGTAAAGTTGGCCAGTTGCAGCAGCAGGAAGCCGATGAAGAACTCGCCGCTGATGGTGTCGAAGCGGATCACCGCAGCACCGGCCACCGCCACCAGCGCTGCCACCAGGGCCCACGGGTTGAAGCGCCGGTTCATGGCGTCTTCGATCAGCGTCACGTGCAACGGCGTGAGAATGGTGAACAGCAGCACCTCCGGTACGGTGAGCACGCGAAAGCTCAGGTACAGGCAGACGTAGGTGATGCCGTACTGCAGCGCACCGATCAGCAGCATCGCGCGCATGAAGCGCGGCTCGACCTGGCGCCAGCGGGTCAGCGGCAGGAACACCAGGCCAGCCAGCACCACGCGCGCGAGCACGGCAAAGTAGCTGTCGACGTGCCCGGCCAGGTACTCGCCAATCAGGCTGAAGGAAAACGCCTGGATCAGCGCGACGATTATCAGGTAGCCCATGGTTGCCTCTCGTGGATCAAGGCCGCGACCTTAGCGGGTTGCGATGAATGAGTTCAACCATGAGGAATGTGGGGCTGTGCCGGCCTCTTCGCGGGTAAACCCGCTCCCACAGGGACACTACTGATCTCAGGTGCCGTGATATTCCTGTGGGAGCGGGTTTACCCGCGAAGAGGCCGGCACAGGCCCCCACAAAATTCACAGGCATAAAAAAGCCCGGCCATGCGGGCCGGGCAGGTACACCCAAAGGAGCAACAACAGGTGTCAGGGTTGGGAATTCGCTAAGCTTCAGGCCACCGCCGCCAGCTTGGCCTTGGCCTGGTTGACGCCCTTCTCGTGGAACTCGCCGCTCATGTTCAGGCCTTCGGCATGGATGAAGTCGACATCGTGAATGCCGATGAAGGCCATTACCTGGCGCAGGTACGGTTCCTGGTGGTCGCTGGTGGCACCGGCGTGGATGCCGCCACGGGCCGTCAGGACAATGGCGCGCTTGCCGGTCAGCAAGCCCTGCGGGCCGGTGGGGGTGTACTTGAAGGTGATGCCGGCACGCAGCACGTGGTCCAGCCAGGCCTTGAGGGTGCTGGGGATGGTGAAGTTGTACATCGGCGCAGCCATCACCAGCACATCGGCAGCAAGCAATTCATCAGTCAGTTGGTTGGATCGGGCCAGCGCTTCCAGTTCGGCAGCGCTGCGCTGTTCTTCAGGCTTCATCCAGCCACCCAGCAGGTTGGCGTCCAGGTGCGGCACCGGGTTCACGGCCAGGTCGCGCACGCTGATCTGATCGGCCGGGTGGGCGGCCTGCCACTGCTGGATGAAATCACGGGTCAGCTGACGGGAAACGGAATCCTGCTGGCGGGCGCTGCTTTCGATGATCAGTACGCGGGACATTGGGGGTGCCTCCATCGGCAAAAAGGGTTGCGATTCGATGGAGGTGAGATTACGGCTTGACCTATCGATAAAAAAGCGTAAAAAATGGGTTCAATCTATCGATTTATCAGCTTATTCTGCAGTGCAGTTCAAGGCGATCCGTAGTTTGATGATCTGCCGGTTGAACTTGGCGGTGACATCGACACTTTTCCCGGCCGGTACCATCACCCGGCGCACCCGTGGTGCTTCCGGGCCGTTGCGGAAGGTCACCTTGCACGCGGCCGGTACCTGCCCATAGTTGTTGAGGGTGATGGCGCCAATGTCATAGGCCGTGTCATAGGCGGTGTAGTCGAGCTTGACTCCGGTCAGTTCCTTCTCCACGTCGATGGGATAAGCCATGGCCCCGAGGGGCAGGCACATCAGTATTGCCGCACAACATTTCTTCATGGGCCGCTCTCCTTGAAAGAGCGCAGCTTAGGACAACAGGAGCGAAAGATGAAAGCGCCGCGCGTAACCCTTGACCAGTGGCGAACCCTGCAAGCAGTGGTCGATCACGGCGGGTTTGCCCAGGCCGCCGAGGCACTGCACCGCTCGCAGTCATCGGTCAGCTACACCGTGGCCCGCATGCAGGAGCAACTGGGCGTGCCGCTGCTGCGCATCGACGGCCGCAAGGCGGTACTCACCGAGGCCGGCAATGTCCTGCTGCGCCGCTCCCGCCATCTGGTCAAGCAGGCCAGCCAGCTCGAAGACCTCGCCCACCACATGGAACAGGGTTGGGAGGCCGAGGTACGCCTGGTGGTCGATGCCGCCTACCCCAGCGCCCGCCTGGTACGCGCCCTGGCCGCGTTCATGCCGCAGAGCCGCGGCTGCCGCGTGCGCCTGCGTGAAGAAGTGCTGTCTGGCGTCGAGGAAGTGATGCACGAAGGCATCGCCGACCTGGCCATCAGCAGCTACAGCATCGGCGGCTACCTGGGCGCCGAACTGAGCGCGGTGGAGTTCGTCGCCGTTGCCCACCCCGAACACAGCCTGCACCGCCTGGGCCGCGAGCTGACCTTCCAGGACCTGGAAAGCCAGTTGCAGGTGGTAATCCGCGACTCCGGCCGCGCTCAGCCGCGCGATGTCGGCTGGCTGGGTGCCGAGCAGCGCTGGACCGTCGGCAGCCTGGGCACCGCCGCTACCTTCGTCAGCAGCGGCCTGGGCTTTGCCTGGCTGCCCCGGCACATGATCGAGCGCGAGCTGCGCGAAGGCGTGCTCAAGCCGTTGCCGCTGGATCAGGGTGGCAGCCGCCACCCACTGTTCTACCTTTATTCGAGCAAAGAGAAGACCTTGGGCCCGGCCACGCAGATTCTCATCGACCTGCTGCGCAATTTCGACACCGCCCCACTGGACGTGCCCTTCGCAGCCCCCCCACAAGCCTGAGAGGACCGCGCCCATGGCCTATTTCGAACACGAAGGATGCGCACTGCATTACGAGGAATATGGCCAGGGCGAACCCTTGGTATTGCTGCATGGCCTGGGCTCCAGCTGCCAGGACTGGGAGCTGCAGGTGCCGGTGCTCAGCCGCCACTACCGGGTGATCCTCATGGACATCCGTGGCCACGGCCGCTCCGACAAGCCACGCGACGGTTACCAGATCGCCACCTTCAGTGCCGACCTGCTGGCCCTGCTCGAACACCTGCACACCGGCCCCGTGCACTTCGTCGGCCTGTCCATGGGCGGCATGGTCGGCTTCCAGTTTGCCGTCGACCACCCGCAATGGCTGCGCAGCCTGTGCATCGTCAACAGCGCCCCCGAGGTCAAGCGCCGCACCCGCAATGACTGGCTGTGGTGGCTCAAGCGCTGGGGCCTGGCGCGCCTGCTCAGTGTCGAAACCGTCGGCAAGGGCCTGGCCGAGCGGCTGTTTCCCAAACCGCAGCAGGCCGAACTGCGGCAGAAAATGGCCCAGCGCTGGGCACGCAACGACAAGCGCGCCTACCTCAAGAGCTTCGACGCCATCGTCGACTGGGGCGTGCAGGAACGCATCGGGCAGATCCACTGTCCTACCCTGGTGGTTGCCGCCGACCACGATTACACGCCGATACAACTGAAGCAGCGCTACGTCGCCCTGATGCCTCACGCCAGGCTGGTGGTCATCGACGATTCCCGGCACGCTACACCCCTCGACCAACCCGAGGTCTTCAACCAGACCCTGCTGCAATTCCTTGCAGCCGCTTCCACCTCTCAAGGATCTTTGAGCCCATGCTGAAAAAACTCCTGCTCACCGCCTGCTCGGTCGCCTTCGCCACCAGCGTCATGGCCTCCGACAAGACCCCGCACGTATTGCTGGACACCAGCTTCGGCCAGGTCGAAATCGAGCTGAATGCCGAGAAGGCGCCGGTCAGTACCAAGAACTTCCTCGAGTACGTCGACAGCGGCTTCTACAACAACACCATCTTCCACCGTGTAATCCCGGGCTTCATGGTCCAGGGCGGCGGCTTCACCGACCAGATGGTGCAGAAGAACACCCGCGCCCCGATCACCAACGAAGCCGGCAACGGCCTGCAGAACACCCGTGGCACGCTGGCCATGGCCCGTACCCAGGACCCGAACTCGGCCACCAGCCAGTTCTTCATCAACGTGGCCGACAACGACTTCCTCAACCCTGGGCGTGACCGTGGCTATGCCGTGTTCGGCAAGGTGACCAAGGGCATGGAGGTGGTCGACCAGATCGTCAATTCGCCGACCACCATCAAGAAAGGCATGCGCGATGTACCGGCCGACCCGGTCTACATCAAGTCGGCCAAACGCATCGACTGACCGCAGGCTTCACAGGGACGTGAAACCGCCTGAGGGCCGGATGAAACAGGAGTGTCGTCACCCATGCTGTACCGCCGTTTCGAACAACTGATCGACATCTTCCGCGACGCGCCCAGCGAGTCGCCGCCCGGCCAGGTCTGGCCGTTCTACCTGTATTACCTGCGCCAGGTGTGGCCGAGCTTTCTCGCCCTGCTGGTGGTCGGCCTGTTCGCCTCACTGATCGAGGTGGCGATGTTCAGCTACCTGAGCCGCATCATCGACCTGGCCCAAGGCACACCCAATGCCAACTTCTTCAGTGAGCACAGTGGCGAGCTGATCTGGATGCTGGTGGTGATCCTGCTGCTGCGGCCGGTGTTCTTCGGCCTGCACGATCTGCTGGTGCACCAGACCATCAACCCCGGCATGACCAGCCTGATCCGCTGGCAGAACCACACGTACGTGCTCAAGCAGAGCCTGAACTTCTTCCAGAGCGATTTCGCCGGGCGCATCGCCCAGCGCATCATGCAGACCGGCAACTCGCTGCGCGACTCCGCCGTGCAGGCGGTGGATGCGCTGTGGCATGTGCTGATCTACGCCATCACCTCGCTGGTGCTGTTCGCCGAGGCCGACTGGCGCCTGATGCTGCCGCTGCTGCTGTGGATCATCGGCTACATCGCCGCGCTGTACTACTTTGTGCCACGGGTGAAGGAACGTTCGGTTATTTCCTCCGATGCCCGCTCCAAGCTGATGGGGCGAATCGTCGATGGCTACACCAACATCGCCACCCTCAAGCTGTTCGCCCATACCGACTACGAACAGCAGTACGCCCGCGAAGCGATCAGCGAACAGACCGAGAAAACCCAGCTGGCAGCGCGCGTGGTCACCAGCATGGACGTGGTCATCACCACCCTCAACGGCTTGCTGGTGGTCGCCACCACCGGTCTGGCGCTGTGGTTGTGGAGCCAGTCGCTGATCACCGTCGGCGCCATCGCCCTGGCCACCGGTCTGGTGATCCGCATCGTCAACATGTCGGGCTGGATCATGTGGGTGGTCAACGGCATCTTCGAAAACATCGGCATGGTCCAGGACGGCCTGCAGACCATCGCCCAGCCGGTCACCGTCACCGACCGGCCCAACGCGCCAGCGCTCAAGGTCAGCCGCGGCGCGGTGCGTTTCGATGATGTGGACTTCCATTACGGCAAGGCCGCCAATGTGATCGAAGGGCTAGACCTGGACATCCGACCGGGCGAGAAGATCGGCCTGATCGGCCCGTCCGGGGCGGGCAAGTCGACCCTGGTCAACCTGCTGCTACGGCTGTACGACGTGCAGGGCGGGCGCATCCTCATCGACGGCCAGGACATTGCCGAGGTAAGCCAGGCCAGCCTGCGCGCGCAGATCGGCATGATCACCCAGGACACCTCGCTGCTGCACCGCTCGATCCGCGACAACCTGCTGTATGGCCGCCCCGGTGCCAGCGAGGCCGAGCTGCTCGAAGCAGTACGCCGGGCGCGGGCTGACGAGTTCATCCCGCAGCTGTCGGATGCCCTGGGCCGCACCGGCTTCGATGCCCACGTGGGCGAGCGCGGGGTCAAGCTGTCGGGCGGCCAGCGCCAACGCATCGCCATCGCCCGGGTGCTGTTGAAGAATGCACCGATCCTGATCATGGACGAGGCCACCTCGGCGCTGGACTCGGAGGTGGAGGCAGCGATCCAGGAAAGCCTGGAGACGCTGATGCAGGGCAAGACAGTGATCGCCATTGCCCACCGGCTGTCCACCATTGCGCGGATGGACCGGCTGGTGGTGCTGGACAAGGGGCGGATTGTAGAAAGTGGCAGCCACAGTGAACTGCTGGAGCAGCAAGGCTTGTATGCCCGGTTGTGGCATCACCAGACGGGAGGATTTGTCGGGGTCGACTGATTCCTGTACTGGCCTCTTCGCGGGTGAACCCGCTCCCACAGGGACCGCACAAATTTCACGGTCTATGCAGTACCTGTGGGAGCGGGTTCACCCGCGAAAGGGCCGGCACAGGCAATATGAATGGATCAGTCCCGGCGATAGGGCAACATCCCCCGGGCCTCCTCGGCATAGGCCCGCACCCCTTCCCGCTCCTGCACCAGAAAATCCTCCACCGCCCGCCGCAACCCCGGGTGCAGCAGGTAGTGCCACGACCGCGTCAGCACCGGCTCGAACCCGCGAATCAGCTTGTGCTCCCCCTGCGCCCCGGCATCGAAGCGCTGCAACCCCTCGGCAATGGCAAAGTCCATGCCCTGGTAGAAACACGTTTCGAAATGCAGCCGGTCGAATTCATCCAGGCACCCCCAGTAGCGGCCAAACAGGCTGTCGCCCCCCACCAGGCTCAGGGCCATGGCCACATCACGCCCACCCTGCCGCGCCATCACCACACGCAACGCCTCGGGCATGCGTTCTGCCAGCAGGCTGAAAAACGCGCGTGTCAGATAGGGCGCACGGCGGCGCACCGCATAGGTGTTGGCGTAGCAGCGGTAGACGAAATCCCACTGCGCCTCATCCAGTTCTCCCCCACGGTACCAGCGGAACTCAATGCCGTGCCCGGCCACCTGTTCACGTTCCTTGCGCATCTGCTTGCGCTTGCGCGAACTCAGGCTGTCGAGAAAATCCTGGAAGTCGCGGTAGCCGTGGTTGCGCCAATGGAACTGGCAACCCAGGCGCTCCATCCAGCCCGGCTGGCTGGCCAGTTGTTCGTCCAGCGCCGGCTCGGTGAAATTGATGTGCGCGCCAGACAGCCCACCCTTGCCCAGATACTCCGGCAACGCCTGCAGCACCAGCAAGCCATCGGCTGGGTCGGCGGCGAGCAGGCGCGGGCCGCTGACCGGGCTGAACGGCACGGCACCCAGCAGCTTGGGGTAGTAGGCGATGCCGGCCCGCTCACAGGCATCGGCCCAGCCATGGTCGAACACGTACTCGCCAAACGAGTGCCATTTGCGGTACGCCGGCAGCAGTGCCCGTACCTGCCCGTCCCGCTCCAGCACCAGGTGCTCGGCGGCCCAGCCGGTGCTGCGTGCGACGCTGCCGCTGTCCTCCATGGCACTGAGAAACGCATGGCGCAGGAACGGTTGGCCGGCCGGCACCAGGGCATCCCAGGTGGCCGCCGGAAGATCACGCAAATGGGCAAGGCTATACAGGCTGGTCACGGTTTTGGCTCGCTGTCTCAAGGTACCCAGTATCCCCAAGGAAGGCCCGCCACTCAAATCACCAACGCCGGGCCAGATCCTTTCATTCTCAATTACTTAACCGCAGTGCCACTAATTCGACATTAATCTGTCATTCGCCCCCGCAATACTTGCGCCTGTTTTCCGGAACCCCAGAACCTGTCTATTCAGGCCCTTTCCGAAGACATGCCAACACGGGGCGGGCGCTTGAGCCTCCCCCATCTTATTCAACAGGGAGAACCTTATGCGTCTTGTTTCTACACTTACCGGAGTGAGCCTCACCGGCATGATGCTGGCTCTGAGTACTCCGGCCAGTGCAGCTGTCGACGCCAAGCTGCTCGAAATGCTCCGCGCCAATGGCTCGATCAACCAGGCGCAGTACAACGAACTGCAGGCGGACCTGGCTCAAGAAACCAAGGAAAAGGCCGCTCAGAAAGCTCAGTCCGAACGGATGAGCTCCTTTGAACAGAAAGTGGCATGGGCCGCCAAGACTCAGATCAAGGGTGATGTGCGCCTGCGTTACGAAGACGTCAACGTCGACGACCCGATCGCTCGCAGCGGCAACCAGGACCGTGAACGTGTACGTGCCCGTGTCGGCTTCTACAGCGAGATCAACCCGCAGGTCGACGCCGGCGTGCGTGTGGCCACCGGCAGCAGCGCCGATGCCCGCTCGACCAACCAGAGCCTGGACAACTACTTCGAGAAGAAATCGCTGTGGGTTGACCTGGCCTACCTCGACTGGCACCCGACTGCCGTCCCGAACCTGCACCTGATCGGCGGCAAGATGCTGCAGCCATGGGTGAGCATGGGCGACATCATCTGGGACAGCGACATCAACCCGGAAGGCCTGGCCGCGACCTACAAGACCAACCTCGGCCCGGCCGAAGTGTTCGGCAGCATCGGCCACTACAACCTGAAGGACAACGTCGACGGCGACGGCGTGCAGTTCAAGCACGACGCACAACTGTACGCGGCCCAGCTGGGTACCAAGTTCAACGCGGCTGACACCGTCAAGGTCACCGTCGGTGGCAGCATCTACGGCTACGACAACGACAAGGAATCTGCTGCCCTGCGTTCGCTGGGCAACACCACCAACGAGTTCCAGCTGGTGGAAGGTTTCGGCCAGGTCGACTTCACCGGCTTCGCCATCCCGCTGTCGGCCTACGGCCAGTTCGTCAAGAACACCGAAAGCACCGATGGCAAGGACAAGGCCTGGCTGGCTGGCCTGAAGAGCAAGATCGGTGCCTGGAGCCTGGACTACAACTACCGCGACGTGCAGCGTAACGGTGTAGTCAGCCTGTTCACCGACTCCGACTTCGGTAACGGCTTCACCGGTTCCCGTGGCCACAAGTTCAAGGTGGGTTACGAAATCGACAAGAACTTCGCCCTCGGCGCGGCCTACATGATGGCCAAGACCGACTTCTCCAACCTGCCGAACAGCGATGCTGACGTAGACACGCTGCAGGTAGACCTGGAAGCCAAGTTCTAAGCGACACCCTGCACTGCTTCAGCTGAAGCGGGAAATGCCGACCCCATCCGGCATTTCCCGCTTTTTTTGCCTGTGACAAATGCACCGGCCTCTTCGCGGGTAAACCCGCTCCCACAGGGATATCACAGATTCGAATGCTGTGGTGTCCCTGTGGGAGCGGGTTCACCCGCGAAGAGGCCGGTACTGGCTTGCGCTCAATCAGCGCTTGCGCAGGATCACGCTACCAATCGAGTACCCCGCACCAAACGAGCTCAACACCCCCAGCGAGCCCTTGGCCAGGTCGTCCTGGTACAGGTGGAAAGCAATCACCGACCCCGCCGAACTGGTATTGGCATAACGGTCGAGAATCACCGGTGCATCTTCCTCGGCCACTTCACGCCCCAGCAGTTTCTTGACGATCAGGTGGTTCATGCTGAGGTTGGCCTGGTGCAGCCAGAAGCGTTTCACATCGCCTGGTTGCAGCCCGTTTTCCTGCAGGTGCTCACCGATCAGCTCGGCCACCTTCGGGCACACCTCGCGGAACACCTTGCGGCCTTCCTGGATGAACAGTTTGTCTGCCGCACCCTCGCCCTCTTCCGCCGCGCGGTTGAGGAAGCCGAAGTTGTTGCGGATGTTGTTGGAGAACTCGGTCCACAGCTTGCTGCTGACGATATCGAACTGGTGCGCCGAGGTGGCCTTGTCGGCACGTTCGAGCAACACCGCGGTGGCGGCATCACCAAAGATGAAGTGGCTGTCACGGTCACGGAAGTTCAGGTGGCCGGTGCACACCTCCGGGTTGACCATCAGCACCGCACGCGCCTGCCCCAGGGCCACGCTGTTGGCGGCAGTCTGGATGCCGAAAGTGGCCGACGAACAGGCCACGTTCATGTCGAAGGCAAAGCCCTGGATGCCCAGCGCCTGCTGCACTTCGATGGCGATGGCCGGGTACGGGCGCTGCAGGTTGGAGCAGGCGACGATCACCCCGTCGACATCGGCAGCGCTGCGGCCGGCGCGCTCCAGGGCCTGGCGGGCAGCGGCCACGGCCATTTCGCAGAGCACCGACGGTTCGTCGTTGGAGCGCTCGGGCAGGCGCGGTTTCATGCGCTGCGGGTCGAGGATGCCGGCCTTGTCCATGACGAAGCGGCTCTTGATGCCCGAGGCCTTTTCGATGAACGCCGCGTCGGACAGCGGCGCCGCTTCGACTTCACCGCGCTCGATGGCAGCGGCGTTGTCCTGGTTGAACTGCTGCGACCAGGTGTTGAAGGAAGCCACCAGTTCTTCGTTGGAAATGCTCTGGGCCGGGGTGTACAGGCCGGTGCCGCTGATCACGACGTTATGCACGGTCGTTCCTCTGGTCAAAGGCCATCGCCACGGGGCGCTGGCTGGAAACATGACAGGTTAATGGCACTTTAGTGCCAATTTAAAGGCGAGGGCTGCGCCCTCGTTCGCGGGCACGCCCGCTCCCACAGGTACAGCACAGGCAGCGAACCTTGCACATCACCTGTGGGAGCGGGCGTGCCCGCGAAGGGGCCGCAAAGCGGCCCCAAATTGCATCAATATTGCCACATCTGCGGAAGTTTAGCCCTCCACCTGGCTCCATTGCTTGCTCAATCGCTTGTCGGAAATCGGCACCTTGGTCCCCAACTGCTGGGCGAACAGCGACACCCGATATTCCTCCAGCCACCAGCGGTACAGGGTCAACTGTTCATCGCGCTTGCCTTCCTGGGCATGCTTGTCGGCACGGGCCTTGTACTGCGCCCACAGGTTGGCCAGCTCGCCGCTCCACACCCGGTCCTTCTGTACCTGCGAACCCAGCTTCTCCAGGCGCAGTTCCACCGCCTTGAGGTAACGCGGCAGCTCCTTGAACCAGGCCCCGGGGGTTTCGCGCACGAAGCCCGGGTACACCAGGTTGCCCAGCTGTTGCTTGATGTCGTTCAGCGCCACCGCCTGGCTCAGGTCGATCTTGCCCTTGAAGCGCTTCTGCAGCCCATGCCACAGCTTCAGCACTTCCAACGTCTGCCGTGCCAGGCGCTCGGCATGCTCGGCCCAGCTGCCGCGCTTGCGCTCGGCCAGGCCAGCCAGGGCCGCACCATCGCGTGGCAGCGGCTGTTCGCCTTCAAGGATGCAGCTGTCCAGGCTGGCCAGCAGAATATCCTCGACCAGCGCCTCGACCCGGCCCATTTCCCGGTACAGCAGGCCCAGCTCGGTCAGTCCCGGCAGCTTGCCGCGCAGGTACTTGGCCGGCTCGGCCAACTGCTGCAGCAACAGGCGCTGCAAGGCGCGGCGGTGCTGGAACTCGGCTTCGGCCTGAGTCGAGAAGCGCCCCTCGCGCACGGTGCCGCCCTCCTCCACCAGCGCCGGGTATACGGTCATCGACAGGCCGGCGATCTTCTGCTGCGCGGTCTGCTTCACCTCACTGAAAGCCTTGGCCTGCACCGGTTGCTCGCTCTTGGCGTCACGCGGCACGGCCAGCGCTGCCTGGCTGGCGGCGGCAAAGCGCGCGGTCAGCTCGGCCAGGTCGCGGCCTTCACCCAGGAACTTGCCCTGGCCGTCGACCACTTCGATGTTCATGCGCAGGTGGCCTTCAACCAGGTTGACCGACTCGTCCCAGGCCTCGTCAGGCACACGGGCGCCGGTCATGCGCAGCAGCTCCTGGCCCAGGGCCTGCGGCAATGCGCCCTGGCCAAAGGTCATGCGCGCCAGCGAGGCCTTGACGAAGTCCGGCACCGGCACGAAGTTCTTGCGCAGGGCCTTGGGCAGGTTGCGCACCAGCGCCACGCACTTGGCTTCCAGCAGGCCCGGCACCAGCCATTCCAGGCGCTCGCCCGGCAGGCTCGGCAGCAGCGGTGCCGGCACCCGTACGGTCACGCCATCGCGGGGGTGGCCGGGCTCGAAGTGGTAACTCAGCGGCAGGCGCAGCTCGCCCACCTGCATGCTGTCGGGGTATTGCGCGGCGGTGACTTCGCTGGCCTCACGGGCCAACACGTCTTCCTCGCGCATGATCAGCAGGTTGGCGTCCTTCTGGCTGCCCATGCGGTACCAGCTGTCGAAGGTCGCGGTCTGGTGGATTTCCGCCGGCAGGCGCGCTTCGTAGAAGGCGTACAGCGTCTCTTCGTCGGCGAGGATGTCACGGCGGCGGGCCTTGGCCTCCAGTTCGTCGAGCTCTTCCAGCAGGCGCTTGTTGGCCGCCAGGCACTTGGCCCGCGACTGGATTTCGCCACGCACCAGGCCTTCGCGGATGAACAGCTCGCGCGAGGTGACCGGGTCGATGGGGCCGAAATGCACCGGTCGACGGCCGACCAGGATCAGGCCGTACAGGGTGATCTGCTCGTAGGCCACCACCTGCCCGCGCTTCTTCTCCCAGTGCGGCTCGAAGTGGTTCTTCTTGACCAGGTGGCCGGCCAGCGGCTCGATCCAGTCCGGCTCGATCCTGGCCACCATGCGTGCGTACAGCTTGGTGGTTTCGACCAGTTCGGCAGCCATCACCCACTGCGGGCGCTTGCGCCCCAGGCCCGACGACGGGTGCACCCAGAAGCGCCGCTGGCGGGCGCCCTGGTAGTCGCCCTCTTCGGTCTTCTGGCCGATCTGGCTGAGCAGGCCGCTGAGAATGGCCTTGTGCATTTTCGGGTAGTCGGACGGGTCCTTGTTCACCGTCAGTTGCAGGTCACGGCAGATCAGCGCCAGCTGGCGATGGGCATCGCGCCATTCGCGCAGGCGCAGGTAATTCAGGAAGTTCTTGCGGCACCAGTTGCGCAGCGGGTTGGCGGTCAGCGCCTGGCGCTGTTCCTCGAAGCCACGCCACAGGTTGACCAGCGCGGCAAAGTCGGAATCCACGTCCTTCCATTGCGCGTGGGCCTGGTCGGCGGCCTGCTGACGCTCCGGCGGGCGTTCGCGCGGGTCTTGCACCGACAGCGCACTGGTGACGATCAGCACTTCCTGCAGGCTGCCCAGGCGGGCGCCTTCGAGCAGCATGCGCCCCAACCGCGGGTCGATCGGCAGGCGCGCCAGCTGGCGGCCGATCGGCGTCAGCTGGTTCTCGCGGTTGACCGCCGACAGCTCCTGCAGCAGGTTGAAACCGTCGCTGATGGCCTTGCCATCCGGCGGCTCGATGAACGGGAAGGCATCGATCGCGCCCAGGCGCAGGTGCAGCATCTGCAGGATCACCGCCGCCAGGTTGGTGCGCAGGATCTCCGGGTCGGTGAACGCCGGCCGGCTGTTGAAATCCTCTTCGCTGTACAGGCGCACGCAGATGCCCGGCTCGACCCGGCCACAGCGGCCCTTGCGCTGGTTGGCACTGGCCTGCGACACGGCCTCGATGGGCAGGCGCTGGACCTTGGCGCGGTAGCTGTAGCGGCTGATGCGTGCGGTACCGGTGTCGATCACATAGCGGATGCCAGGCACGGTCAGCGAGGTTTCCGCGACGTTGGTGGCCAGCACCACGCGGCGCCCGGTGTGCGGCTGGAAGATGCGCTGCTGCTCGGCCGGCGACAGGCGCGCGTACAACGGCAGGATCTCGGTATGGCGCAGTTGCGCCTTGCGCAAGATCTCGGCGGCATCGCGGATCTCCCGCTCGCCCGGCAGGAAGATCAGTACATCGCCGGGGCCCTTGCCCTCACTCCGCTCGTGGTGCGCCAGCTCATCCAGCGTGGCGAGGATGGCCTGGTCGACGGTGAGGTCGTCCTCGATCTGGTTGCCCTCCTCGTCCTGCTCGCTGGTCAGCGGGCGGTACCAGGTTTCCACCGGGAAGGTACGCCCGGACACCTCGATGATCGGTGCGCCGTCGAAGTGTTTGGAGAAGCGTTCCAGGTCGATGGTAGCCGAGGTGATGATCAGCTTCAGGTCCGGGCGACGGTGCAGCAGGGTCTTCAGGTAGCCGAGCAGGAAGTCGATGTTCAGGCTGCGTTCATGGGCTTCGTCGACGATGATCGTGTCGTAGCGTTCGAGGAAACGGTCGTGCTGGGTTTCGGCCAGCAGGATGCCGTCGGTCATCAGCTTGACCAGGGTGTTGGCGTCGCTCTGGTCCTCGAAGCGCACCTGGTAGCCGACCAGCCCGCCCAGGGGCGTGCCCAGTTCTTCGGCGACCCGCGCAGCAACGCTGCGGGCGGCGATCCGGCGTGGCTGGGTGTGGGCGATCAGGCCATGGCTGCCACGGCCCAGTTCCAGGCAGATCTTCGGCAACTGGGTGGTCTTGCCCGAACCGGTTTCGCCGGCGATCACAAGCACCTGGTGTTCGGCCAAGGCCTTCTTGATTTCGTCACGCTTGGCAGCGATGGGCAGGCTGTCGTCGTAGCGCACGGTCGGCACGCTCTGCTGGCGCGCGGTGACCTGGGCGCAGGACGCCTGGACCTTTTCCACCCACTGCGCCAGCTTTGCCTCGTCTGGGCGCTTGCGCAGTTCGTGCAATTGCCGGCGCAGGCGATGGCGGTCGGCGATCATGGCGTGGTCGAGGTTTTGCAGCAGTTTGTCGATGGCGTGGTCAGTCATGGGGCTTTTTAGTGATGCAGGTGGGCCTGCTTTTTCATGATCGGCATTCGAAGGATGCGCGATTGTCGCAGATTTGCCGGTTCTCTGCTGCCTGTGCCGGCCTCTTCGCGGGTAAACCCGCTCCCACAGGTACCCCACAGCTCTCAGCCTTGATGCGATCCTGTGGGAGCGGGTTCACCCGCGAAGAGGCCAGTTGCAACAGCACATATGTTTAGCCAAATGCGATGTAAAGGTTGCCATTCACTGCTTTAATCAACCTTACGCCGCATGTGAGTATCAAAGGCATGACTCCCGTCCAGCCCATCGCCCCACCGCTGTCCCGCCCTTCGCTGCCGAAGGCCCGGCGCCGTGCCGGTGAAAATCCGCTGGTCCACATCATCCTTGCCTTCTGGGCCCTGTGGCACTGCCGTCACGCGCGCCCACCGGATTTCTCGCTCACGCCTTCGTGACCCAACCCGGCCGTCGTCTGGCCGTTTGAATCAGCCGGGCCGCCTGCATGCGCGGTGGCCCTGTGCGCCCGTGAGCGAATCCATCATGCACTTTGCACCCGTAGAGCAGGCCAGCCGTTTTCTGGCCGACAACCCCGATATCGAGCTGTTTGAACTGTTCATCCTCGACGCCAACGGCGTACCGCGCGGCAAGCTGCTGCACCGCGAGGAACTGCTGGCCGTGTACCAGACCGGCCGGCCGCTGCCCAGCACCATCCTCGGCCTGACCCTGAACGGCGACGACGTGGAAAACTCCGGCCTGGTGTGGGACGTCGGCGATATCGACTGCCGCGCCTACCCGCTTGAAGGCAGCCTGGTGCGCCTGCCCTGGCGCCGGGTGCCGACCGCCGCAGTGCAGGTGAGCATGCACCCAAGCGAGGGCCTGCCGGCCAGCATCGCCGACCCGCGCCACGTGCTGCTGCGAACCATCGAGGCGTTGAAAGCCGACGGCTACCATCCGGTGATGGCCTGCGAGCTGGAGTTCTACCTGCTCGACCAGCAACCAGATGCCCAGGGCCGCCCGCAACCGGCGCTGGACAACGATGGCGGTCGCCCACGCACCACCCAGGTGTATGGCCTGCGCGAACTGGAGCAGATCGAGCCGTTCCTCGCCGACCTCTATGCCGCCTGCAAAGCCCAGGGCATCCCGGCCCGCACGGCGATTTCGGAATACGCCCCCGGCCAGGTGGAAATCACCCTCGAACACGGCGACGCCCTGCAGGCGATGGACCAGGCCGTACGCTACAAGCGCCTGGTCAAAGGCGTGGCCCATGCCCATGGCATGCAGGCCTGCTTCATGGCCAAGCCGTTCGCGCAACTGGCCGGCACCGGCATGCACATGCACCTGAGCCTGGCCGACAGCGCCGGCAACAACCTGTTCGCCAGTGAGGACAAGGCCGGTACCCCGCTGCTGCGCCAGGCCGTGGCCGGCATGCTGCGCCACCTGCGCGACTCGCTGCTGCTGTTCTGCCCCAACGCCAACTCGTTCCGCCGCTTCCAGGCCAACAGCTATGCACCGCTGGCGCCGACCTGGGGCGTGGACAACCGTACCGTGAGCCTGCGCATACCGGGCGGCCCGGCCAACAGCCGGCATGTGGAGCACCGCATCTGCGGCGCCGACGCCAACCCCTACCTGGCCGCTGCGGCGATCCTTGCCGCCAGCCACCGGGGCATCCGTGAACAACTTGACCCGGGGGCACCGGTAGAAGGCAACGGCTATGCCCAGGCCACCGAACACCTGCCCACCGACTGGCTGACCGCTCTCGATGCCCTGCAGCATTCCAGCTGGGCTCGCGAAGCACTGGGCGAGGACTTCCTTGGCGTGTACCTGAAGGTCAAGCGCGCCGAGTACCGCCAGTTCATGGCCGAAGTCAGCGAGCAGGACTGGCGCTGGTACCTGCACCAGGCCTGAGCCCCCACCTAACAAGGAACACCCATGAACGCAGCATTGAACAAGGGCCCGGCGCAGCGCGCGCCGTCCTACTACAGCGCCACCCTCAACGACCACACCGAGTACCCGCAGCTCAAGGGCACGGTACAAGTGGATGTGGCGATCATCGGTGGCGGCTTTACCGGCGTGGCCACGGCGGTGGAACTGGCCGAGCGTGGCCTGAAAGTGGCCATCGTCGAAACCAACCGCATCGGCTGGGGTGCCAGCGGGCGCAACGGCGGCCAGGTCACCGGCAGCCTGTCGGGCGACGAAGCCATGCGCACGCAGATGCGCAACCGCCTGGGTGCCGAGGTCGATGACTTCATCTGGCACTTGCGCTGGCGCGGGCACCAGGTGATCGAGCAGCGCGTGGCGCGCTACGGCATCGACTGCGACCTCAAGCGCGGCCACCTGCATGCCGCGATGAAGCCCTCGCACATGGACGAGCTGCGCGCATTCGAAGCCGAGGCCCGGCGGCGCGGCATGGGCGAGCAGGTGCAACTGCTGGACCGCAACGGCATGGCCGAGCACCTGCAAAGCCCGCTGTACCTGGGCGCGCTGAAGAACCTGCGCAACCTGCACCTGCACCCGCTCAACCTGTGCCTGGGCGAGGCCCGTGCAGCCCATGGCCTGGGGGCGCTGATTTTCGAGAACTCCGAAGTGCTGGACATCGTCCACGGCCTGCGCCCGGCGGTGGTCACTGCTCACGGGCGGGTCGAGGCGCGCCAGGTGATGCTGGCTGGCGATGTGTACCACAAGCTGGAAAAGCGCCAGCTCAAGGGCAAGATCTTCCCGGCCATGGGCGGCATTGTCACCACCGCACCGCTGGGGGAACTGGCCGAGCAGATCAACCCGCAGGACCTGGCGGTGTACGACTGCCGCTTCGTGCTCGACTACTACCGCCTGACCGCCGACAAGCGCCTGCTGTTTGGCGGTGGCGCCAACTATTCCGGCCGTGATTCACGGGATATCGAAGGCGAACTGCGCCCGTGCATCGAGCGCACCTTCCCGGCATTGAAAGGCGTGCCGATCGAGTTCCAGTGGAGCTGCGCCATGGGCATCGTGGTCAACCGCATCCCCCAGTTGGGCAAGCTGTCGGACAACGTGTGGTATTGCCAGGGCTATTCGGGGCACGGGATTGCCACCAGCCACATCATGGGCGAGATCATGGCCGAGGCGCTGACCGGGACGCTGGAGAAGTTCGACACCTTTGCCCAGTGCAAGCATGTGCGGGTGCCGATGGGGGATTTGCTGGGCAACCCGCTGCTGGCGGCGGGGATGTGGTACTACCAGATGCTGGAGAAACTGCGCTGATTACGCGGTAACTGTGGGAGCGGCCTTGTGTCGCGAAAGGGCCGCAAAGCGGCCCTAGGGTCTCAGCGGTGATGCTGAAATTGCTGGGGCCGCTTTGCGGCCCTTTCGCGACACAAGGCCGCTCCCACATTGAGCGTGCAGGGCTCTGATCAGGCGATCTTCTTCAAACCCTGCTTCTTCAGCTCTTCATCGCGCAGTTCGCGGCGCAGGATCTTGCCCACGTTGGTGGTCGGCAGCGCATCGCGGAACTCGATCTGGCGCGGAACCTTGTAGCCGGTGACGTTGGCGCGCATGTGCTCCATCACCTGTTCCTTGGTCACGGTCATGCCCGGCTTGACCACGATGAACACCTTGATCACTTCACCGGACTTCTCGTCCGGCACGCCGATGGCCGCGCACTGCAGCACGCCCGGCAGGGCCGCCAGCACATCTTCCAGCTCGTTGGGATACACGTTGAAGCCCGAGACCAGGATCATGTCCTTCTTGCGGTCGACGATGCGCATGTAGCCGTCCGGCTGGATCACGGCGATGTCACCGGTCTTCAGCCAGCCATTGCTGTCGAGGATCTCGGCGGTAGCCTCCTCGCGCTGCCAGTAACCCTTCATCACCTGCGGGCCCTTGACGCACAACTCGCCCACCTCGCCCAGCGGCAGCTCGTTGCCGTTATCGTCGATGACCTTGCACAGGGTGGACGGCACCGGAATGCCGATGGTGCCGACCTGGTTGGCCTCTGAGGGGTTCACCGCGGCCACCGGGCTGGTCTCGGTCATGCCATAGCCTTCGCAGATGGCGCAGCCGGTCACGGCCTTCCAGCGCTCGGCCACGCTCAGCTGCAGGGCCATGCCACCAGACAGGGTGATCTTCAGCGCCGAGAAGTCCAGGGCGCGGAAGGCCTCGTTGTTGCACAGGGCAACGAACAGGGTGTTGAGGCCGACGAAGCCGCTGAACTTCCACTTGCCCAATTCCTTGACCATGGCCGGCAGGTCACGCGGATTGCTGATCAGCACGTTGTGGTTACCGATCAGCATCATGGCCATGCAATGGAAGGTAAAGGCGTAGATGTGGTACAGCGGCAGTGGGGTGATGAGGATTTCACAGCCTTCGTGCAGGTTGGCGCCCATCAGTGCCCGGCACTGCAGCATGTTGGCCACCAGGTTGCGGTGAGTCAGCATCGCGCCCTTGGCCACGCCGGTGGTGCCGCCGGTGTACTGCAGCACCGCCACGTCGTTGGCCTGCGGGTTGGCCTCGGTCACCGGCTGGCCCTTGCCCAGCGCCAGTGCGTCGTTGAAGCGTACGGCACGCGGCAGGTTGTAGGCCGGTACCATCTTCTTCACATACTTGATCACGCTGTTGATCAGCAGGCGCTTGAGCGGCGGCAGCAGGTCGGCCACTTCGGTGACGATGACGTGCCTGACCTGGGTCTTGGGCACCACCTTCTCGGCCAGGTGGGCCATGTTGGCCAGGCACACCAGGGCCTTGGCGCCGGAGTCGTTGAACTGGTGTTCCATTTCCCGTGCGGTGTACAGCGGGTTGGTGTTGACCACGATCAGCCCGGCACGCATGGCACCGAATACCGCCACCGGGTATTGCAGTACGTTAGGCAGCTGCACGGCAATGCGGTCACCCGGCTTGAGGTCGGTATGCTGCTGCAACCAGGCGGCAAACGCCCCCGACAGCGCATACAGCTCGCCATAAGTGATAGTCTTGCCCAGGTTGCTAAAGGCCGGTTTGTCGGCAAAGCGTTGGCAGGATTGCTTGAGTACCGCCTGGATATTGGGGAATTCGTCAGGATTGATTTCCGCCGTAATCCCGGCTGGGTACTTATCCTTCCAAAAATGTTCGATCATGGAAGCCCACTCCTTCAGCAACAGCGAAGTTCGATTCACGCGTCGATGCGCTTATTATTGATATGAGATGACGGCTCGTTGCAAACCGGATCATCTGAAAGCGGGCCGAGAGTAACAGCTTTGCCTGGGGTCGCCTAGAGGCCAAAACAGGCCTCACGGTCACAAAAATGACTCAATGAACAATACAGGTCATTTTTAGAGTAATTATCCAAAATGTTGCAGATCGGGCTGTAAAAAGCCTGCTAGAGCTGTTTGAAAGCATTCGCGGGTGAACCCGCTCCCACACAGGTACTGCACAGGCCTTGAGAACTGCAAGCCCCTGTGGGAGCGGGTTCACCCGCGAAGAATCCAACTCGGTCTCAAGCGATATCCCGCAGCTCCCGCCGCAGGATCTTGCCCACCGGTGTCATCGGCAACGACTCGCGCAGCACGATGTGCTTGGGCACCTTGTAGCCGGTAAAGTTGGCCTTGCAGTAGGCCTTCAGCTCATCCACGCTCAGCCCGCCTTCGCGCGGCACCACGAACAGCTTCACCGCCTCGCCGGAGCGCTCGTCCGGCACGCCGATGGCTGCGCAGTTGGCGACCTTGGGGTGGCCCATCACCACGTCCTCGATCTCGTTGGGGTACACGTTGAAACCCGAGACGAT
This sequence comes from Pseudomonas sp. LS.1a, assembly GCF_022533585.1. Taxonomy (NCBI): domain Bacteria; kingdom Pseudomonadati; phylum Pseudomonadota; class Gammaproteobacteria; order Pseudomonadales; family Pseudomonadaceae; genus Pseudomonas; species Pseudomonas sp. LS.1a. The sequence goes on from NZ_CP092827.1 coordinate 4,263,123, forward strand.
GATCATGTCCTTCTTGCGGTCGACGATGCGGGTGAAGCCGTCCGGGTCGATCACCGCGATGTCGCCAGTCTTGAACCAGCCTTCCGCATCCAGGGCCTGGGCCGTGGCCTCGGGCTGCTGCCAGTAACCTTTCATCACCTGCGGGCCCTTGATGCACAGCTCGCCCCGCTCGCCCAGCGGCAGCTCGTTGCCGTCATCGTCGATCACCTTGAAGGCGGTGCCCGCCACCGGGATGCCCACCGTGCCCAGGCGCGCCAACTGGCCGTAAGGGTTGGTGCTGGCCACTGGCGAGGTTTCGGTCAGGCCGTAGCCTTCGACAATGCGGCAACCGGTAAGCGCCTCCCAACGCTCGGCCGTGGCCTTGACCAGCGCGGTGCCGCCGGAATTGGTGACCTTCAGCGCCGAAAAGTCGAGCTGGCGGAAGCCCGGGTGGTCCATCAGCGCGACGAACAGGGTGTTCAGGCCCAGCAAGGCGGAAAAACGCCATTTGCCCAGCTCCTTGATGAAGCCGGGGATATCACGCGGATTGGTGATCAGCACGTTGTGATTGCCGGTGACCATCATGCACATGCAGTTCGCGGTAAAGGCATAGATGTGATACAGCGGCAGTGGTGCGATCATCACCTCCTGGCCTTCCTTGATCAGCTTCTGCCCGTCCGGCCCGTGCTGCGAGAAGCAGGCCAGCACCTGCAGCATGTTGGCCACCAGGTTGCCGTGGGTGAGCATGGCGCCCTTGGCCAGGCCGGTAGTGCCGCCGGTGTATTGCAGCACGGCGATGTCGTCCAGGCAGAGCGGCACCGGCTTGTGCGACAGCTCGCGGCCCTGGCGCAGCACCTGCTTGAACGGCACCGCCTGGGGCAGCTGGTAGGCCGGCACCATTTTCTTCAGCTTGTCGACCACGGTGTTGACCAGCCAGCCCTTGGCGGTAGGCAGCAAGTCGCCCATCTTCGCCTCGATCAGGTACTCGATGCCGGTATCGGGCAGCACCTCCTGCACGCGCTTGCCGAACATGTTCAGGTACACCAGCGCACGTGCGCCGCTGTCCTTGAACTGGTGACGCATCTCGCGCTCGGTGTACAGCGGGTTGGTGTTGACCACGATCAGGCCTGCGCGCAGGGCACCGAACACGGCGATGGGGTATTGCAGCACGTTGGGCATCTGCACCGCGATGCGGTCACCCGGTTTGAGGTCGGTATGCTGCTGCAACCAGGCGGCGAAGGCCGCCGAATGGCGTTCCAGCTCCGCGTAGTTCAGGGTCACGCCCAGGTTGCTGAAGGCCGGGCGGTCGGCGAAGCGTTTACAGGAGCGCTCGAACACCTCGACGACCGAGGTGTAGGCATTGATGTCGATGGTCGAAGGCACGCCCGCCGGGCGCTTGTCATTCCAGAAGTCGGCTTGCATTTATTATTGTTCCTCTGCCTGGACCTGCTGTGAGTCCTGTAGTCCTTTCACCTGCCCGCCCGAAAGCGAAAAGGCGTTGATCCGACGTTAGCAGGTAAGCTCAAGGCGGCATATACGCCAAGTGCCGCCATTAACATTGTGAATCTTATTTGTGTCCTTCCTGCAATCCGGTCGGTTGTGCATACACTGTCCGGATACCTGTGCGCACAAGGACCCGCCATGCCTCACGACGCCTTCTGGCTGCCCGCCAGCGAGCACTGCAGCCTGTACGTGCACCAATGGCTACCGGCCACGCCGGTAAAAGCCGTGGTGCTGCTGGCCCACGGCATGGCCGAACATGCCGGGCGCTACCAGCACCTGGGCCATGCCCTGAGCGCGGCCGGCTTTGCCCTGTTCGCCGCCGACCAGCGCGGCCATGGGCGCACCGCCGAACTGGGCAGCCTCGGCCTGTTCGCCCGCCATCATGGCTGGAATGCCGTGGTCAACGACCTCGGGCTGCTGGCCCAGCACATCGGCCAGCAGTACCCGTGCACGCCGTTGTTCCTGTTCGGCCACAGCATGGGCAGTTACATCGCCCAGGCCTATCTGCTGCACCACAGCGCCAGCCTGCATGGGGCGATCCTCAGCGGCTCCAACTACCAGCCGGCGGCGCTGTACCGCGTGGCGCGGCTGATTGCCCGGCTGGAGGCCTGGCGCCAGGGGCCGCTGGGCAAGAGCGCGCTGATCGAATGGTTGTCGTTCGGCTCGTTCAACAAGGCCTTCAAGCCCAACCGCACCGCGTTCGACTGGCTCAGCCGCGACCCGGCGCAGGTCGATCTGTACGTCAACGACCCGCTGTGCGGCTTTCGCTGCAGCAACCAGTTGTGGCTCGACCTGCTGCAAGGCTTGGCGCAGATCAGCCAGCCGAGTAACCTCGCGCAGATCGATCCGAACCTGCCGTTGCTGGTGATCGGGGGTGAATGTGATCCGGTCAGTGCCGGCAAGCGTCTCACCCACCTGGCCGACGCCCTGCGCGCGACCGGCAATCGACATGTACAGCTGCGCGTCTATCCTGAGGCACGGCATGAAGTACTCAACGAAACCAACCGTGACGAGGTCACCGCCGATATTCTCGGCTGGCTTGAACAGGCGCTTGCCCTTGGCCGCCCTGTGCGCAGTGAATGATAGCCGCCCTCCTCTACCGCTTAAGGAAGCCCCGATGTCCCAGGTCACCAACACGCCTTACGAAGCCCTCGAAGTCGGCCAGAAGGCCGAGTACAAGAAGTCCGTTGAAGAACGCGACATCCAGCTGTTCGCCGCGATGTCCGGTGACCACAACCCGGTGCACCTGGATGCCGAGTTCGCTGCCAAGAGCATGTTCCGCGAGCGCATCGCCCACGGCATGTTCAGCGGTGCCCTGATCAGTGCTGCAGTGGCCTGCACCCTGCCTGGCCCTGGCACCATCTACCTGGGTCAGCAAATGAGCTTCCAGAAGCCGGTGAAAATTGGCGATACCCTGACCGTACGCCTGGAAATCCTGGAGAAGCTGCCCAAGTTCAAGGTGCGCATCGCCACCAATGTGTTCAACCAGAATGATGAGCTGGTAGTCCAGGGCGAGGCCGAGATCCTTGCGCCGCGCAAGCAGCAGACCGTCGAGCTGGTTTCGCCGCCGAATTTTGTGGCTAGCTGAAGATTGATGCAGGCAGTACCGGCCCTTTCGCGGGTAAACCCGCTCCCACATGGACCTCACAGCATCAAGCCGTGACGCAATCCTGTGGGAGCGGGTTTACCCGCGAAGAGGCCGGCACAGCCAACATCATTCGATAGCCTGCAACCGCCGCTCGATATGCCTGCGCTCCGGCTCCTGGCGGGTCAGCGCCAGCGCCTGCCGCCAGGCCGCACGCGCCTGCTCCACATGCCCCAGCTGGTAATACAGCTCGGCCCGCGCCGCATGGGCCAGGTGATAGTCCAGCAGTTCACCCCGCGCCAGAATCCCTTCGACCTCCCGCAGGCCAGCCTCCGGCCCATCCCGCTTCGCCAGCGCCACGGCCCGGTTCAGCTCTACCACTGCTGACGGCCAATGCCGCTGCAACACGTCATACAGCCCGACGATCTCCGCCCAGTCGGTCGCGTCGGCGGTCGCCGCTTCGGCATGCACCGCTGCAATCGCTGCCTGCACGGTATAGGCACCGAACGCCCGGCTTTGCAGGGCCTGGCGCACCAGTTCGCAGCCTTCGGCAATGCGTTGCCGGTCCCACAGGCTACGGTCCTGCTGCTCCAGCAATACCAGGTTGCCCTGGCCATCGGTACGCGCCCGCTGCCGGGACGCTTGCAGCAACATCAAGGCCAGCAGGCCGACCGCCTCCGGGTCGGGCAACAACTGCACCAGCAGCCGCGCCAGGCGAATGGCTTCATCGCTCAGTTCCTGCTGCAACAGCGCCTCGCCCGACGACGCCGAATAGCCCTCGTTGAACACCAGGTAGATCACTCGCAGCACGCTCTCCAGCCGCTCGGGCAGCTCGTTCAGTTCCGGCACCTGATAAGGGATGCCGGCATCGCGGATCTTGGCCTTGGCACGCACGATGCGCTGGGCGATGGTGGCCGGGCTTTGCAGGAAAGCCCGGGCGATCTGCTCGGTGGTCAGGTCGCACACTTCACGCAGGGTCAGCGGCACCTGGGCATCGGCGGACAAGGCCGGGTGGCAGCAGGTGAAGATCAGCCGCAGGCGGTCGTCGGCCAGCAGTTCTTCTTCGCTGGGGTCCTGCGCCTGGCCGTCGAGCAGCATGCTCAGGTCCACCTGGGAACGATCGAAACGGGCGCGCCGGCGCAGCGCATCGATCGCCTTGAAGCGACCGGTTGAGACCAGCCACGCCCGCGGGTTTTCGGGGATACCGTCACGCTGCCAGCGCTCGACGGCGATGAAGAAGGCATCGTGCATGGCCTCCTCGGCCAGGTCGAAATCACCCAGCAGGCGGATCAGCGTCGCCAGGATGCGCCGCGACTCGCGCCGATAGACCGCCTCGACCTCGGCACGTACCTGCGCCAGTGCCGTCATCAGTCGGGCATCCGCTGGGTTACCACCTCCACCAGGCGGTCCAGGCTCTCTCCCCAGCCCTGGTGGAAGCCCATTTCCTCATGGGCGCGGCAGTCGGCGGCATTCCAGTGCCAGGCGCGCGCGGTGTAGCGGGTTTTGCCCTGTTCCTCGTCAAAACTGATCACGGCGGTCATGAAGGCCTTGTCCGAAGGCACCCAGCCCGGGCCGAAGGCATCGGTGAACACCAGCCGCCGCGGCGCGGCGATTTCCAGAAACACGCCCTGGTTCGGGTACTCGCTGCCATCCGGTGCCCGCATCAGGGTGCGGAACAGGCCACCGATCCACAGTTGCATCTCGCACTCCGGCGTGGTCATGCCATGCGGCCCCCACCACTGCATCAGCCACTGGGGGTCGGTCCAGGCGCGGAACACCTTGGCCGGCGGCGCGTCGATCAGGCGGCTGATGGACAACTCGTGTTGCGCTTGCGCGGGGTGTGCAAGGCTCATGCTGGTAGGTCTCCGTTGCTGTCAGGGTTGCAGTTCGCGCACCGGCCGCACCTCGACACTGCCGACCCGCGCGGCGGGGATGCCCTTGGCGATGTTCAGTGCCTCGTTCAGGTCGCGGGCCTCCACCAGGTAGAACCCCGCCAGTTGCTCCTTGGTCTCGGCGAACGGGCCGTCGGTCAGGCTCATGTGGCCGTTGCGCATGCGCACGGTGGTGGCGGTCTGCACCGGCTTCAGCGCCTCGGCCGCCAGCATTCGCCCGGAGCCTTGAATGGATTCGGCATACGCCATGCATTCGGCGTCTTCCGGGCTGTCGGGCAGGCTGTGCAGCAGCCCCTCGTCACAATAGACCAGGCACAGGTATTTCATGGTCACCTCCAGGCATTGGCAAAGTGCGTTTGGCGATAACGGCTCAGGGCTTGAGATCGAACAGGGCTTTCTGGGTTTCCATGTCGAACGGCGCCGACCAGTGCTCGTGGATTACCAGCCACTGGCCACCTTGACGACGATAGCCCACGGTGGCGCGCATGAAGCCGCACTGGCTTTCGTTGTCCGCCGGGCCACAGCGGTTCAGCCAGTGAGCCAGGGCCAGGTCGCCAGCGGCATGCACGGTAAGCTCGGCAAAATCGAAAACCATGGGGCCGGGGCACATGCCCATGCACATTTCCCAGTGCGCCTGGTAGGTGGCCTTGCCTTTGAATTGCAGGGCCTGGATGGCATCGAAGGCGACGATGTCGTCGGCATAGGGAGCGACGATGTTGGGGATGTCGCGGTCGCGCACGGCCTGCATCCAGCGCTCGATCAACTGGCGGATCTCGGTTTCGGCTGCGGTGCTCATCGGGGGTTCCTCCGACAGGTCATGGGTGAATGGGCACGGGGGTGCAACGTGCTCTCACCTATGGTCGAACGGGGGACGGAGGAATCGACAGGTCGAGGAAATTATTCTGGTCTGATTGTGGTTGAGATGCATGTCGGGGGGATGGTGTCAGGGCCACAAGGTGTATGCCTTGGGTGGGGTGGTGCCTGTGAGATCGAGCGCCGCGCGGGCGGCGCTCGATCTCACAGGCGCTGAAAATGCTGTGGCGGGCCCTTGGCGGGCTCAACCCTGCTGGCACCCCTCACCCATGGCCCGGTACTGGATGGTGTGCACCTGGCCTTGATGGTCTTCGTAGGTCATGGTCGCAGGGACCACTTCGCAGACGTTGGGGATGGTCGACAGGTTGATCACCCGCTTGATGTCCAGGTTCATGGAGTAGTCGTACTGCTGGGCCACGGGCTCGCTGGAGACGGGTTTGGCCTCATCGGCGAGGGCGAACGAGGACATACCGACCAATGCAAGAATCAGTAGTGGTTTCATGTGTTTGAGCCTTTTGAGCATTCAAGCTGATCGATTGACTTCTATTGCCGTAACCGGCGCGGAGAAGTTGCCATCTGCGGTGGAGATGGCACGAAGTACCGATCCCGCTTCGTACTGCCAGGGGGGATGGGTAAAAGTCTACTCCCGGCCCGGAATAGTTGAACCCCGAACTCGGACATTCACCCTTGCCGAATATGCAACAATCTGCGACAAATTAACCGCAAAATATCGAGCCAGAGCCCCTGGCCGCCTTTCAGGGTAGGACGCGCAATTTCTGAAAACCTGTACTGTTCGAAACTTTCGGACCCGGAACGCCGGCTGCTGGACCACTTTTACCGCCAGCACGGCTCACGCATGCGTGCTGCGGGCGACGCTCAACTGTGGGTAGCGCGGGGCCCCGGCATCATCGCGGGCTTGAGCCTGAGCCCGGTGGGCGATGGCTTCTGGCTGACCGGGTTGTTCGTCGACCCGCAGCGGCGCAGCCGAGGGGTGGCCGGGCGGTTGGTCGAGGCGGCGCTGGCACAGGCTGGCGGGCCCACCTGGCTGTTCTGCCACCCGGACCTTGCGCCCTTCTACCAGCGCCTGGGCTTCGACGTGGCCCGGCAACTGCCGCAAGCCCTGGCTGGGCGCCTGCAGCGCTACCAGCGCAGCAAGCGCCTGGTGGCACTGCAGCGGGGTCAGTCGTCGCTGGCGTCGAGCCCGGGGAACAGCACCTCGGTGTAGCCGAACCGGGAAAAGTCCTGGATGCGTGACGGGTACAGCCGACCGATCAGGTGGTCGCATTCATGTTGCACCACCCGCGCATGGAAGCCGTCGGCAAAGCGGTTGATCGGGTTGCCCTGGGGATCGATGCCTTCATAGCAGATGTGCTTGAAGCGCGGCACCACGCCGCGCAGGCCGGGCACCGACAGGCAACCTTCCCAACCGTCCTCGAGCTCGCTGGACGTTGGCGTGATGACCGGGTTGAGCAGGATAGTCTGCGGCACCGGTTCGGCATCCGGGTAACGCTCGCTGCGCTCGAAGCCGAAGATCACCAGCTGCAGGTCGATGCCGATCTGTGGCGCAGCCAGGCCCACGCCCCCCACATGGCGCATGGTTTCGAACATGTCGTCGATCAGTTGCTGCAGTTCGGCACTGCCGAGCATATGGTCGGGCACTGGCGGGGCGATGCGCAGCAGGCGTTCGTCGCCCATCTTGAGAATGTCACGGATCATCGGGGGTTCGGCTCGGAAGGTTGGTGCTCGCTCGGTATCGGGTGCTCATGGCCCAGCACGGTAATGGTCTCGCGGGGCTTGTGCTCACCGAAGTCCTTTTCGCCAGGGTTCTTGCCCTCGTTCGACATGTGCTCGATCACTGCGTTCATCTCCGCGCCCAGCAGCAACACGGCGGCGGAAATATAGAAATACAGCAATAGTACGATGATTGCACCGATACTGCCGTACATGGCGTTGTAGTCGGCAAAGGTCTTCACGTAGTAGGCAAAGCCCAGCGACGCCACGATCCACACCACCACCGCCAGCACCGAGCCCGGGGTGATGAAGCGGAACTGCTGCTTCACATCGGGCATCACGTAATAGATCAGCGCCACCGCCACCATCATCAGGATGATGATCGCCGGCCAGCGCAGGATGGTCCACACCGTGACGATCACCTCTTGCATGCCGACCTGGGCGGCAATCCACTCCATCACCTGCGGCCCCAGCACCATCAGCGCCGCAGCCACCAGCAGCATGCCGGCGATGCCCACGGTGTAGATGATCGACAACGGAATGCGCTTCCACACCGGGCGCCCCTCGGGCACATCGTAGGCGGCGTTCATCGCGCTCATCATCAGGCGCACACCGGCCGATGCGGTCCACAAGGCAATCACGATACCCACCGACAACAGCCCGCCCTTGGACTGCTGCAACTGGTCGATCACCGGGTTCACCTGCTCCAGCGCCTGGGGTGGCAGCACCAGTTCCGATTGCAGACGCAGCCAGGAGAAGAAGTCCGGCAGGTGCAGGAAACCGATCAGGGCAATCAGGAACAGCAGGAACGGGAACAGCGAGAACAGCATCTGGTAGGCCAGCGCGGAAGCGTAGGTCGACATCTCGTCGTCGAGGAATTCCTTGACGGTGCGTACCAGCACGCGGTGCAGGGGCAGGCCGCGCAGGTCGGGGAAAATCATAGCGTCTCCTTTCGCCGCTTGATTCGTGAGTACCACGGGTAAGTCTAATAGACCATGCCGTTGCTGTGCTGATCCCGGCCATGCTGCGAGAATTTGCTTACGCCTGTACTGGCCTCTTCGCGGGTAAACCCGCTCCCACAGGTCTTCCACTGCCCTTGAGACCTGTGGTGTACCTGTGGGAGCGGGTTTACCCGCGAAGAGGCCGCTACAGGCAGAACAGATGGCAAACCTTGCCCCACTACCCGCCACCCCTCACAATGCAGGCCTTCATAGCGTCAACCCGCAGGAACCTGCATGAAACTCGACAAACCCGCCGCCATTGCCCGGCGCAACGAAGCACTGGCCCGCCCGGTGCTGACCAGCAGCAACACCCTGTTCGCCATCCTCGACCGCAAGCGCAACCTGTGGTGGTTCGAGGTGCCGGTGGCGCTGCTGCGCAAGGGCCAGCCCGACTGGGTCAACCTGCTGCTGCACACCCCGGAAAGCGACGAGCTGCAGCACCTGAAGGTGCCGACCAACTTCCTGCGTGCTCACCAGGAACAGATGGAAGTGCGCAACCCCGGCAAGCGCCGCTCGACCATCAGCCTGGCCCTCAGCGCCGACCGCGACTCGCTGCTGCGCGACACCCGCCCGGGTGGCGAGCAGCTGGACTTCCGAACCTTCGTGCAGGCCTGATCAGGCCTTTTCGATGCGATCGTCATGGATGACGATGCGGCCCTGCTTGAACAACCCGCCAATGGCCTTCTTGAAGTTGCCCTTGCTGACGTTGAACAGCTTGCTGATCAGCGCCGGGTCGCTCTTGTCGCACACCCCCAGCACCCCGCCTTCGGCCTCCAGGCGCGCCATGATCTGCTCCTGCAGGCTGTCGGCCAGGGCCGCGCCGACCGGTTGCAGGCTCAAGGCGATCTTGCCGTCCGCGCGCACTTCCTTGATGAAGCCCTTCTCGTGCATGCCCGAGCGCAGGAACTTGAACACCTCGTTCTTGTGGATCAGGCCCCAGTGGCGGTTGTTGATGATCGCCTTGAAGCCCATCGGCGTCTCGCCGGCCACCAGCAGCTCGACCGGCTGGCCCACCTGGTAGTCTGCCGGGGTGCGGTCCAGGTAGCGGTCCAGGCGTGAAGTGGCAGTGATGCGACGGGTGCGCTTGTCGAGGTACACGTGCACCACGCAGTAGTCGCCGATCTTCAGCGGCCGCGCCTCTTCCGAATACGGCATCAGCAGGTCCTTGGACAGACCCCAGTCGAGGAAGATGCCGGCACCGTTGATGTCCTTGACCTTGAGGCTGGCGAACTCGCCAACCTGCACCTTGGGCTTCTCGGTGGTGGCGATCAGCTGGTCTTCGCTGTCCAGGTAGATGAACACGTTCAGCCAGTCATCCACTTCGGTTTCGGCGTTTTTCGGGATGTAGCGCCCGGGCAGCAGGATCTCGCCGTCGGCGCCGCCGTCCAGGTACAGGCCGAAGTCCACGTGTTTCACGATTTGCAAACTGTTGTAACGCCCAAGCAGAGCCATTTCCGATGTTCCTCAAGACAAGGCGGCTATTCTACACCTGAAGCCAGCGCGCCGCCCGACCGCTGATGCAGTGGAACCGTCAGCGTCCCCCTTGCGTCTACCGTCGGGCCAGCACCCGCAAGGAACAGCCCATGCCGCTACGCCTGTCCAAAGCCCTGCTCGTCGCCATCGGCTTCGCCCTGGCTCTGGCCGCCTGCAGCCGTATCGACCTGGCCTACCGCAACCTCGACCGCCTGGTGCCTTGGTCGCTGGGCGACTACCTGGCCATGAACCGTGAGCAGAAGGCCATGCTTGACGATCGGCTGCGGGAGCACCTGGCCTGGCATTGCAAGACCCAGCTGCCCGGCTACCTCGACTGGCTGGACCGGGTACGCGGCATGGTCGCCGACGACCAGGTGACCGACCAGGCCCTGCAGCAGCGCACCCGCGAAGCCCGCGAGGCGATTGGCCGGGTGGCCGAGGAAATCACCCCTTCGGCCACCGAGTTGTTGCGCGGCATGAGCGATGCCCAGGTAGCGGAGATGCGCGAGGCATTCCGCGAGGACATCAGCGAACGGCAGAAGCTGTATGTGGATACGCCGCTGGCCAGGCAGATCGCCCGCCGTGCCGAACGCATGGAGAAACGCCTGACGCCGTGGTTTGGCGAGCTGACCGCGGTGCAGAAGCAGCGCGTGCAGGCCTGGTCCGCGTCGCTGGGCGACCAGAACCGCGAATGGATCGCCAACCGCGCACACTGGCAGCAGCAATTGCTGCTGGCGATGAACCAGCGCAACGACCCCAGCTTCGAGCCGCGCCTGGCGACGTTGTTGCAGCGCAAGGAGAGCTTGTGGACGCCGGAGTACCGGGCGGCCTATCAGCATACCGAGCAGCAGGCGCGCAGCTTGCTGGTGGATCTGGTGCACCAGAGTACCCCGCAGCAGCGGCGGTTCCTGCAGGAGCGGTTGGGCAAGGTGCGTAGCGATTTCAGTGAATTGAAGTGCTTGAAGGGGTGACCGGGAAAAGCAGGCCCGGCCTCTTCGCGGGTAAACCCGCTCCCACAGGGACCCCACTGGTTTCGAATCCTGTACCGTACCCGCGAAGAGGCCGGGCTTGCTAAAGCACAGTCACCGGCCCTTGCGCCGATACGGAAACACATCGATCACCTTCCCTTCACGAATCGCTGCCTGCAGCCCCTTCCAGTAGTCCGCGTCATACAACTCCCCATGCAAGCGGCTGAACAAGCGCCGCTGGCCGATATCGGCAAACAGAAACGGTGGAAACTCCTCGGGGAACACGTCATGCGGCCCGATCGAGTACCACGGCTCACCCGACATCTCGTCTTCCGGGTAACGCGGCGGCGGGATATGGCGGAAGTTCACCTCGGTCAGGAAGCTGATCTCGTCATAGTCATAGAACACCACCCGGCCATGGCGGGTAACGCCAAAGTTCTTCAGCAGCATGTCGCCAGGGAAGATATTCGCCGCCGCCAGCTGCTTGATGGCCAGGCCGTAATCCTCCAGCGCCTCCAGCACCTGGCCCTCGCTGGCGTGCTCCAGGTACAGGTTCAGCGGTGTCATGCGCCGCTCGGTCCAGCAGTGACGGATCAGCACCGTGTCCCCCTCCAGCGCCACGGTCGATGGCGCCACCTCCAGCAGTTCGGCCAGGCACTCCGGCTCGAACTTGCTACGCGGGAAGCGAAAATCGGCGAACTCCTGGGTATCGGCCATGCGCCCGACGCGGTCGACGCTTTTCACCAGCCGGTACTTGTCGATCACCGTGGCGCGATCGACTGTCTTGGACGGCGAAAAACGGTCCTTGATGATCTTGAACACCGTGTTGAAGCCCGGCAGGGTGAACACGCTCATGACCATGCCACGCACCCCGGGCGCCATGACGAAGCGGTCGTCGCTGCTGGCCAGGTGGTTGATCAACGCCCGGTAGAACTCCGACTTGCCATGCTTGTAGAAGCCGATGGAGGTGTACAGCTCGGCGATGTGCTTGCCCGGCAAGATGCGCTTGAGGAAGTTGACGAACTCTGCCGGCACCGGCACATCGACCATGAAGTACGAGCGGGTGAAGGAAAAGATGATCGACACCTCGGCCTCGTCGGTGATCAGCGCATCGGCCTCGATACCATGCCCTTCGCGGTGCAGCAGCGGGATGACCAGCGGCCACTGCTCATCGCTGTTGAACAGTCGGCCAACCAGATAGGCGCCCTTGTTGCGGTACAGCACCGGCGAAAACAGCTCTACCGCCAGGGACGGGTCCTTGCATACCCAGTCCGGCAGGCAGTCGCGCAGTTGCTCTTCAAGGCGCACCAGGTCGCCTTCCAGGTCACCGTACGGCACATCGAACGGGTAATCGGTGAACACCGCCCGCAGCAGGCCCTTGAGCCCAGCGTCAGGCCGATAGGTACGGGTTTGCGCGGCGCGCTCACGGCCGCGCATGGAGGGTCGGGTGGTGTGGATGAACATGCAGCCGTCGCTGATCAGGTCGTGGCTGAACAGGCTGCAGAACAGCGAGTTGTACCAGGTCTCGGACAGTTCGTCGTCCAGCCGTGGGTCGATCAGGTGGATGTAGGCGTTCTTCACCAGTGGCCATTGTTCCACATCCAGCAGCACGTCCTCGGCAAAGCCCTGGCGCAGCCAGCCGTTGACCTCGGCGACCTTCTCTTCATAGAGGTTGATGCGGGCGGCGGAGGCACGCTGGATATCCTGCCAGCGCGCCTGCTCGAAGCGCTGGCGGGCACCTAGGGTGATGCGCTGGAAGTGGTCGCGGTAGTCGTCGAAGCCGGCAAGGATCATCCGGGCGATTTCGACAGCGGGCCAGGGCTGGGGCATGCGAAGACCTCGGTGCAAGGGTGAGATACAGAGCTTAGTCTGCCTGTCCGGAATACGGCGCCTGTACTGGCCTCTTCGCGGGTAAACCCGCTCCCACAGCTTCTCTGCAATGCTCAGGCCCTGTGAGTAATCCTGTGGGAGCGGGTTTACCCGCGAAGAGGCCAGTACAGGTTTACACCGCAAGAAAGCACAAGAATCCCCTGCCCCCCTGGCGTACACTCGCGCCCCTGCCCTGCCTCCGGAGACCGTCGTGAGCCCCATCGCCCTAGCCCGCCTGCTGACCCTTGCCGCCGTCTGGGGGGCGAGTTTCCTGTTCATGCGCATCATCGCCCCCGAGCTGGGCACGGTGCCGACGGCGTTCTTCCGCGTGTCCATCGCCTGCCTGGGCCTGGTCGCCCTGCTCGCCGCCGCCCGCGTGCGCTGGGACTTCCAGGGCAAGCTCGGCGCCTGCCTGGTACTGGGCATGATCAACTCCGGTATCCCCGCCACCTTCTACTCCGTGGCCGCCCAGGTGTTGCCCGCCGGCTACTCGGCAATCTTCAACGCCACCACGCCGCTGATGGGTGTGCTGGTCGGCGCGCTGTTCTTCCGCGAACCAATGACCCTGGCCAAGCTCTGCGGCATCTTCCTGGGCCTGTTCGGCGTCGGCATTCTAAGCGGCGCCGGCCCGGTGGCTCTGGACCTGGCATTGCTGCAAGGCGCCCTCGCCTGCCTGGCGGCCACTACCTGCTACGGCTTTGCCGGCTTCCTCGCCCGCCGCTGGGTCAGCGGCCTGGACAGCCGCCTGTCGGCACTGGGCAGCATGCTCGGCGCCACCCTGATGCTGAGCCCGCTGTTTGCCTGGAGCGCGCTGAGCCAGCCACCGGCCAGCTGGGGCGGCTGGCAGGTGTGGCTGTCGCTGCTGGGCCTGGGCCTGCTGTGCACAGCGTTCGCCTACATCCTGTACTTCCGCCTGCTGGAGGAGATCGGCCCGGTCAAGGCCAGCACCGTGACCTTCCTGATCCCGGTATTCGGCGTATTGTGGGGGGCGTGGCTGCTGGACGAACCGCTGTCGATGGCGCACCTGTACGGCGGCCTGCTGATTGGCCTGGCATTGTGGCTGGTGCTGCGCCCGGCGCGCAGCTGAAGCGGAGTACAGGATGAACAGCGCGTACAAGAAAGTCCTGTTCCGCCTGGAGCAAGACGAAAACGGCTACCCGCCCGCCTCGGTCGAGGGCCTGTGGGCCAAGGCCGTGGAAGGCGGCTATGCCGTCGACAACATTCCCTTCCATGTCTACGGCATCGCCCCGGGCGACCTGATCGGCACCCGTGAGGAAGCCGGCGAAACCTGGTTCGCCGAACTGCGCCGCAGCAGCGGCAGCTCGGTGTTCCGGGTTATCGTCAAGCCCCCGGAAACCCTGGACCAGGTACGCGCGGCCTTGCACGACTTCGGCTGCAACTGCGAAACCGAGCAGGCAGTGAAGATGCTGGCGGTCGAGGTCCCGCCGCAGCGCTCGCTCGACACCTTGCTCTACTACCTGCTCACCCAGCGCGAAGCCGGCCTGCTGGACTTCGAGGAAGGCGTACTACGCCACGCCATCCCCGAAGAATTCCGCTAGGGCCTACGCCTCGGCCAGGCGCGCGGCGGGCTTGCGGAACACGAACAGCAGGCCCACCACGATCAGCCCCATGCCCAGCAGGCTGAGCGGCGCCAGGCGGTTGCCAAAGATCAGCAGGTCCATCACCGCGGTCACTGCCGGCACCAGGTAGAACAGGCTGGTGACATTGACCAGGTTACCCTTGGCGATCAGCCGGTACAGCAGCAGGGTCGCCAGCAGCGAGACCACCAGCCCCATCCACAGCAGCGCGCCGACGAAACCGCCAGTCCATTCCACATGCAGCGGCTGCAGCGGCGCGAACAGCGCGCACATGGCAAAGCCGGCCAGGTACTGCAGCGGCAGCGTGCCCATGGGGTTGTCGGTGATGCGCTTCTGCAGGATCGAGCCAAAGGTCATGCTGGCCAGCGCCAGCAAGGCGAACAGCATCCCCGCCAGCGACACCCCGCCCAGGTTGATGCCCTGGTAGACCACCATGATCAACCCGCCAAGCCCCAACCCCAGGCCGAACAGGCGGCTCCAGGAGCGCTGGCGTTCCATCAGTACCACGGTCAGGATCGGTTGTACCCCCATCACCGTGGCCATCACGCCGGGAGTGACATGGGTGGCGAGCGCCAGCAGGTAGAAGATCTGGTAGGCGCCGAGCAACACGCAGCCGGTGCCCAGGGCCCGCAGGATGGCCCCGCGACTGCGCGGCCAGCGCAGCCCCAGCAGCGGGCCGATCAGCAGCAGGCCGGCCAGGGCCAGCGCCGAGCGCAACAGCAGGAAGGCAAACGGGCTGGCATGCGCCAGGCCCAGCTTGGAGACGATCGCCCCACTGCTCCACAGCAGGACGAACAGGCTGGTCGTGGCCGCCGAGGCCACGGATGCTTTGCTAAGGACAGACATGTATTGCCACCTGATATAAGGCGAATAAGCCAGACGGACGGCGTGCGCTTCAGCGTGGGAAGTCGCCGACCGTGTTCAGTAGGTTGCGTGTGCGTAGGGATGCGGCCAGAAGCCGATCAGCCCAGCACGACCACGCAAGGAGGCGGAGCTACGCCGCCTACGACGCCACTGACAGGTGGTGGTGGATAGTGACTGATCATCGCCGGCTGCTGGCAGCCACGCACGACCATGCCCGCGACTGGCGCGATGGCAAAGCTTGTGGTGGAAGGGCTGGCTGGCATGAACAGGTCTTCGGGAAAAGAACAATGGGCTGGACTATAGCCCGGTGCCAGGCAGCTGGCAACCTCCCCAAACTCACCCTCGCGCCAGTAGGGCAACTGCCTGCTCATTGTCTTGAAGCTGCCGCGATCCCTGTGGGAGCGGGTTCACCCGCGAACACCGGCGCAGCCGGTGCCATTCACTGCGTCGGACTGTTCGCGGCGGTTCGACGCCTCGATAAACCCGCACACAGGAGGTTCAGGCAACCCTCCAGTTTCTTCAAGCCAGCCGCGACCATGGGATCGCATCTCTATTGGTTAATTTTTCACCGCCCCGATTCGTCTGAATGCGAAACGCAGCCCGCATTCACCCGTTTCGAGGACCACCGATGAACGTAACCGCCTGGCTCTACCGGCCAGCCCAGATCACCTGCCTGCTGCTGGTCAGCGCCTACGCCCACGCCGCCAAGCCCGGCGATGTGTTCAAAGACTGCAAGGACTGCCCCGAGATGGTCGTGCTGCCCGCCGGCAGCTACCTGATGGGGGCCCCCGACGACGAAGTCGGCCGCCAGCCCGACGAGGGCCCGCTGCACACCGTGACCTTCGCCAAGCCCTTTGCCATGAGCCGCTACCAGGTCACCGCCGGCGAACTGGACGCCTATATCAAGGCCACCGGCACCGTCATCAAGAGCGGCGACGACCGCCCCGGCCGCTGGTGCGAAGCCAGCAAGCCCACTTACAAGCAAGGCCCCCGCCAGCCGGCGGTGTGCGTCGACTACGACGAAGTGCAGGCCTACACCCAATGGCTGGCGAAAACCACCGGCAAGCCGTACCGCATGGTCAGCGAAGCCGAACGCGAATATGCCGCCCGTGCCGGCTCCAGCGGCCCGTTCCCCTTCCCCTTCGACGAACCGGGCAAGTACGAGATCAGCAAGCACGCCAACACCTATGGCCCCAAGGACGGTCATACCTTCACCGCCCCGGTGGGCAGCTACCCACCCAATGCCTTCGGCATGTACGACATGCACGGCAACGTCTACGAATGGGTCGCCGACTGCTACCACGACAGCTATGAAGGCGCCCCCACCGACGGCAGCGCCTGGATCCAGGACCCCACGTGCATTCGCGCGCACATGCGTGGCAACGACTGGGGCGAGCCGCCGATCTTCTCCCGCTCGGCCAACCGCAACGACCGCCTCAAGACCACCCGCGGTGACTTCCTCGGCTTTCGCGTAGCACGCGAACTGTGAAGTTGTGACGCGGTTAACGCAGCATCGGTTAAAAAAATCGTCAATAAGAATCGTTCCGGTTTTTCACAGGTGCTGCGTCCTATAGCTGACATAGAAAAAAACCCTCTGCCAACGAGACCGCAATAGATGTCCAAGTCCCTCCCCGGCTCGCTCAACCCGCTTGCCAAAGCACTACTGATCCGTCATTCCCTTCGTCCCCAGCGCGCGTTCACACGCATCGGCCTGGGCCTGGCGATATCCGCTGCGATGGTCGCCCAGGTGCAGGCGCAGGAGTGGACCCTGGATATTCCCGCGCAGTCGATGAACTCGGCGTTGCAGGCACTGGCCAGGCAGACCGATACCCAGTTGCTGTATAGCCCGGAGGACATCAGCGGATTACGTTCCACGGCCCTCAAGGGCCGGCATGACCTGCAGTCTTCGCTGCAGACATTACTGCAAGGCACCGGGCTGCGTTACCAGATTGATGGCAACACCGTGACAGTGACAGCCGGTTCGGCGGCACAGGACGGCCAGGTCGAGCTTTCGGCAACCAACGTCAATAGCGTGGGGCTTGGTGCCACTACCGAAGGCACGGGTTCCTACACCACCGGTGTGACCAACACCGCCACCAAGATGAACCTGTCGATCCGTGAGACGCCGCAAACCATCACGGTGGTGACCCGCCAACGCATGGATGACCAGCACCTGAGCAGCATGACCGACGTGCTGAGAGAGACCCCTGGCATTACCATGTCCCAGGATGGGGGCGAGCGCTTCAACATCTATTCTCGCGGCAGCGCAATCAACACTTACCAGTTCGATGGCGTCACCACGTTTCAGGATAACCAGACCCGTAACATGCCCAGCACCTTGCTGGATGTGGCCCTGTATGACCGGGTGGAAATCGTCCGCGGTGCAACGGGCCTGATGACCGGTGCCGGCGACCCCAGTGCCGTGGTCAACCTGATCCGCAAACGCCCGACGCGGGAGTTCAAGTCCTATATCCAGGGCGGCGCTGGTTCCTGGGATTACTACCGCGCAGAAGCGGACGTTTCCGGCCCACTGACCGAAGAAGGCAACGTACGCGGACGCTTTGTCGCCGCACAGCAGAACAACCACACCTTCATGGACTGGTACACCCAGGACCGGAGCATCCTGTACGGCGTACTGGAAGCGGACCTTACCGACACCACCCTGGTTCGTTTCGGTATCGACCGACAGACCTACAAGGTCAATGGTGCCTCAGGCGTTCCGCTGATTTTCACCAACGGCCAGCCCACCAACTTTTCCCGGTCGAAAAGTTCCGATGCTCGCTGGGGTTACGATGACTACGAAACCACCAACTATACACTGACGCTTGAGCAGCAACTGGCCAACGATTGGCAACTGAAAGTTTCCACTCTGTACATGGACGTCGATCGCGACACGTTCTCTTCCTATATTTCTACCAGAACCAACAGGTCGTACCTGGAACCTGATGGCTCGACGACCATCAACGCTGGCGTTGCATCGGCGGACCAATACCAGAAAGCTGCTGACGTTTCCCTCCAAGGGCCTTTCCAGTTGTTTGGACAATCTCATGAACTCATTTTCGGCTACAACTACCTGGAGTATGAGAACAAGCATCGCGAATACGCCGGCCCTGACCAGAAAATCAATTACTTCACTTGGGAAAACGTGACGCCCAAGCCAGGCAAAGACGAGCTTTCGCCAAGCATCAAATTCGATATCTTCAACCGCCAGAGCGGCTACTACGTCGCCGGACGGTTCAACTTCACTGACGACCTGCACCTGATTCTGGGTGCGCGTGCTTCCGACTACCGCTTCGACTACAGCCTGGGCATCATCGGTAAACCAATCACGCCTGATACCCAGAAAGAGCATGGAGTAGTGACGCCGTATGCCGGTCTCGTCTACGACCTGACAGAAGAGCAATCGGTGTACGTCAGCTATACCGATATCTTCAAACCACAGAGCAATATCGACGCCAGCGGCAAACCTCTTGACCCGGAGGTCGGCAAGAACTACGAAATGGGTTGGAAGGGTGAATTCCTGGATGGCCGTGTCAACGCCAACGTTGCCGTCTACTTGGTACAAAGGGACAACTTCGCCGAGGAGACCACCGAAAAGTCGCCGACCGGCGGCAATGCCTTCAAAGCGATTGACGGTGCAGAGACCAAAGGCGTGGACCTGGAACTCTCGGGCGAAGTACTGCCTGGCTGGAACGTCTATACCGGCTACAGTCATTCCCGTACCGAGGACGCAGATGGCGTTCGCCAGACCACCCAACTGCCGATGGACACATTCCGCTTCTGGAACACCTACCGCCTGCCAGGCGATTGGGACAAGCTGACCTTGGGCGGTGGCGTGAACTGGAACTCCAAGTCCACACTGCAGTATCCGCGCTACAACAGCCACGTCACCCAGGATGACTACTACGTCGCCAGCCTGATGGCTCGGTACCGTATCAACCAGAACCTGGCGGCCACGCTGAACGTCAACAACCTCTTCGACAAGAAGTACTACGCAGGCATGGCAGGCAGTTACGGCCACTACGGTGCGCCGCGCAACGCCACGGTGACTCTGCGCTACGACTTCTAAGCCGCACAGGGCAGACCCGGGACATGCACCGGGTCTGGCCACACTTCCCCCGCTTCGCCCTCCCTGCGCCCTCTGCTGTTTCCTCTCCCCTTGCTACCACACATTGCGTGCCGCCCTTGCAAGTCATTCCTGTCCGTGCAAGCGCAGCCCCCGAGGGGTGCAAGGCTACGTCAACCCTGTGAGTAAACGACATCGCCCCGCATCAGCAGCTTCCGGGCTGCCAGTGCGGGGCGATGGGTGATGACATCAGGTCAGCCCGTCAGCGTCCTTCAATCAGCCATGGCGTCCTCCATCGTCCAGTGCATGGCCAAGCCTTCGATCACTTCAGGCTGCCTGAGAATGTCATAGTGCCCCGCCTCGACCGTATGGTTACCCTCTGTTTCGAAGGTCCAGGCCGGGTCGCCATCCCGGCCAGCCCACCAGCAGGTTGCCAATGCCCGGGTCCGCGGCAGGCTGGTCAGGTTCGCCGACAAGGCTTTCAAGCGCATCGCCACCACAAATGTGTGGGCCAATTCGGCACTGTCGATATCGGCATAACGTGACTGGCCGGCCTGCGCGGCGCGTATCTGCCCAATAACGCCCTGCAGCGACTGAACATCAGTACCCACGGCCACGGCGGGCACTGCCAGCTGTTGCTTGGGTACGCCCAGCAACACGCTGAGGAAACCCTGCAAATCGTCCTTCCAGTCCTCGACCACCTCAGCATGTGACGCATTTGGCACAAAGCTGTCCACCAAGCCAAGCAATGCCACTGCCTGCCCCTGTCGCTCCAGCTCCTGGGTTACCAGCACCGCCAAGGTGCCACCCAGCGACCAGCCAACCAGCCGATACGGCCCTTCAGGCTGCTTCTGGCGGATGTACTGCGCATAGTCGATAGCCATCGCCTGCAGCGACTCGTCCTGCCACGTGCGGTCCAGCAGCATGCGGCACTGCACGCCATAGACACTGCACACACCTTCCAGGCGACGCGCCAGAGGCTCGTAGTCGAACACCGTGCCGAAGCCTGCATGCAGGCAGAACAGCGGCGTGCCACTGGCGATACGGGTGTTGAGCAATAGCACCGGGTCCAGGCTGGCTTCAGTAGCCGAGTAGCCCGACAGCTCACCAATGGTCGGTCTGGCCATTACGTCACGCAACTTCAGGTCCAACTGCAAGCCGCTGTGCCCACGCACTTTGGAAAGCATTTTCAGCACCCGTAGCGAATCGCCACCCAGCTCGAAGAAATTGTCGTCCATACCGACTTCCTCAATACTCAGCACCTCTTGCCAGATTTGCGCCAAGGCCTGCTCAACCTCATTGCGCGGCGCAAGACGCAGGCGCTGCCCTACAAAATCAGGTGCCGGCAGCGCATTGCGGTCGATCTTGCCGTTGGGTGTCAGGGGCATCGCATCAAGCAGCACCAGTTGCGCTGGTACCATGTAATCCGGCAGCTCCGCACGCAGGGCTTCGCGCAATTGTGCCGGCGTGGTGACCACACTACTGCTGACCACATATCCAACCAGTTGCTTGCCGGTGGCACCTTCACGCGCCACTACCACTGCATCGCGCACCCCAGCCAGGTTGCGCAGGCGTGCTTCGATCTCGCCTGGCTCGATGCGAAACCCGCGAATCTTCAACTGGTTGTCGAGTCGGCCGATGAAGTCGACGGTGCCATCGGCACGGCGGCGTACGCGGTCGCCGGTACGGTAAAGGCGCGCACCGTCGGCGAACGGGTCGGCGACAAAGCGCTCGGCGGTAAGCGCCGCACGCTGGTGATAGCCCCGCGCAAGCCCTTCTCCACCGATGTACAACTCACCCGCCACGCCATCAGGCAGTGGATTGAGGTCTTGATCGAGCACATGCAGGGTACGCAGGCCGACCCGATCACCGATCGGCGCATACACTGCCTGGCAGGACTGCATGGCCGATACCTTCCACAGCAACGGCGTGACCACCGTCTCGGTAGGCCCGTAGCCGTTGGTCAGGTATTGCGGCCGTAGCGAACGCTTGACCAGTTCGAACAGGGCATCGGGCACCGCATCGCCACCAAAG
The DNA here is from genome assembly GCF_022533585.1 of Pseudomonas sp. LS.1a. Classification (NCBI taxonomy): domain Bacteria; kingdom Pseudomonadati; phylum Pseudomonadota; class Gammaproteobacteria; order Pseudomonadales; family Pseudomonadaceae; genus Pseudomonas; species Pseudomonas sp. LS.1a. Next base: position 4,284,499 of record NZ_CP092827.1, read on the forward strand.
CAGTAAATGCGCACAGGCGGCGCAGCCTGTTGCTGGCTCTCGCCGAACTCGGCCAACTGTTGCAGATAGGCCGGCGGGAAGCAGGCGATATCGATGCGCTGCTCATGGAGGACTTGCCAGGTTTCCTCCGCAGTCCACAAGCGATTGCCACGGACCACCAGGCAGCCACCTGACGACAGCGTCGACAGCCAGCGCTCCTGGGCACCATCGAAAGCGAACGACATGAACAGTAGCTCACGTGTGCTTTCGTCCATCTCATAAAGCTGAACAATGGCCTGGCAATGCATACGGATCTGCCCGTGGCTGACTGCTACCCCCTTGGGCTTGCCAGTCGAGCCAGAGGTGTAGATCAGATAGGCCAGGTTGTCGTCCAGCACCGGCACGTGCGGCACACTGGCAGGCAGGCCTGCCAGCTCCAGGCGGTCAAGCTCGACGCACTGCTCCACCTCGGTGAAACGCTCGCGCAAGGCACTGTTGGTCAGCAGCAAGTGCATGGCCGAGTCTTCGACGATCCACTGCAAACGCTCCTGAGGATAATCGATGTCCAGCGGTACGTAGGCAGCACCGGTCTTCATCACCGCGAGGAAGGCGACAATCACCTCTACCGAGCGTTCCAGGGCAATACCAACCGTGGTTTCCGGCCTGGCACCCAGGGCAAGCAGGTGGTGCGCCAGGCGGTTGGCACGCTGGTCAAGCTGCGCATAGCTCAACTGCTGACCAGCGCAGACCACTGCCGGGGCATCAGGCTGCAGTCGAGCGTGCTCGGCGATACGCTGGGCCAAACCCGGCACATCCGCTGTGCCTGGCACCATCAGGTTGCGCTCGTTGGCCTGCTGCACTTGCCCTGATGTCAGCATTTGCAGGCTGCCCAGGGCGGCATTCGGGTTGTCCAGCATACCTTCGAGCAGGCGCTCGAAGCTGCCACGGATAACCGCGGTAGCGGCCTCACTGAAGCTGCCACGCAGGTACATGAACTCCACCGAGAGAACATCGGTCAGGTGTACGGCAAGGTCCATTGCATAGTTGGTCACACCTCGCTCGGTCACGGCGCCAAACTGCAAGGCGTTATCGCTGCTGTCGTGCAGACGATCGTCCAGCGGGTAGTTCTCGAACACGATGATGCTATCGAACAACGGTTGCCCCGGGCGCCCGGCCCAGCGCTGAACATTCGACAACGCCGCATGTTCGTGGTCACGCAACTCAAGGTTGTAGTCCTGCAGTTGCCGCAGCCAGTCGCTGACGCGCCAATGTGCGGCAGGCGCCTGCACGACGGGGAGCGTATTGATGAACAAGCCGAGCATGTTGTCCACACCCGGCAGGTTCGCCGGCCGGCCGGCCACGGTAGCGCCGAAACAGACAGCCTGTTGCCCGCTGTAGCGCTGCAACAGCAGCAACCAGGCGGCCTGCACCAAGGTATTGGGTGTTACCCGCAGGCGCTGAGCCAGAGCACGCAGGCGCTGGGTACGCTGGGCATCCCAATGCAGGTAGAGCGCTGCATGCCCTGACAGGTTGGCATCCGGCCGTGGCAGCAACGCCTGTTCCAGCAGAGTTGGGCTTTCCAGCGCGGCAAGCTTGCGCGTCCAGAACGCCTCGAGCTCGGCCTGAGGTTGTGCCTCGAGCCAGCGGATGTAGTCGCCAAAGCGCGGTACAAGCGTGTCCAGCGCCTGTCCATGATAGGCCTGGAACACTTCACCCAGCAGGCGCGAGTTGCTCCAGCCATCCATCAGGATGTGATGACGGGTCCAGATCAGTTGCATGCGCTGGCCATCCAGACGCACCAGCGTTATCCGCATCAACGGGGCCTGCGACATGTCGAAGGCCTGCTCGGCGTCGCTGTCGACCAAGGCCTGCAAAGCCGCGGCCTCGACCTCACGGTCACGCCAGTCAAGCACCCGGATCGACAGTTCGGCATGGCGATGAACGATTTGCATCGGTTGTGTCAGTTGCGCGTCGGACCAGAACCCGGTGCGCAGGATGTCATGCCGCGCCACCACCTGTTTCCAGGCCTCTGCAAAACGCTCGATATCCAGGCCGTCAACCGCTACCGACGTCTGGTTGAGGTAGAGCGCCGCGTCCCCACCCTGGGCGCTATAGAACAGCATGCCTTGCTGCATCGGTGACAGAGGGTAGATATCGTCAATCTGCTCCACGGGTACCGGCAGCCGATCCAGCTGCGCCTGGGTCAGGCCAGCCAAGGATACCGGTTGGCTGCCTGTGACCTGATCATCGCTAACTTGCACGCCAACTTCTGCAACGCCAGCCAGCAGTTCCACCGTCTGGTGCTGGAACAGTTGCTTGGGCGTAAAGCGGATACCCGCCTGGCGCGCGCGGCTGACCAGCTGAATCGAAATGATCGAATCGCCACCTAGCTCGAAGAAGTTGTCGGTAATCCCGACTTGCGCCACTTTCAGCACGCCAGCCCAGATATCCGCCAGTTGCCGCTCAAGCGCATTACGCGGTGCCACATGCTCACTGTGCGCCTGCGCCTGATCGATACCCGGGAGCTGCTTGCGGTCAAGCTTGCCACTCGGGGTCATGGGCATGCGCTCGAGCAGCATCAGGTAGGTCGGCACCATGTAGTCCGGCAGGCTGGCCTTCAGTGCCTGCTTCAGCGCCGCGCACAAATCCGCACTTTCAACGGTTTGGTCAACAGGCACCACATATCCGCACAGCTGCTTGACGCCTGCATGGTCGGCGGCGATAACCGCTGCCTGGCGGACCCGTGGATGCGCTTGCAAGTGTTGCTCGATCTCGCCCAGCTCGATGCGAAAGCCACGTACCTTCACCTGATGATCGGCCCGGCCACGGTAGGCGAGCTCACCCTGCTCGTCGAAGTATCCCAGGTCACCGGTACGGTACAGGCGCGCGCCCGGTGTTTCAGCCAGCGGGTCCGGAATGAAGCGCTCGGCGGTCAGCGACGGCCGCTGGTGGTAGCCACGAGCCAGGCAGCCGTCACCACCGATGTACAGTTCACCCGACACACCGATTGGCGTAGGCGACAGGCCATCATCCAGGGCACGCATGACGCGCCCGGCCAGCGCACGACCGATCGGCACGCCGTTCTGCGCGCCGGGCACCTGTGCCAGACGCGAGCAATCATAGGTGGTAGCGACCACGGTAGCTTCAGTGGGGCCGTAGGTATTGAGCAAGCGTACCTGCACCGGCCCATCCTCCAGCCATGCCTGCAGCCCGTCCAGGGCCACGGCTTCACCGCCGACATGGATCTGTTTCAAACGGCCATAGGTGTGCGCAGCGCGGCGATCCAGCGCCAGCAAACGCCAGTAGGCCGCTGGCAGGTCAGCCACAGTGACGCCATGGCGAATGACCTGCTCGCTGAAGGTGTCGGTGTCCCACAGCTGCTGGTCGCGCATCACCACGCACGCACCACGCGACAACGGTGGGAAGAACTGCTCGATGAACCCGTCGAAACTGAATGTGGCGAACTGCAGTACCCGGTCTTGCGGGGTCAACTGCGAGTAGACACTGGCGACGTCACAAAACACCGACAGCGTTTGGTGAGCAATGGCCACGCCCTTCGGCATGCCGGTGGAACCTGAGGTGTAGATAACATAGGCCAGGCTGTCGAGCGAAACCTCACAGGGCAGCGACTGCTCACTAAAAGCTTGCAGCCACTGCTCACCCGGCTGCAGGTCGATGCATGGCAGGCCTGCAGGCACCGGCATGCGCGCCATGGCCTCAGCGTCGCCCAGCAGCGCGCCAATGCCGCTGTCCTGGATCAGGTAGGCCAGGCGGTCCTGTGGGTAGTCCGGGTCCAGTGGCACGTAAGCCGCGCCGGCCTTGTGGATGGCAACCAACGCCACGGCCAGTGCCAGGCCGCGTTCGGCAGCAACGCCCACCAGGCTGTTGGCAGTAACACCGTGCGCAACCAGCAAGTGCGCAAGGCGATTGGTGCGCAGGTCCAGCTCGCGGTAGGTCAATTGCTCCTCACCGAACACCAGCGCCAACGCATCGGGTCGCTCACGGGCTTGCGCCTCGAACAACTGGTGAGCACACATGCCGGACGGGGTAATTGCCGCGCTAGGGTTCCAGTCATGCAGCACCCGTTGGCGCTCGGCCCCACCCAGCAACGACAGCTCACCAATAGCCGTCGTAGCATCATCGACCAGTGCCCGCAACAGATTGCCGAAATGCTCGGCCAAGCGCTGGATAGCCACATCGTCCCAGTTGGCGCGGTTGTGGCTGTACTGGATGGACAGGGTCTCACCCAAGGTGGCGGCCAGGGTCAGGGGGTAGTTGGTCTGCTCCAGGTTGGCCACCGGACCGAAGCGCAGCCCCTCTGGTGCACCCTCTTGCAGAGCCTGCGAAACCGGGTAGTTCTCGAACACCAGCAGGCTGTCGAACAGCGATTCGCCGCCCAGGCCGGCCCAGCGCTGCACCTCGTTCAACGGAGTATGCTCGAACTCGCGCATGGCCAGGTTGCAGGCCTGCACCTGGGCAACCCATTCGGCCACGGTCTGCTCGCTGCGCGGCGCACCGATGACCGGCAAGGTATTGATGAACAGGCCGATCTGCTCCTCCACCCCCGGCAGGTCCGCAGGGCGCCCCGCCACGGTGGCACCAAAGCATACGGCAGGCTGCCCGGTGTAGCGTTGCAACAACAGCAACCAGGCAGACTGCACCAGGGTATTGACGGTAACCCGGTTGGCACGCGCGAAGCCTTCGATTCGCTGGGTTATCTCGCGATCGAACAGTTGATAGTGCTCACCCTGGCCTTGCTGCGGTGGAGCGCCTCGGCGCACCGCCTGGGACAGCCGGGTCGGCTCCCCCAGCGGCGCCAACCGAGCCTTCCAGAACGCTTCGGCTGCCGCTGCGTCCTGGCGCTGCAGCCAAGCGATATAGTCGCGATATGGTGCCGTCTGTGCCGTGACCTGCCGCCCGGCATAACGCTGCAGCACCTCTCCCAGCAGGCGTGAAGTGCTCCAGCCATCCATCAGGATGTGATGGTTGGTGTAGATCAAATGGTGGCAGTCATCCGCCGTGCGCACCAGCGTCAGCCGTTGCAGTGGTGCCTGGTCTAGCGCGAAACCAGCTTGGCGGTCACCCTCGGCCAAGGTTTGCAGTGCCTGTTCCAATGCCGACTGGCCGCGCCAGTCGTGCTCGACCAGCGCCTGCACAACTTCCTTGTGCACCACCTGCACGGCCTGCTCCAACTCACCCTGCCAGATAAAACTGCTGCGCAGGATAGCGTGGTTATTCACCGCCGCCTGCCAGGCCTGGTGGAAGCGCTCCACGTCCAGCCCCTGGACATCCACGCGCATCTGGTTGATGTAGTCACCGGACTGCTGTTCGTACAGGGTATGGAACAGCATGCCCTGCTGCATCGGCGACAACGGATAGAGATCGGCGACCTGCTCGACCTGCACGGGCAGGTTGTCCAGCTGCGCCTGCGTCAGGAAGGCCAGCGGGAAGTCCGAGGGCGTGACGCCACGGTGCTGTGGCTGGCTGCAATGGGCGATAAGCAGCGCCAGCTCTTGCGCATAATCGTCGGCCAGGTGCTGGACAGTAGCCTCGTCGAACACTTCGCGGCTGAAGCTCCAGCCCAGTTTCAGTTCACCTCCATACACCTGCCCGTTCAGTGCCAACAGGCTGCCCAGCGACGCATCTTCGTCACAGGTGGAGCCAGGGTACTCCTTGGCTGGCTCGAACAACCCCGCTTGCTCGTCGAAGCTGGCGTCAAACTGGCCGAGATAGTTGAACACGATCTCGCCACGCGGCAAGGCCGCCAGGGTCGCCTGCGCCTCGGCGTCGCCCTGGTAGCGCAGCAGACCATACCCAAGCCCTTTGTTGGGCACCGCGCGCAACTGCTCCTTGATGGCTTTGAGCGAATCGGCCATTCCGGCCTGCGGGCTGAGCCTGACCGGATACATGCTGGTGAACCAACCCACGGTGCGGCTCAAGTCGACCCCCTCGAACAGGTCTTCACGCCCATGGCCCTCCAGGCGCACGAGCACATCGGCGTTACCCGTCCAACGGCTGATCACCCGGGCGAGTGCTGTCAGCAACAGATCGTTGACCTGTGTGCGGTAGGCTGCCGGTGCGTCCTGCAGCAGTTTCCGGGTCAGCTCGCGGTCAAGGCGGGTACTGACCGAGGTGGCATGCCGCCCCAGGTTGCTGCCTTGTGGGCGGTCGCACGGCAGGACATCGCTGGCGCCGTGCAGTTGCGCCTGCCAATAGCCGAGCTCCGCTTGCAGCGCTGCGCTAGTCGCATGGCCCCGTAACTGCTCGGCCCAGGCTTTGAATGACGTTGTCTTGGCCTGTAATTGCACCAGCTCGCCTCTGCGCAACGCCTGGTAGGCCAGCTGCAGATCTTCCAGCAGCACCCGCCAGGACACGCCGTCCACAACCAGGTGATGGATGACCAGCAACAGGCGTTGGCTGCCGTCCGGCAAGTCGGCCAGAACGGCACGCAGCAACGGGCCGTGCTCCAGGTTCAGGCTGCACTGGGCCTCGTTGGCCAACGATGTCAGCGCCCCAGCATCTGCCACCTCTCGACGCCACAACAGAGCCTGCCCGGCACCGCCGAAGCTGGCCTGCCAACGGCCATGCTCCTGGACGAACTGCAGGCGTAGTGCATCGTGGTGTTCGACCAGCGATTGCAACGCTGCTTGCAGGTGGTGTTCATCCAGCGTCTCGCTGGCGCGCAGCATCACCGACTGGTTCCAGTGATGCCGCTCGACGATGTCCGATTCGAAGAACCAGTGCTGGATCGGAGTCAGCGGCATGCTGCCTTCCACCCGCCCTTGATCGATTGCAGTACCGGTGTTTCGTCGTGCAATCGCCGCCAGCCCCTGCACAGTCTGGTGCTGGAACAGCTCCTTGGGGGTGAACTGGATGTCCAGCTGACGAGCACGGCTGACCACCTGCAGCGACATGATCGAGTCGCCGCCCAACTCGAAGAAGTTATCGGCAAGGCCAACCTTCTCCAACTTCAGCACATCGGCCCAGATCGCCGCGATCTGCTGCTCCAGCTCGGTTTGCGGCGCAACATATTCACCCTGCAGCAAGCTGGCATCCGGCGCCGGCAAGGCCTTGCGGTCGAGCTTGCCGTTACCGGTCAGCGGCAGCTGCTCCAGGAACAGCAGATGCGCAGGTACCATGTGCTCAGGCAGGCTGGCCTTCAGTTCGGCGCGCAGGCTGTCACGCAACACGGCCTGCTGTTCAGCCCCCTGCAGCAAGCCAGCGTCGACGGGTACTACGTAGCCCACCAGTTGCTTGCCACTGGCGCCATCCACCGCCAGCACCGCTACCTGGCGCACCGCAGGTTGTTCGAGCAAGCGTGCTTCGACCTCACCCAGTTCAATACGGAAACCGCGAATCTTCACCTGATGGTCGATACGCCCGATGTATTCGATGACCCCGTCGGTACGGTAACGGGCCAGGTCGCCCGAACGGTACAGGCGGCCACCGTTGTCATCGAAGGGGTTTGGCACGAAGCGCTCGGCGGTCAACCCGGGGCGACCGTGATAACCCCGCGCCAGGCCCGCCTGGCCAATCAGCATTTCACCTGTGCAGCCCGGCATGATCGGGTTCAATGCCGCATCGAGCAGGTACCACGACAGGTCGGGAATCACCTCGCCGATCGGGCTGCTGGCACCCTTTTGCAAGTCTTCGAGGGTGATCGGCCGGTAGGTCACGTGCACGGTTGTTTCGGTAATGCCGTACATGTTGATCAAGCGCGGCGTGCGGTCACCAAACACGTCGAACCAAGGCTTGAGGCTGCTCACCTCCAGGGCTTCGCCGCCAAACACCACGTATCGCAGGTTCAGGCCCTGGCCGGCCTTCGCCGCCTCGCAGGCTACCGGGACAAGCGGCTTGAAGGCTGATGGCGTCTGATTGAGTACGGTAACCTGCTCACGTACCAGCAAGGCATGGAAGTCTTCGCTGGAACGTGCCACATCCTTGGGCACGATGACCGCTCGGCCGCCATACAGCAACGCGCCATACAGCTCCCATACCGAGAAGTCGAAGGCGTAGGAGTGGAACACCGTCCATACGTCACTGGCGTCGAAATGGAACCAGTGGCGGGTAGCTGCAAACAGGCGCACCACGTTCCGATGCGGCAGCAGCGTCCCTTTGGGCTTGCCGGTAGAGCCCGAGGTATAGATCACATAAGCCAGGTTGTCCGCGCTCACCTGGCAGGCAGGGTTGGCTTCGCTGTAGCCGGCCAACTCGGTATCGCCGTCCAGCATCAGTGTCTGCACGCCTGCCGGTACGGGTAGCGCGTCACGCAGGTGCTGCTGGGTCAGCAACAGGCGTATGCCGCTGTCCTCGAACAGGTAGCTGAGGCGGTCCTGTGGATACTCCGGGTCGAGTGGCACGTAGGCAGCGCCCGCCTTGAGAATGCCCAGCAGGCCGATGACCATCTCAAGGCTGCGCTCAACGGCCAGGCCAACCAGCACATCCGGCCCGGCACCCAGCTCCAGCAGTTTGTGCGCCAACTGGTTTGCCCGTCGGTTGAGCTCGGCGTAACTCAGGGTCTGCTCGCGGCAGACCAGCGCCACCGCATTCGGAGCGGCTTGGACCTGGGCCTCGATCAGTTGATGAAGGGGCTGCTCGCCTGGGAAAAGCGTCAAGGCCGGGTTCCAGGCCTGCACGGTCTGATCCTGCTGCGCCAGGCTGACCAGCGGCAGATCGACTACGCGCTGCCCGGGCTGGCGCACGATCGCCTCCAGCAGGTTCACCCAGTGTTGTGCCATCTGTTCGATGGTCGCGGCATCGAACAGGTCGGTCGCGTAACTCAGGGCAGCGCCGAGGCTGTGCTCGTATTCAAAGGTGTCCAGGGTCAGGTCGAACTTGGCCGTGTCGTGGTCCCAGGTCAACCCCTCCACCTGCAGCCCCGGCACGCTGCGCTGCTTGCCCTTGGCCTGCATCTGGTGGTTGTACATCACCTGGAACAATGGGCTGTGGCTCAGGCTCCGTTCGGGCTGAAGGGCATCCACCAACTGCTCGAATGGCAGGTCCTGGTGGCTCTGCGCGCCCAGCGCACGCTGTTTGACCTGCGCCAGCAGGTCACTGAAGGTCATCTGCAGATCGAACTCGGCGCGCAATACCTGGGTATTGACGAAAAAGCCGATCAGCCGTTCGGTTTCCACCCGGTTGCGGTTGGCAACCGGGACCCCGACACGGATGTCCGACTGCCCGGAATAGCGGTGCAGCAGGGTCTGGAAACTGGCCAACAGCAACATGAACAGTGTTGCGCCCTGACGCTGGGCCAACTGCCTGAGCGAATGCACCAGGGCCTCGGGCAGCCGAACCTCATGCCGGGCGCCTCGGTGGCTACTGGACACAGCACGGGGGCGATCGGTCGGTAATTCGAGCACTGGCTGCTCATCGCCAAGCTGTGCCTTCCAGTACGCCAGTTGCCGTTCCTGTTCGCCCGCTTCCATCCACTGGCGTTGCCAGATCGCATAGTCGGCATACTGGACCGGCAGCGTCGGCAGCTGCACCTCCTGGCCTTGGCTGTAACCCGCATACAGCTGCATCAACTCATCGATCATCAGCGGCATCGACCAGCCATCGGACACGATGTGATGCATGGTCACGACCAGCACATGCTCGTTCTGGCCCAGGCGCAGCAACTTGCCCCGCAGCAGTGGCCCCTGCTGGAGATCGAACGGGCGGCGTGCCTCGGCTTCCACCTGCTCACGCACCTTGGTTTCGTCGGCGCATTGCAGCGTCTGGATATCCAGCGCCAGAGTGTGTTCGGGGTGAATGACCTGTACGGCGCCCTGCCCTTCTTCGCTGAAGGTGGTGCGCAGGGTTTCGTGGCGGGCAATCAGCGCATCGAAACTGCGCTGCAACGCCTCGACATCCAAATGACCTTGCAGGCGCAAGGCCGCTGGTAGGTTATAGATCGATGCGGCAGGCTCCAGTTGCCAGAGAAACCATTGCCGCTGCTGGGCATAGGAGAGGGGCGGCGACGCTTCAGGCTCACGCTTGAAGATCGGGGTGACGCCATACAGGTTCACCCCCTGTTGCTTGAGCAAGGCTGCCAGGGCCTGGCGCTCTTTGGTGGACAGTAGCTTTACAGACTCAAGCAGCTCTTGCACAGTCAAAATCTCCTAAGAAACCAGCTTTTCAATTTCCTCCGTAGTTAGACGTTTCAGGGCCTCCAGGGATTTAGCCAGTTCATTCTGAACGGGGTCTACCTGTGGCATGAGCTGCTCAAGCTGCGCGCAGTAGTCGCCCAGATCGGGGTGTTCGAACAGCGCCTTCAGACTGACCGGCAGCCCGGCCTGTTCCTGGACCCGACTGGTTACCTGGGTTGCGATCAGCGAGTGCCCACCCAGCAGGAAGAAGTTGTCACCCAGGCCAACCCGTTCGACTTTCAGCACATCTGCCCAGATGGCGGCCACCTGCTGTTGCAAGGGAGTGCGCGGCGGCACATGGACTTCTTCCGACAGGCCAACGTCCGGGCGTGGCAGCGCCTTACGGTCCAGCTTGCCGTTTGGTGTCAGTGGAAGCTTGTCGAGCAGCAACAGGTAGGAAGGCACCATGTATTCCGGCAGGTGTTTCCTCAATGCAGCGCGCAGGTGGTCACGCAGGAACGATTGCGCAGCGGCATCGACCATCACGCCAGCATCGGCAGGCACCACATAGGCCACCAGGTGCTGGCCAGCGGGCCCGTCAACGGCCATGACCACGGCTTCGCGCACAGCCTCCTGCTGCAGGCGCACCTCGATCTCGCCCAGTTCGATGCGGAAGCCGCGGACTTTCACCTGATGGTCCACCCGGCCGACGTACTCCAGCACACCATCAGGCCGATAACGGGCCAGGTCACCGGTCCGGTAGATGCGCCCGCCCTGCGCATCGAAGGGGTTGGGAATGAAGCGCTCGGCGCTGAGCCCCGGGCGCCTCAGGTAACCACGGGCCAAACCGGCACCGGCCAGGTACAACTCACCGACGACGCCCACCGGCACCGGTTGCAGTGCACCGCTCAACACGTAGGCAGCACTGTTGTGCAAAGGCCGGCCGATGTTGGCCTTACCACCGGCCGCCCTCAGCGTGCAGGTGGAATAGGTCGTGTCTTCGGACGGGCCATACAGGTCGTACACATCACTCACATGCTCCAGGTGGTAGAGGTCATCGACAATCGACTGCTTCAGTGCTTCACCACAGAGGTTGATGGTTTTGACCGATGGCGGAATGTTACCGGTTTCGCACAACTGCTTGATGGCCGAGGGCACGGTATTCACCAGCCGCACCCGGTCCTTGGCAGCCAGGTTCGGTAGCTCGAGGGCATTGGCAGCCAGCACCGCATAGCCACCGGCCGACAGGGTGACGAACAGCTCCCAGACCGACAAGTCGAAGCAGATCGAGGTGGAGAACAGCACGCCACACAGGTCTGCCTGGCTGTAAACCGACAGCGACCAGCCGATCAGCGCCGCCACGCTGCGGTGCTCGACCTGCACGCCCTTGGGCTTGCCCGTCGAGCCTGATGTGTAGATGCAGTAGATAAGGTTGCGAGGGCTGGTCACACAGGTCAGCTCGGTGTCCGGGTAGCCTTCCAGCGACAGCTGGTCGAGCAGCAGCGTGCGCGACTGGAACTGCCCGGGCATTCGGGCAATCAGGCTGGTCTCCGACAGCAGCAGGATCGCCTGGCTGTCTTCGAGCATGTATTCCAGGCGGTCCTGCGGGTATTCCGGGTCCAGCGGCACGTAGGCGCCACCCGCCTTGAGAATAGCCAGCAGGCCGACGACCATTTCCAGGGTGCGCTGCATGGCGATGCCCACCAGCACATCCGGGCCAACCCCCTGTTCGCGTAGCTTGTGCGCCAACTGGTTGGCCCGGCGGTTGAGGGCGGCATAGCTCAGCGTCTGCTCGCCGAAGATCAGCGCCGGGGCATCCGGGGTTTTCGCCACTTGCGCCTCGAACAGCTGGTGGATGCAACTGGCATTCGGGTAGCTGGCCTGGGTAGCGTTCCAGTCTTCGATGATCTGCCGGTGCTCATTGGCGTCCAGCAGGGCCAGGTCTGCGATGCGCTGGGTGGGCTGCTCGACGATGGCCGTCAGCAGGTTCTGCCAGTGTCGGGCCAGGCTGCAGGCAGTCGAGGCATCGAACAGGTCGGTGGCATAGACCAGTGCAGCGCCGATACCGGTTTCGTGTTCGAAGGTTTCCAGGGTCAGGTCGAACTTGGCCGTGTGGTTGTCCCACGCCACAGCTTCCAGTTCCAGCCCCGGCAGACTGCGGCGCTCGCCCCTGGCCTGGGTCTGATGGTTGAACATCACCTGGAACAGCGGGCTGTGGTTAAGGCTGCGCTCTGGTTGCAGGGCCTCCACCAGTTGCTCGAACGGCAGGTCTTGATGGGCCTGAGCCTCGACCACACGCTGTTTGACCTGGCCCAGGAAATCCGTGAAGGTCATCTGCACGTCGAACTCGGCCCGCAGTATCTGAGTGTTGACGAACAGGCCGATCAGGCGTTCTGTTTCCACCCGGTTACGGTTGGCTACCGGCACGCCGACGCGGATATCAGCCTGCCCCGAATAGCGGTGCAACAGGATCTGGAAGCTGGCCAGCAGCAGCATGAACGGCGTTACGCCCTGTTGCTGGGCGAACTGCTTGAGCGCACGCGCCTGCTGTTCCTGCAGGTCAATAGCAAGCCGCCCTCCCTTGAGGCTGCTGACCGCTGGTCGGGGGCGGTCCATCGGCATTTCCAGTACCGTGTCCTCGCCACCCAGTCGCGCGGTCCAGTAGGCCAGTTGCCGTGCCTGCTCACCGGCCTCCATCCAGCTACGCTGCCAGATGGCGTAGTCGGTGTACTGGATGGGCAGCGCGGGCAGCTGCACATCACCGCCCTGGCTATAGGCCTCATACAGACGCATGAGTTCTTCCACCATCAACGACATGGACCAGCCATCGGCAATGATATGATGGAGGGTCAGCACCAGCACGTGCTCGTGCGTATCGCGCGCCAGCAGTTTTACCCTCAGCAGCGGCCCATGCTCCAGGTCGAAGCCTTGACGTGCCTCGTGCTCCACTTGCTCGCGCAAGGCCTCCTCGCCTGCCCCATTCAGCTGTTCATAGGTCACCGTCAACGCAAGGTGTGGGTGAACCACCTGCTGCACCTGCCCGTCCTGTTGGTGGAAGGTGGTACGCAGCGCATCGTGCCTGGCCAGCAGGCTGTCGAAGGCTCGCTGCAGGGCTGCCCGGTCCAGGCTCCCCTTGAACCGCAAGGCCGAGGAAATGTTATACACCGCGCTCGCCGGGTCCAGCTTCCATAGGAACCACTGGCGTAGCTGGGCGTAGGAAAGCGGCAGCTGCTCGAAGTCTCCGCGCACCTGCGGAATGGGCAGTTGCGCCAGGCTGCCGCCCTTGGATGCCAGCTTTTCCAGAAACAGCTTGCGCTGCTCGAGCGGCAGCCGAATGAAGCGGTGAACCAGATCGGTGTTGCGGTTATCGGTGCTCATCTCAAACTGCCTCAAGCTCATTCATGAAATCGTGGAACTCGTCCAGGTCTGCCGTGCATTCGGTAATTGCTGCGCTGACGGCGGCGGCGTAGTCACCAAGGTTGTCGGTCTGGAAAATCAGGGCCAGGGGTGTATCCGCACCCAGTTCCATCTGCAGGCGCGCCACCGCTTGCGTGGCGAGCAGGGAATGCCCGCCAAGCTGGAAGAAGTTGTCGCTCAGCCCGACCCGCTCCAGCTTCAGCACATCCGCCCAGATCGCCGCGATCTGCTGCTCCAGATCACTCTGGGGCGCGATGTACTCGCCCTGCAACTGACTGGCATCCGGCTGCGGCAGGGCCTTGCGGTCCAGCTTGCCGTTCGGCGTCACTGGCAGTTTGCCAAGCAGCAGCAGGTGCGCCGGCACCATGTAGTCCGGCAAACCGGCCTTCAGCGCCTCGCGCAGGCTGTCGCGCAATGCACCTTCGTCTTGCGAGCTGTCGGCAGGCACCACATAACCCACCAGCTGCTTGCCGCTTGGCCCGTCCAAGGCCAACACCACGGCTTCCTGCACGCTCGGCAGCTCCAGCAGGCGCGCCTCGATCTCGCCCAGTTCGATGCGCAGGCCGCGGATCTTCACCTGGTGGTCGATGCGCCCGGCGTAGTCGATCACACCATCGGCGCGGTAGCGCGCCAGGTCGCCGGTGCGGTACAGGCGCCCGCCATTGTCGCTGAACGGATCCGGCACGAAGCGTTCGGCAGTCAGCGCCGGGCGCTGGTGGTAACCACGGGCCAGGCCGACACCGCCGAGGTACAGCTCGCCGGCACTGCCGCGTACCGCCGGTTGCAGGCTGCCTTCGAGGATGTGGGTCTTGAGGTTGTCGATCGGCTGGCCGATCGGCACGCTGATGCTTTCGTCCGGCTGGCAGGTCCAGTGGGTGACGTCGATCGCCGCTTCGGTCGGGCCGTACAGGTTGTACAGGCCCGCCGCCGGCAGGCGCTGCAGGGTCTGGCGGGCCAGCTCGGCCGGCAGTGCTTCACCGCTGCACACCACGCGCTTGAGGCTGACGCAGCTTTCGACCGCTTCGTGGGTCATGAACGCCTGCAGCATCGACGGCACGAAGTGCAGCGTGCTGATGCCGTAATGGTTGATGGTTTCCACCAGTAGCTGCGGGTCGCGGTGCGCGCCCGGCTGGGCCACCACCAGGCGTGCCCCGGTCATCAGCGGCCAGAAGAACTCCCACACCGACACGTCGAAGCTGAACGGGGTTTTCTGCAGCACGCTGTCGCTGGCGTCCAGGCCGTAGGCCTTCTGCATCCACCACAGCCGGTTGACCAGCGCCTGATGGCTGTTGCCAGCGCCCTTCGGGCGACCGGTGGAGCCGGAGGTGTAGATCACGTAGGCGAGGTTCAGCGGCGCCACGTCGATGTTCAGGTTGGCATCGCTGTAGCCGTCGAGGTTCTCGGTATCCAGGTCCAGGCTGCGCAAGCCGGCCGGGATCGGCAGGGCTTGGTGCAAGTGCGACTGGGTCAGCAGCAAGGCGATGCCGCTGTCCTCGAACATGTAGCTCAGGCGGTCCTGGGGGTACTCCGGGTCCAGCGGCACATAGGCGCCACCGGCCTTCACGATGCCCAGCAGGCCGATGACCATCTCCAGGCTGCGCTCCATGGCGATGCCCACCAGCACGTCCGGGCCCACGCCCTGCTCGCGCAGCTTGTGCGCCAGCTGGTTGCCACGGCGGTTGAGCTCGGCATAGCTCAGGGTCTGCTCGCCAAAGGCCAGCGCCGGCGCGTCCGGGGTGGCGAACACCTGGGCTTCGATCAGCTGGTGGAGGCTGCGCTCGTCCGGGTACGTCGCCTGGGTTTCGTTCCAGCCTTCGACCATTTGCTGCTGTTCTGGCAGGCCCAGCATTGGCAGCTCGCCCACCACCGCGTCGGCATTCTCCACCAGCGCTTGCAGCAGGTTGGCAAAGTAGCCAGCCAGGCGGCCAATGCTCTCGTCGCTCCACAGCGCACGGTCGTGGCTGTACTGCATCGACAGCGTGGTGCCCAGTTCCACCACCAGGGTCAGCGGGTAGTTGGTCTGCTCCTGCACGGACACGTCGCCGAAGCGCAGGCCACCGGGCGCGCCCTGTTGCAGCGCCTCGGCCACCGGGTAGTTCTCGAACACCAGGATGCTGTCGAACAAGGCGTCACCGCCCTGCCCCGCCCAGCGCTGCACGTCGTACAGCGGGGTATGCTCGAACTCGCGCACGGCCAGGTTGCCGGCCTGCACCTGGCCGATCCATTCGGCCACGGTCTGCTCGGCACGCGGGGCGCCAATCACCGGCAAGGTGTTGATGAACAGGCCGATCTGCTCCTCTACGCCCGGCAGGTCTGCCGGGCGGCCGGCGACCGTGGCGCCGAAGCACACGCTGGCCTGGCCGGTGCAGCGCTGCAACAGCAGCAGCCAGGCCGATTGCACCAGAGTGTTGACCGTGACCCGGTTGGCCCGGGCGAAGGCTTCGATGCGTGCGGTCTGCTCGCGGTCGAAGGCCAGGCGGTGGTCGCCATGGCCGCTGCCGTTTGCGCCTGCGCTGCCGGCGATGGCCTGGGCCAGACGGGTCGGCTCGTCCAGGGCCGCAAGCTGGCCTTTCCAGAAGGCTTCGGCAACGGCCGCGTCCTGGCCCTGCAGCCAGGCGATGTAGTCGCGGTAGTGCGTGGCCTGGGCCTGCGGCGCCAGGCCGGCATAGCGCTGCAGCACTTCACCCAACAGGCGCGAGGTGCTCCAGCCGTCCATGAGGATGTGATGGTTGGTATAGATCAGGTGGTGGCGGGTATCGCCCGTGCGCACCAGTACCAGGCGCAGCAGCGGCGCGGCAGACAGGTCGAAGCCGCGCTGGCGCTCACCCTCGGCCAGTGCCTGCAATGCCTGCTCCAGCGCCGGCTGGCCACGCCAGTCGTGCTCGCTGCACGGCAGTTCGACGGCCTTGCGTACCACCTGCACGGCCTGCTCCAGCTCGCCCTGCAGGATGAAACCGCTGCGCAGGATGTCGTGGGCATCGAGCGTGGCCTGCCAGGCCTGCTGGAAACGCTGCACATCCAGCCCGTCCACATCCACGCGCAGCTGGTTGATGTAGTTGCCGGCCTGCTGGTCGTAAAGGGTGTGGAACAACATGCCCTGCTGCATGGGTGACAGCGGGTACACGTCGGCGATCTGCCCGGGCTCCAGCGGCAGGCTGTCCAGTTGCGCCTGGGTCAGCGCGGCCAGCGGGAAGTCCGACGGTGTCACGCCCTGGTGCCGGGTATCGCAGCAGTGCTCGACCAGCTCTGCCAAGGCCTGCCCGTAGGCCTGGGCCAGCTTCTCGATGGTGGCCGGGTGATGAACGTCGGCGCTGTAGGTCCACTCCAGGAACAGCTCGCCGCCGTACACCTGGCCGGTGATGCTCAGCCAGTTGCCCAGCTGTGCGCCGGCACATTGGGTACGGCCTGCACTTTCCCCGCTCGGGGTGAACAGGGTGCCGGCCTCGGCATCGAAGCTGGTATCGAACTGGCCCAGGTAGTTGAAGGTGACACGGGCCTGGGTGGCACGCTCGAGCCGGTCACGCACTTCAGCATCGCCGAAGTAGCGCAACAGGCCGTAGCCGAGGCCTCTGTCCGGCACGCCGCGCAGTTGCTCCTTGATCGCCTTGATCGACTGGCCAAGGTCCTGGGCGGGTGTGAGGCGCACCGGGAACAGGCTGGTGAACCAGCCCACGGTGCGGCTGAGGTCGAGGTCGTCGAACAGGTCTTCGCGGCCATGGCCTTCCAGCAGTACCTGCACGTTGTCCCGTGCGCTCCACTGGCAAAGGGTGCGCGCCAGCGCGGTCAGCAGCAGGTCGTTGATCTGCGTGCGGTAGGCCGCCGGGGCCTGTTTCAGCAGCTTGGCAGTGCGCTCGGCATCCAGCCGCGTGGCGGCGGAGCGGGCATGGGTGTTGGCCAGGCTGCCCTGCGGGTTGTCACGCGGCAGTTCGCCGTGGTCGCCGGCCAGGGCCTGCAGCCAGTAGTCGCGCTGTGCATGCAGCGCCGGGCTGCCGGCATGGCTGACCAGGCGCTCGGCCCAGGTTTTTACCGAGGTGGTCTTGGCGGGCAGGCTCACGGCCTGGCCGTTCAGCAGTTGCCGGTAGGCCGCTTGCAGGTCTTCCAGCAATACCCGCCACGACACGCCGTCGACCACCAGGTGATGGACTACCAGTAGCAGACGCTGTTGGCCATCGGCGAAGTCGAACAGTTCGGCGCGCAGCAGCGGCCCGTGCTCCAGGTTCAGGCTGGCCTGTACCTGGTTGCCGGCGGCGTCCAGTTCATTCAGTGCGGCCAGGTTGCGCTGGTGCAGCAGTGGTGCATTGGCCAGCGGCTGGAAGCGCGCCTGCCACTGGCTTTCGCCACGGCTGAAGCGCAGGCGCAGGGCATCGTGCTGCTCGACCACGGCGCGCAGGGCTGCCTCCAGGTGTTGCACCTGCACCGGGCTGGCCGGCTTGAGCAGCACCGACTGGTTCCAGTGCGCCGGCTGGGCGATCTCCATCTCGAAGAAACGCGCCTGGGCCGGCAGCAATGCCACCTCACCGCTGGTGGCGGTGTCCACGGCTGCGGCCGCAACCGCTTGCTTGGGCTCGATGCGCTTGGCTACCTGGGCCAGCTGGGCGATGGTCTGTTGTTCGAACAGCTGCTTGGGGGTGATCCTGATGCCCTGGCGTTTGGCCCGGGCGATGATCTGCAGGCTGAGGATCGAGTCGCCGCCCAGTTCGAAGAAGTTGTCGGTGCTGCCGACCTGCTCCAGCTTGAGCACATCGGCCCACACTGCGGCCAGCTTTTCCTCGATTTCGCCTTGCGGCGCCACATAGCCACGGCTGACCGCGCCCGGTGCCGGCAAGGCGCGCTTGTCGAGCTTGCCGTTGGCAGTCAGTGGCAGGCGCTCCAGCAGCAGTATCTGCGCCGGCACCATGTAGTCCGGCAGGCGTGCCTGCAGTTGCGCCTGCAACTGCTGCACGGTCACGCCTGCGTCGGCTACCCCGTAGGCCACCAGTTGCAGGCGCTCGGCGTCGCCCTCCAGCGGCAAGGCCAGTACCACGGCCTCGCTGACACCGGGCAGGCCGGCCAGCACCCGGCCGACTTCACCCGGCTCCACACGATAACCACGGATTTTCACCTGGTCGTCAGCACGGCCAATGAACTCGACCAGGCCATCGGCAGTGAGCCGCGCGCTGTCGCCGGTGCGGTACAAGCGGGCACCACCCTCGGTCGGCACGAAGCGTTCGGCGGTCAACGCTGGCTGGCCCAGGTAGCCCTGGGCGACGCCTTGCCCGCCCAGGAAAAGCTCACCGGGCACCTGCGCCGCCAACGGGTTGAGGTAGCCATCCAGCACCTGGGCGCAGGCGTTGCCCAGCGGGCGCCCGACCGGCACCGTGCGGCAATCTGGCAGCGGCTGACCCGGCTCGAAGGTGAGCACGCCGACAGTGGTTTCGGTCGGGCCGTAGTGGTTGATGACCCGGCAGGCCGGGCGCAGCTCGCGGACCTTTTCCAACAAGCCCCAACTGCATGCCTCGCCCCCCAGGATCAGCGCTTCGGCGGGCAGCACATCGGCGGCGCGAGCCGCTTGCAGCAGCCCTTGCAGGTGGCTCGGCACCAGCTTGAGCACGCCGACCTGGTGCTGCGCCATGTAGCTGGCGAAGCCATCCGGGTCGAACGCCAGTTCCTGCGGTAGCAGGTGCAGCAGGCGGCCCGAGGCCAGGGCACCGAACAGCACGGTGTGGCCCAGGTCGGCCGCGGTGGTGGAGACCATCGCCATGCTCGCTGCGGCCGGCAGTTGCAGGCGCTCCAGCACCGCCTGAATGTAGCTGGCAAGTGCGCCGTGGCTGACCACCACGCCTTTCGGCTGGCCGGTCGAACCCGAGGTGTAGATCAGATAGGCCGGTTGTTCGGCGGCGATGGCCACTTCGACCGGGCTGTCACTGCAGGTAGCCCAGGCGGTGTGATCGCAGGCAATCAGCTGCACGCCGTCCAGGCCAGCAAAGCGCAGGTCGCCCGGTTCGTGCATCAGCACGGCGGCGCCACTGTCGGCAACCAGTTGTTGCAGGCGCTCCTGCGGTTGCTGGGTGTCCAGCGGCAGGTAGGCGGCACCGGTCTTGAGCACTGCGAGCAAGGCGCTGATCCAATCGATGGAGCGCGGCAGGCACAGGGCAACGATGCTGCCGGCACCGACGCCGTGCTGGCGCAGGTAGTCGGCCAGGCGGTTGGACGCCGCCTCCAGCCCGGCCTGGGTCATGAACCGGTCACCGGCACGCACACCGCCGTGGGCCTGGCCTTGCGCCAGTGCCTGGCGCCACAGGGCGAGGAAGTTGCCGTACGGGTAGGCCTGCGTGGCCGCTGGCAGCAGCGTCGCCACTTGCGGGCTATCGACGATCGCCTGCTGCGGGTCGCGGATCAGCGCATCCAGCACCTGGCGCAGCGAAGCGGCCATGCGTTCGATGGTGGCCTGTTCGAACAGGTCGGTGGCGTAGGTGAAGTAGCCTTCGATGCCGTCAGCCTTGTCGGAGAAGTCGAACGCCAGGTCGAAGCGGGCATCGCCACCATCACGGGCAAAACCTTCCACCTCCAGCGCGCCCAGGCGCCTGCGCCCTGCATCGCTGGCGGCCACGTGCTGGTTGATCTTGAACTCGAACAGCGGGTTGTGGGCCAGGTTGCGCTCGGGCAGCAAGGCATCGACCAGGTGCTCGAACGGCAGTTCCTGGTGCGACTGGGCGCCGCCGATCACGTCTTTGACCTGCTCCAGCAACGCGGCGAAGGTGGCGCGCTCGTCCACCTGAACACGCAACACCTGGGTGTTGATGAAGAAGCCGATCAGGCCTTCCAGCTCCTTGCGGTTGCGCCCGGCGTTCGGAGCACCGATGCGGATATCAGCCTGGCCGCTGTAGCGCGACAACACCACCGCCATGGCCGCCAGTACCAGCACGAATAACGTGTGGCCACCCTTGCGCGCCTGGCTGCGCAGGGCCTCGGCCTGCTCGGCGCCAATGTCCACGCGCACCACCGCGCCACGCTGGCTGGGCGTGGCCGGGCGCTCGAAGTCCAGCGGCAGGCTCAGCACCGGCTGCTCGTCGCCCAGCTGGGCCTGCCAGTAGGCCAGCTGGCGCTGCGCTTCACCGGCCTCAAGCCAGGCGCGCTGCCAGATGGCGTAGTCGGCGTACTGGATCGGCAGCGCCGGCAACTCGGCCTGCCGGCCTTCGGCCAGGGCGCTGTACAGCTGGATGAATTCCTGCACCAGCACATCGCTGGACCAGCCGTCGGAGATGATGTGGTGCATGCTCAGCGCCAGCACGTGGTGATCGGCGGCCACGCGCAGCAGGGTCACCCGCAGCAGCGGACCGGTCAGCAGGTCGAAGGGCTGCTTGAGGGCCGCGTCCACGGCCACGCTCAGCGCTGCCTCATCGGCGGCACCGTCGAACATCACCAGTTCCAGCGCCAGCGGGCAGTGCTCAAGGATTTCCTGGTGGAACTCGCCCTCCTCCGAGGCGAAGCGCGTGCGCAGCGACTCGTGGCGTTGCACCAGCGCATCCAGCGCCTGTTGCAGCACCGCCTGGTCCAGGGCGCCCTTCAGGCGTACCGCCATCGGCACGTTGTAGGCCGGGCTGTCGGGCTCCAGCTGCCAGAGAAACAGCAGACGCTGCTGGGCGTAAGACAGCGGAATACGCGCCAGGCCCTGGCGCGCAGGCACGATGGGCAGCAGGCGGAAGCTCTGCCCGCTGGCCTGCATCTTTTCCAGGATCTGCTGGCGTTGTTCCACGGGGAGGCCAACGAAACGTTGGGCGATGCGTTGTGCGGCAGTGAGTTCCATGTCAGGCCTCTGTGAATGCATTCATCATTTGTTCGATATCGCTCAGGCCGTCGTCGGAGAGCGACAGGCCCTGTTCGTCCAGCGCCTGGGCGAACGCGCGCAATTCGGGGTGGCTGAAGATCAGCCGCAGGGGGATGTCGAGCCCCAGCTCGACGTTGATCCGCGACACGGCCTGGGCCGCCAGCAAGGAGTGGCCGCCCAGTTCGAAGAAGTTGTCGTTCAGGCCGACCCGGGCAACGTTGAGCAACTGCGCCCAGATGCTCGCCAGCTGCTGTTGCCGCTCGGTCTGCGGCGCCTGGTAGTCATGCTGTGGCTGGTTCGGGTCGGGTAGCGGCAGGGCCTTGCGGTCGAGTTTGCCGCTGGGGGTCAGCGGCATGCTCGGCAGGGTCACCAGGTAGGCCGGGATCATGTAGTCCGGCAGCCTGGCCTTGAGGTACTGCTTCAGGGCCAGGCGCAGATCGCCGCGGTAGCCTTCGGCCGGCACCGCGTAGGCGCACAGCTGCTTGCCACTGGGCAGGTCGATGGCCAGCACGGTGGCTTCGCGTACGTCCGGGTGCGCCCGCAGGTACTGCTCGATCTCGCCCAGCTCGATACGGAAGCCGCGCACCTTCACCTGGTGGTCGACCCGGCCGCGATAGGCCAGCTGACCGTTTTCGTCATAACAGCCGAGGTCGCCGGTGCGGTACAGACGGCCACCACCAACCGGGTCGAACGGGTCGGGGATGAAACGCTCGGCGGTGAGTGACGGCCGCTGGTGATAACCGCGCGCCAGGCACCCTGCCCCGCCAATGAACAGCTCGCCGGGCACGCCTACCGGTGTCGGCGCCAGGCCGTCGTCCAAGGCATGCAAGGTACGCCCCGGCAAGGCACGGCCGATCGGCACGCCACCCTGGCTGACCTGCTCCACGGTCATCTGCGAGCAGTCGTAGGTGGTGGCGACCACGGTGGCTTCGGTCGGGCCGTAGGTGTTCAGCAGACGCACCGCTGGCGGGCCATCGGCCAGCCAGGCGCGCAGGGCATCTTCCGGCACCGCCTCACCCCCCACGTGAATCTGTTTCAGCCGGCTATAGGCCTCGGGGGCTCGGCGCTCCAGCGCCAGCAGGCGCCAATAGGCCGCCGGCAGGTCGGCCACGGTCACGCCGTGGCGGTTGATCTCGTCCAGCAGGATGGCGGTATCCCACAGCCGCAGGTCGCGCAGCACCACACAGGCGCCCTGGGCCAGCGGCGGGAAGAACTGCTCGATGAAGCCGTCGAAACTGACGGTGGCGAACTGCAGCACTCGATCATCCGGGCTGAGGCGCGAATAGTCGCCGGCCACCTGGCAGAACACCGACAGGGCCTGGTGGTCGATGGCCACGCCCTTGGGCATGCCGGTGGAGCCGGAGGTGTAGATGACATAGGCGAGGTTGTGCGGTGCAGCCAGGTTGGCCAGCGGCTCGGCGGGCCAGGCATGCAGCCACTCGGTGCCCGGTTCCAGTACCACGCAGGGCAGTTGCTTGCCCGCTTGCAGGCGCTCACGCGAGGGCGCGTCGGCCAGCAGCAGGCCGATGTTGCTGTCCTCGACCATGTAGGCCAGACGCTCTTGCGGGTAGTCCGGGTCCAGCGGCACGTAAGCGCCACCTGCCTTGTGAATGGCGACCAGCGCCAGGGCCATGCCCAGGCCGCGCTCGACGGCCACGCCGACCAGGCAATCCGGCCCCACGCCCAGCGCCCGCAGGCGGTGGGCCAGCTGGTTGCTGCTGCGGTCCAGTTCGGCATAGGTCATCTGCTGGTCGTCGAAGATCAGCGCCAGCGCATCCGGCCGCTCACGCGCCTGGCGCTCCAGCAACTGGTGCGCGCACAAGCCGCTGCCAGCCAGGGGTGCCGGGTTCCAGCCGTAGGTCAGCTGCTGGCGTTCGACACTGCCGAGGAAGTCCAGCTCGGCAATGCAGCGCTGCGGTTCGGCGCAGATGGCTTGCAGCAGTGCTTGCCAATGCCCGGCCATGCGCTCGATGCGTGCGGCATCGAACAGGTCGGTGGAATAGTTGAACGAAGCGGTTACGCCATCGGAGCGCTCCAGGGTGTTGAGCGAAATGTCGTACTGCGCGCCCGGCTCCTGCAGGTCCACTTCCTTGACCTGCAGGCCGTGCAAGGCATCGCTGGAAACCTGCTCGCCAAGGTCGCGCAGGTGGTTGTACAGCACCTGGAAGAACGGGTTCACGCCCTGGTCGCGCTCCGGGTACAGCGCTTCGGCTACCTCCAGGAACGGTACATCCTTGTTGGCCTGGGCCTGCAAGGTGGTTTCCTTGATCGCCGCCAGCAACTGCGGGAACGGCTGGCTGCCATCGACACTGATGCGGGCCACCACCACGTTGATGAAGAAGCCGATCAGCCCCTCCAGCTCCAGGCGATTGCGGTTGGTGACCGGCACGCCGATGTTGAGCGTGCCCTTGCGGCTGTAGCGCGACAGCACGATGGCATACGCCGCCAGGAACACATGGAACAGCGTGGTGTTGGATGCCACCGCCAGTGCCCGCAGGCGCTCGGTGAGGGCCTGCGGCAGGCGCACGTCGAAGCGGCTGCCCTGGTAGCTTTTGACCTGTGGGCGAATGCGATCGGCGGGCAGTTCCAGCACTTCGAAGTCGTCTTCCAGGCGGGCCTTCCAGTAGCCGATCTGCGCCTGCATCTGCCCCTCGGCCAGCCACTTGCGCTGCCAGGCGGCGAAATCGGCGTACTGCACCGGCAGCGGCTCGAGGGTTTGCGCCTGGCCCGTGGCGGCGGCGTTGTAGGCGGCGGCGAACTCGCGCACCAGCAGGCTCATCGACCAGCCATCGGAAACGATATGGTGCAAGGTCAGCGACAGCAGGTGCTCCTGTGCATGCACCTTGAACAGCCGGGCACGCAGCAGCGGACCGCGCTCCAGGTCGAACGGCACGAAGGCTTCGGCTTCCAGCTTGCGCATCTGCGCGGCGTGGTCCTGGCCGCTGAGGTCTTCGAAAGCGATCGGGACCGTGGCCGCCGGCAAGATGCGCTGCCAGGGCAGGCCGTCGGCCTCGACGAACACTGTGCGCAACGATTCATGGCGGGCCACCAAGGCATCCAGTGCGGCCTGCACGGCGGCGCGGTCGAGGTGGCCCTGCATGCGCACGGCCATCGGCGTGTTGTAGGCCAGGCTTTCGGGGTTGAGCTTCCAGAACAGCCACTGGCGGTTTTGCGAACGGGACACCGGCAGGGGTTGCTGGCGGTCGAGGATTTCGATGTCCAGGCCCGCGCCCTGCTCGCCTTCGGCCACAGCCTGGGCAAAGGCCTGCAGGTCGACGGTGTCGAACAGGGTGCGCAGCGGGATATCCACGCCCAGTTGCTTGCGTATCCGCGATACCGCCTGGGTGGCCAGCAGCGAATGGCCGCCAAGGGCAAAGAAGTTGTCGCTCAGGCCTACCTGCGGTACTTGCAGGACTTGCGCCCAGATCTGCGCCAATTGCGTTTGCAGCGGGGTCTGCGGCGCCTGGTAGGCCACCTGGGTGGCGACGGGCTCCGGCAGCGCCTTGACATCGATCTTGCCGTTGACCGTGACCGGCAGGTGCTCCAGCACCATCAGGTGGGTCGGCACCATATGCTCGGGCAGCAGGCTTTTGAGGCTGGCGCGGATCGATTCCTGCCAGGCCAGGCTGTCGGCCGGCATCTGGCTGGGCACCAGCCAGGCAGCCAGTTGCAGTTGCGGCGCCTGGCCATGCACGCGAACCAGGGCATTGGCAACGCCATCCAGGGCACGCAGCCGGTTTTCGATTTCGGCCAGTTCCACGCGATAGCCACGGATCTTCACCAGGCCATCCATGCGCCCGGCAAACTGCAGGTCGCTGCCTTGGCGTACCCAGTCACCGCTGCGGTACAGGCGTTGGCCGTGGCTGCCGCTAGGGTCGGGGACGAAGCGCTCGGCGGTGAGTGCCGGACGGTTCAGGTAGCCACGGGCCAGGCCGGCGCCGCCGATATACAGCTCACCCTTGGCCTTGGTCGGCAGGGCTTGCAGGCAGTGGTCGAGCACCGCGACGCGGGTGTTGGCCAGCGGCTGGCCGAGGCTGGCCTGCTCGTTCAGCTCGGCGACCAGCACACCGACGGTGGTCTCGGTCGGGCCGTAATGGTTGAACACCTTGAGCGCCGGGGCCAGGTTGCGGACCTTGCCCAGCAGGCTCGGGCTGATGGCCTCGCCGCCGAGCACCAGGCACTGCGCCGGCAGCGCCGAGCGGCCTGCCACCAACATGGCCTCCAGGTGCGACGGTACGATCTTCAGCGCGTCTACCTGGTGCTCGGCCAGGTAGGCGGCGAAGCCTTCGGCATCCAGCACCTGCTCGCGTAACAGCAAATGCAGGGTGTGGCCGCCGCACAGGGCGCCGAACAGCATGGTGTGGCCAAGGTCGGCAGCCGGGGTCGAGACCTGGGCCATGCTGCGGATACGCTCGACCGGCAAACGCGCGCTGACGCCTTCGACGTAGTTGGCCAGGGCGCCGTGGCTGATCGCCACGCCCTTGGGCTGGCCGGTGGTGCCGGAGGTGTAGATCACGTAGGCCAGGTTGGCCGGTGCCGGGACGATGCGGGCGGCGCGGCCATTGCCGGTTTGCGTCCAGTCCAGACGCTGCACGCTCTCGGGCAGTTCGGCCTGCCAGTCATCAGGCGCCAGCAGCAGGCGCGCGCCGCTGTCGGCAAGCATGTAGGCCAGGCGTTCGGCCGGCTGCTCGGGCTCCAGTGGCAGGTAGGCGCCACCGGCCTTGAGCACGCCGAGGATACTGGCGAGCATGCCGACACTGCGGTTGGCCAGCACGCCGACCAGTGTGTCCGGCCCTGCTCCGGCTTCCACCAGCCGACCTGCAATGGCCTCGGCGCGGGCATCGAGCTCGGCGAAGCTGGCCTGCGCGCCCGCAGCCATCACCGCCGTGCGCTCGGGGTGGCGCTTGGCGGCGGCGGCAAAGCGCTGGTGGACCAGCAGCGTTGCGTCAGCCTGCGCAGGCGCGCCAATGGCAGTAGCCAGGCCTGGTAATGGCAGCTCGCCGACTGCGCCACCCGCCTCGTCGGCCAACGCCTGCACCAGGGCCAGCCACTGCTCGCCAAGGGCTTCGACGGTGGCCGCATCGAACACGTCGGTCGCATAGGTGAACGCTGCGTGCAGCTGCCCCGCTCGCTCATGGGTATCCAGCGCCAGGTCGAAGCGGGCGCTGTGCTTTGCCAGCACGACCGGCGCCAGGCTCAGGCCGGAGCGGGTCTCGATGGCCTGCACATCCGCCACCTGCGCCTGGTGGTTGAACAGCACGCGGAACAGCGGGCTTTCGCTGCTGCGCGGCAGGTCCAGGGCTTCGACCAGTTGTTCGAACGGCAGGTCCTGATGGCTTTGCGCGCCCACGGCGGTTTCGCGCACGCGCTGCAACAGACCGGCGATGTCCAGCAAAGGGTCGATTTCGGTGTGCAGTACCTGGGTATTGATGAAGCAGCCGATCAGCCCTTGGCTTTCGGCGCGGTTACGGTTGGCGATAGGCACGCCGACGCGGATCGCCGACTGGCCACTGTAGCGTTGCAGCAGCAGCTTGAAGGCGGCCAGCAGGACCATGAACAGGGTGACGTTATGCTTGCGTGCCAGGCCGCGCAGGCGTTCGGCGACATCGGCGGCGATGGGGAACTCGTAGCGCGCGCCGCGATAGCTGGGGCGGCCCTGGCGGTTGCGGTCCAGTGGCAGCGCCAGCGGTGAATGGTCGTCGCCCAGGCGCGCCTGCCAGTAGGCCAGCTGGCGCTCCTGCTCACCGGCCTGGAGCCAGCTGCGCTGCCACAGGGCGTAGTCGCGGTACTGGATCGGCAGCGGTTCCAGGCGGGCTTCGCTGCCGGCCACGGCGGCGTCGTACAGGTGCAGGAATTCGTCGATCAGCACGTTCATCGACCAGCCGTCGGCGACGATGTGGTGCAGGGTCAGCAGCAGAATGTGCTCCTGTGCCGCCAGTTGCAGCAGGCGTACACGCAGCAGCGGGCCGCTGGCCAGGTCGAAGGGGGCCAGGGCTTCGGCTTCGGCGATGGTTTCGATGGCGGCCTGACGGGCCACCTCGTCCAGGCCGGCCAGGGCATCCTGGTGCAGCTGCAACGGGGCGGCGCTGGCATCGACCTGCTGGCGCACGTCATCGCCGTCGGCGACAAAGCGGGTGCGCAGGGTTTCGTGGCGGGCCACCAGGGCATCGAAGGCATGCTGCAGGGCAGCCAGGTCCAGCGGGCCATTCAGGCGCACGGCCATGGGCAGGTTGTACGCCGCACCTTGTGGGTCGAGCTGCCAGAGGAACCACATGCGCCGCTGGGCGTACGACAGCTGGTCACGCTCGGCCACCTCCACCCCGGGCGCGATCGGCAGCACGGAAAAATCCATGCCCTCGCCCTGCAGCGCCTTGAGGAACAGGCGGCGCTTGTCGGGGCTGAGTTCGATGAAGCGGCGGGCGAGCTTGAGGGTTTGGTCGGCATTCATGTCGAGCGGTGTCCTGGCAGTCGAGCGGTAACTGTCAGACGAAGGTGTGGGGGGTTGATTTAGGGGGGCAGCAGGTAGGCGGTGCCGAGCCACCAATGTGTGAGCACCATCGATCAGTGTAGGAGCGGGTTCACCCGCGAACGCGGTGGCGGCTGCGGCGGTGACTGGCCTGGGATATTGGCCAGCAGGCCCGGCCCTTTCGCGGGTAAACCCGCTCCTACAACGTGCTGTGCCGAACCACCGAGGTGTGTGTGCACCACCGATCAATGTAGGAGCGGGTTCACCGCGAATGCGGTGGCGGCTGCGGCGGTGGCCAATTCGATTTTCCTGCGGGAGCGACGGTTCGCCGCGAAGATGCCAGGAACCGACTGGCACTTCCAAAACCATGTATTTTGACAAAGAATTTCTATTATCAAACTGACAGTAATGCCAGTTTAAAAACAGCCATACACATGCAAGAGTACCTGAACAACCCCTGACAGGAAGATCACCCATGAACAACGGCTCAACAGAAAAACACTTTTTTTTCTACAATTCAGAACACATCTCAACTTTGACCACACCAACACAAAGTACACGGGTTCTTCGCCATCATTACCCCGCCGCAGAAATTATGCATACTGACGTGCAGACACAGAATACTTTGATCTCGACTGACAACCACTCCAGCACAACACGCGCAAGAAACGCAGACTTCGATGAGACCTTAACGTATTCCCCGTATGGAAACTCCCCTACCGGGAGCAACCCGACACTTCTAACAAACTTCAACGGCGAAATGAAATACTTTTCCAGCTTATATGCTTTAGGCCAAGGACGAAGATTTTACAGCACGGCATTTATGAGATTTCTCTCGCCTGACATCATGAGCCCTTTCATTCCTGGCAACCTAAACTCCTACTGCTATTGCAGCGGCGACCCTGTAAATTACTTTGATCCCAGTGGGTTTATGCGGGCTTCTTTCAAAACTCCGAACCCGAGCCCTGCTACAAAAAAAATAGTTAAGATACCTGCAGGCCCCCATTATCAGCATACATACGACGCCAGTGAAACTCCGGCATTCAAGCCAATGCATGGCAAGGCAACAAAGGGCGTGCTAAAAAACAACGCACACCCACAATCATCGCGCCCACCAGCACGATCGGCCCGCGACCTTGAAATTGACCGTTTGGTAGCGTTAGATCCAGAAAGTTCAGAGTTGAGTGACGCAATTTACGCTCAGGAGCAAACAGTCGACAACTTTCGAGACCGCCTAGTAAAAGAGAAGCTCGACGAACTACAATCCAAAAATTATACAATCGAAAAAAACATTCTTACCCGACTAATGACGGCCACTAACCGGGAAGTAATTGCAAACAAAGAAATCAGACAAGACAATGATACACGCGACCTTACCAAGCGAAAGTATCGATGGATAGGTTTCCCTGAAGAAAAATGAGTATCACAGTCACGCCATCAATAACTTCAAGTTGGACCCTAGGGATTCTCCAATCAAGTCAGCACAGGCCGTCTGACCTGTGCTGACTTGATTGGAGAATCCCTAGGTCAAATTTTCAGCGGTATTTCTGGAACACCGCACTAGCTATAGGCTGGTACAGCCATAACAATGATCAGCGCAGCAAACCCAACTCGGCATCATCCAGCAGCGCCTTGGCCATGGCTGCGAAGTAATGCGAAGCCCAGAGCATCTGCTGATCGCCGTCCATCAAACCGGTCAGTGACAAGTCGCGTGCATAGCCCATCAATTCCGAGGCTTGCTCCCGGGCGCTGCGGCAGGGGATGCCCTCAGCGATACGGAACAGTGGATGGGTTTGGCCTTCGCCTTGGTAGAAGTAGGTGACACCGGGGGTGGTTTTGGTTTCGTCGGTCATGGAATGGTCATCATATGAGTTATGTGCCACCCGTCCGTTTCCACACATTGGGGTGACAGCTGCACACGGGGTGGAAAACCAGGCATATGATGAACCCGGTAGGCCCGAAAGCCTCCCGCGTACAGCTGTCGTGTCAACAATCATCATATGTCTTGCCAGGTTTCCACACCCGATCGCTGAACCGTCAGCGACAGGCAAAGCCTAGAGTGCGGGATTTGCAGGAACAATCAGACGCGTGTCGACAGAGGTTGTAGGGTATTTCGCAGGGGGTGGAGTTGCCAGTCCCGAGGCGTAGGAAGAGTCTGGGATTTTTGTAGGTTGCTGGGGGCATGTCTTGAGAATGCGTCAGGGCTGACAGGTGTTCGCCATGACAGGTTCAGCGCCTATGAGATCGAGCGCCGCCCGCGCGGCGCATCGCGAGCGAAGCTCGCTCCTACATTTGTTTCGGGCCAGTATTGCCTGTGCCAGCGCGCGCGGCCGCCTTGTTTGTCCCACACGATATCCAGTCGAACGCCAAGGGGCCGCGCGCCAATGCCTCAGGAATAATTGGCCCGAAACAGATGTAGGAGCGAGCTTCGCTCGCGATGCGCCGCGCGGGCGGCGCTCGATCTCACAGGCGCCACACCTGCCAAGGCGAACACCTGTCAGCCCAACACCTCCCTATGCCCCTGCGCCATCGCCACCACCACCTTGCGCTTGCCGGTAAACGGCGACCGCGCATGCGCCGCGAGCATGTTATCCAGCATCAGCACATCGTTCTCCAGCCAAGGGAAGCTGATGGTGCATTCATCCAGCACCCCACGCACTTCATCCAGCAGTGAATCCTCGATGGTCGTACCGTCGCCGTAATACACGTTACGCGGCAGGTCCTCTTCCTCGACGATGTCCATCAACGACTCGCGCACTTCTGGCTGCAGGTTCGACACATGGAACAGGTGCGCCTGGTTGAACCACACGTCCTCCCCGGTCACCGGGTGACGCGCCACCACCTGGCAGCGCTGACGGGTGCGCAATTCGCCGTCATCCTTCCAGATGCACTCGATGGCATGCGCCCGGCAATAGGCCTCGACCTGGCGCGGGTCTTCAGTGTTGAACACCTGCGACCATTCCACATCAAGGCCGTTGCCGTAGTTGCGCACGTACATCAGCCCCTTCTCCACCAGCCGCTCACGAATACGCGCCGGCATGCTCCGGTACACCTCGCGGCTGTCGGCAATCGGCGTCTGGCCACCGGTCTCGGCGGGGATCACGCTGTAGAACCAGATCTTCATCGGCCATTCCAGGGTATAGGCCTGCTCGTTGTGCAGGGGGATGCTCTGGTGCGCCGGGTACTCGGTGGAGGTGTACACACCCTTGGTCACGTTGCTGCGCGGGGTGGAGCCAAACTCGTAGTTGAGCAGCGGGTGACCGAAAGAAGCGGCAAACTGGCGGAACGCTTCGGCACCACCCACCTCGAACCCGCGAAACAGGATGCCGCCGGCCTGCAGCAGGTGCTGGTCCACCAGCGGCTGCAACTCGGCAAAGGCTTCCAGCAGGTCGATACCCGGCTCCGACGCGCGTACCAGCAGCGGCAGGTTGCCGCGCGCGGCGTCCAGGGGTTCGATCGCAAAGCTCAGCAGTTCAC